>QZIW01000062.1 GCA_003604985.1 Ammonifex sp.
TCATTGTACTCGGGCCAAATGCTGTATTCGCCCGTTTGAATATTCTCTTTTGCGATACCCTGGGCCTTCATAGCCGCGATAACCGCTTCTACGGTACGGTCGTTGGCTAACTGCGCCTCGCGCGCGCTCGTTGACTGTGTAGCAACCCCAACTCTAACTCGCCCGTAATCGGGCGCCGCGCGGACCTCACCCCGCCCGTTGACGGTAATCGCCACCGCACCGGATCCTGCTGCGGCCAGGGCCTGCCGGGCGCCCTCTTTCAGGAAGAGTCCGTAGAAAGCAAGTAAACAAACCAGCGACAGAAAGACAGCGCCCAGCGTCACAACAAAAAACCTTTTGTTAATTTTCCGTGCCTGCACCCGCCTCACCCCCTTTTTCTTCAAGGTATTTTGCCAGTTCCGGGGCTTTAATTTCATACGCAACATCCGGCCGACGCACCTTCACCAGAACATCGCCTGCTAAAGATACCAATATCTCTGTGGCATCCGCAAGCACGATCCTTAGCCCTGCGCCGGCGGGCGTTTCTTGAGTAGGTAGTGCGCTTTGGGCGGAGCCGGTTGGTATTCCGGCGTTGTACCACGCCAAAACTCGGCCTCTTTCCGCCGCGTCGACGGCCCGCGGTGGCTTACCCGGAATCGTTAAGTATACCTCTTTTACCGCCGTCAATTCAACTGGTACATGGGGTGGGACGGCGGTTGAAAACGTTTGCGTCTGGACGCCCTGATCCTGTCCGTAGCCGGGTGGGACCTTTTCCAAAACGGCAGATTCCTTTAAAGGAACCCGCTGAACGGCATCTCCGTTTTCCGCGGGCACCGGTGGGGGTGTCGGCGCCGGTACTTGCCCGGACATTTCTACCGAACCGGTTTCGGTGGTTTTCCGCAAACCTTCGCTCGCTCCCTGCAAGCGGTCTTGCTCAAGTTTCTCCCCGTCTTTAATCTCCCCTGCGCGGTCATGCTTCACTTCACTCCCCGTAACACCCAAGCGCTCACCGGTGGCTGGTGAACTTGGTCTTAATTGCGCCTGCCACAAGTCGAGCATCGTCGTCCCCACCAGGAATATGAAGGCCAGTGATGCCGCTACGGCCGCCAGCCTGAACCACCGGTCTTCCACAAAGGCGACTAACCGTTCCCACCGCCGGCGCGCCCTTTTTTCGGCAAACTTATTCCATGCGGTTTGGGTGTCAGGCGCCAAAGCAATCGTTTTAACGTAAGCACCGACGCTCATGTCCACAAAGGCCGCATTATCTCTTAGTTCCTGGAGGATAGCGTTGCATTTCCCGCATTTTGCAGCGTGCTCCCTGACCCGTCCCATTTCGGGCTCCGCAAGCTCGCCGTCAAGATGCGCCTGCAGCACACCCTTTTCATAACACATAACGTTCACCTTTTTTCAACAGTCTGCCCGATGGCTTCTTGCAGCACAGCCTTCACGCTTTAGGACTCCACCACCGTACTGCCGTACTCCTTGCGGAACTTCTCCCGCGCCCGGGCGAGAATGGTGCCTACCGAACCGGGGTCGACCTGCAACACCGCCGCAATCTCGGCGTAAGCGTAACCCCGGAAACGGAGCAAAAGGCAAAAACGATCCCTGGGGGCCATACGGGCCAGCGCTTTCCTGACACCCGCTATCTCTTCCCGCCGCAAGACCTCCTCCTCCCACGCCTCTTCAGGCTGTTCGTACGCACCGTGTTCCCGCCGCCGCCGCCGTTCTTCGGACCGCAATCGGTTATACGCCAAATTCACCGCAACCCGGAAAAGCCAGGCAGGAAGATTGTCCATGCGCGATGGAGGGCGGTAGTACAACCGTATGAACGCCTCCTGAACGATGTCCTCCACGGCGGCATGGTCGCCCAGAAAAGGCGTTAACCGGCGGCAAAGTTCAGCGTAATTTTGGTCAAAAACCGCGCGAAACGCGGCTTCTCTATCACCCTCAACGGAACGGCTGATCAACACGCCCCGCTCCTCTTCCTTTACCGATTAAACACCGCCGAAACGGATTATATAACGCCGCTAATAAAAAAAACCGGGGCCAGATTCCCCGGTTTTGTTAAATCCTAAGTATCACTTAATTCTGCCAGCCCGAATTTATCGTGCAGCGCCTTAACCGCCCTTGCGACCTCCGTCTCTTTGATTATGCACGATATCTTGATTTCCGAGGTACTGATCATTTCAATGTTTACGCCGGCGGTACTGAGTGCCTCGAACATCGCCGCCGCAACCCCGGGGCGCGTGATCATCCCCGCCCCTACGATTGAGACCTTTCCCACTTGATCGTCGTAGGTGTAGCCTTTGGCGCCGATAGTTTCCTTTACCCCTTCCGCTACCGCCAGCGCCTTTTTCAGATCGTCCCGGCTGACCGTGAAGGCGATGTCGTTGCGCCCGTCTCGCGTAGCCCCCTGAATAATCATGTCCACGTTGACTTTTTCGGCCGCCAACGCCGCGAACAGCCTGTGTGCTATCCCGGGTTGGTCCATCACGTCGAACAGCCCGACCTTGGCGACATTTAAGTCGTGCGCAACCCCGCTTACCATGTACGCCTTTTCCATCCCGCCATCCCCCTTCACAATGGTTCCCGGATTATCGTTGAAGCTCGAACGTACGATCAACTGCACGCCGAACATTTTTGCAAGCTCAACCGAGCGCGGGTGAAGCACCACCGCCCCCAGACTCGCCAGTTCCAGCATTTCGTCGTAAGATATAACCGGAATTTTGCTCGCCTCGGGCACGAGCCGTGGGTCGGCGGTATAAACCCCGTCGACGTCAGTATAGATTTCGCAGCAGTCGGCGCCCAAACCGGCGGCAACCGCTACGGCCGTCGTATCCGACCCTCCCCGCCCGAGAGTCGTGATGTCCCCACCCGGTCCAACGCCCTGGAAACCGGCTACCACCGGTATCTTCCCGCCGGCAATTTCTTCTCTCAGGCGAACCGGGTCGATCCTTGAAATCGCAGCCTTGCCGTAAGCCCCGTCGGTAAAAATGCCTGCCTGTTGCCCGGTCAAAGAGACCGCTTCGGCCCCCAACCGCTGAAGCGCCAGCGCTAAAAGGGCGCTCGAAACCTGTTCACCGGTACTCAATAGTTGGTCCATTTCCCGGGCTGCTGGTTCACCTGAAATTTCCCCTGCCAACGCGATAAGATCGTCTGTGGTATCCCCCATTGCCGAGACCACCACGACTACTTCTTTTCCTGTCTGGCGCGTCCGCCAAACCCGTTCCGCAACACGTTTAATCCTCTCCGGGTCCCCTACCGAGCTCCCGCCGAACTTTTGCACAAACAGCATTTCAGCTCTCCCCGTAATAGCTCTAAGCATTCTTTAGTCAATTGGACCAAACCGCACTGTTTATGTCAATTGCTACAATTCTTCGACCTGGGTGCCGTCGTTATCCGGGTCCAGAGTAAGAGTTCGAACGCTTACACCTGCATTCTGAAAAGCCCCGGCCATCGCCGCTTCGATGCCACCGGTATCCCCTGTGGTCAGCGCGACCACACTCGGTCCGGCCCCGCTCAGGGCCACACCAAGCGCCCCGGCTTCAAGGGCTGCTCCCATCACGTCGTGGAAACCCGGGACCAGGGGTGCACGGTGCGGCTGGTAAAGCCGGTCCTGCATCCCGTATGACAGCAGGTCGTAACGCCCGTAAGCAAAAATTCCTGCCAGAAGGGCTGTACGTCCAATATTATATACGGCGTCCTCGCGGGGGTAAACCTCCGGCAGAATCATCCTGGCGCGAGCCGTTGCCAGGTTGAAATCAGGCACGGCGGCTACCACTTTCAGCCCGCCTGATACAGTAAACTTCAGTGTCTTTAGCCTGTCGCCTTCCAGAACGGCCGCCACGCACCCACCCAGGAAAGCCGCGGCCACGTTGTCCGGGTGTCCCTCAAATAAAGCCGCTAAACTGAGTACTTCTTCCGGTGCCAACGGTGTACCGGCTAGAACGTTGGCGGCTGTCAGGCCTCCGACAATAGCGGCCGCGCTCGAACCAAGACCGGCCCCGACCGGGATCCCGTTCTTGAGGTCGATCCGCAATCCTTCCGGGGCAGGGAGACCCAGTTCGTCCCACAGCCTTTTCGCCGCCAGCCATACAGTATTATTCGCGTCGCAAGGGAGAAGTTCCTCGCCCTCCCCCGCCACCGTTACCGTCAACCCGGCCTCTGCAATTTCAAGGATCACCGTATTATAAAGGGAAACCGCCAGACCGAGACAGTCGCACCCGGCCCCAAGATTGGCCGTAGTGGCCGGCACGGTGACTTTTACTCTCCGGGGCACAGTCAGTCCTCTACGCGGATGATGTTGGCTACCGTTTCAACGGCGGGCAGGCGCTCCAATTCAGCCACCGCCGCACGCAGGTTTGCTTCGCGCACGCGGTGGGTCACCATAACCAGTTCGGCCACCGCGCCGGTAGTCTTTTGAATGACCGCCGCAAGGCTCACGTCGTTGTTTCCGAAAGCGCCTGCAATGCCGGCCAGTACACCGGCTTTGTCCAACACCCGCAACCGCAGGTAGTAACGGGTTTCCACCGCGGTCATCGGCCGTACCGGTTTTGCCTCAAAACAGGTACACCCCGTCAGGCCGCGGACGTTGTTAACGATATTTCTGGCCGCCGCCACTATATCGCCGACTACGGCGCTCGCGGTAGGCAATTCTCCCGCGCCGCGTCCATAGAACATCGTTTCACCGACCGCGTCCCCCCGTACGAAAACGGCGTTAAAAACGTCGCTTACCGCCGCCAGCGGGTGCCCGCAAGGGACCAGCGCCGGATGGACCCTTACCTCCACTCCTGCCGCGGTTTCCCGCGCTATACCAAGAAGCTTTATTACATAACCAAACTCACGGGCGTAGCGGATGTCCTCCGGTTTTACCTTTGCAATGCCTTCCACGTAAACGTCGTCCAGTGTGATCCGTGAGTTGAACGCGATTGACGCCAGAATGGCGATTTTCCTCGCCGCGTCAAAACCTTCCACGTCGTTGGTGGGGTCAGCCTCAGCAAAACCCTTGGCCTGGGCTTCCTGTAAAGCCGTATGAAAATCGACGCCGTAATCGCTCATTTGCGAGAGGATATAGTTTGTGGTTCCGTTGATAATCCCGGTTACTTGCTCGATGCGGTTACCGGTAAACGCCTCTTTCAATATCTTTATGATCGGTATCCCGCCGGCCACACTTGCTTCAAAGTACAGGTCCGCCCTGCTGTCCAGGGCCTTATCAAAAAGCTCGCGGCCGTGAAGAGCTAAAAGGTCTTTATTCGCCGTAACCACGCTTTTGCCTTTGGCAAACGCCGCCAAAACATACTGTCGTGCCGGTTCGATGCCACCCATTACTTCGACGACAATGTTTACGGCCTCGTCCTCGAGTACAGCCGAAGGATCGGCAGTGAAAAGCCCCGGAGGAACGTCGATTCCCCTGTCCATCCCCACGTCCCTGACCAGGACCTTCTTAACTTCCAGGGGAGCACCCAGGCGGGAAGCGATCGTCTCCCTGTTATTCGCCAAGACCCGGTAAACGCCCCTTCCCACGGTGCCGAAACCCAATAATCCAATGCCGATAGTATGCAAGCGACATCTCCCCTTTTTGGGAGACCGCTGCAAAATTTCGCCTGACTTCAGGTTCGCCGCCCGGCGCTCACGTACCACCGTGTACGCTCCGCGCTGGCCGGCTTCACCTTCCGCGTCATACTCGTTTTTCACGGTCTCCATCTTTTTCCCAAACGTCTGCCGCAAACAGACGATGAGTATTATTTCGCGATTTAGAGATTACAACACTCTTTTTGACTCTGTATAAAGAGGATTATAACACTAGCGCCGCAGATAGACAAAGAGAAACTTAGCCGCCGCTCGCTTTCCGGCCCAATCCCCCGAAAAGTCCTCTCGGGATACGGCTTATACCTTTGTACCCGCTTCAAACACCCTCCTGGTTTGCGATACAAGAGTCCGTGTCGGTTTAGTAAAAATGTGAAGGCCGCAGCCCGAGCCACGCCCTTCCGCCGAAAATCACCTGGTGATACCGACTAGTCCCGTCCGATTATCATCACCTGCTCCTGCGGTATACCAAGGCCGCGGTACACGAAGGTAACGATCGTCGTCATATCCTCGGGGCTTATTTTTCCCTGAACAACCACGGTTGCCCCCTCTTCGTGCAGCGATACAACCGCGTCCTTAAAACCATCGGCACGCAAAATGCTCTCCGCCCGTGCTTCCCGTTCCGACTCCCGGGATAAGGACATTAGCTTCTCCTGGGCCTCCTTCCTGACGTCGGCACCGGTAGCGGGCGCAGCCGCAATCTCCCGGAGCAACTCCATTTGCTGGTCACGCTTAGCTTCCCGTTCCAGTTTGAAATCTACAAAGAAACTATCGGCCGTCGCCACGGTCATAGCTTCCTGTCCGCTTGGCGCCAGAGCGGGCGTTGTGGGCGCCGCAGCTTCTGTTCGCTCTGTTGCGCCTGCTTTCGTTTCCTCTGGCTTTTCTTTTACGGCACACACTCCCACCGCGCCGGCAACGGACCCGACCAGCAGCAGGATAGCCGTCAAACCGAACAATAGGCGCCGGCGAAACACTACAATTCGGGGCATTTCAAACCCTCCTCTTTAAAACGAATCCAGTCAACATTAACCAACCACCGTTTTCAAGCAGGCGGCACCTGGCACCTCGGGAGAACCAGGACGCGGTGAGCTTCAACCCCCAGGGCCACCCGAGCGGCGTGAAAAATCCTTGCCTTTACGTCAGGGTCGGCCGCGCCGTCCGCAACCACCAGCACCCCGAGAATCCGCGGCGCCTCTTCCCGCTCGACCACGGCATTCTCGCGCTGTCCATTACGGACCACCACGACCTGCCCGTTGTTGTTATCTTCCGTTGTCAGGCGGTTCGCACCCGCCTTGTCTTTTTCTTCTGTAATCCGTTTTCCGGTGGTGGCGTTGACGGCGTACTCGGTCCTGGTCGACCCGGCGAGGTGCACGGTCACTTCCACCGTACCTGCGCCCTCGACTTTCCGCAGCACCTTTCTCAACCGTTCAGCCAGATTATCCTCCTCTTCTTTAATCGCGCCCGGCTGATTTGCGGCGGGGTTCATAACCTCTTCCCCGGCAGGTGTTGCCTCCGGTTGGTACCCGGCATTTCCGGCGCTTCCCAAAACCAGCAATACCACTCCGGCCAGGCCTAGAAGGCAGATTTTAAGCCAGTATTCCGGCCTTTTTACAAGTGCGTTGTTTTTTCCGAAAAGGGATTCAAGGAATTGCTTCACCCTTTTACCTCCTTTCTAAGGCTTGGCGACCGTTACCCGGTCACGGGGTAAGTTATAGAAATCGGCGATCATATCCACCGCGCTTCCGGCTTGCACATCGTTCTCCGTTGCGACCGGTACGGCCGTATCCAGGTGCAATTTGATTTCGCGCAGCCGGGGGTACTCGCCGGCCGTTTCTTCCAAAAGGACTTCGACCCGGGCAACCTCGAACCCGGCAAGCCTTGCCAACGCCTGAACCTGTCTTGCCACTCCTGCTTGGTAGGCGCTGCTTGCCCGCTTCAGGTAATCGGCATGATAGTCGCGGTAATCAGGGATGCCCGGGACTGCTCGTGGTTCAAGCGTTGCCGCCGGTACGGGGTGAGTATCGGCCCAATGCAAGAACCCCACAAAAACCTGCAGCACCGCCATGATTACCAAAATACCCATGACCATCCGTACGTAACGGCGCATTTCGCCCACCGGCAGCAAAAGCTCCAGCAATACCGTCATCACGACGATAAAAATCAGGTCACGGATCAGGAGGCCTATTTTGTCCGTATCCACCCCTCCTCACTGTGGGGCTGGAACCGGCGGTCAGCGTGCGATCTCAAGGATTCTTGGGTTTTTCAGCGCATCATGGTCGTAAGGTAACCTAGTCCTACGATGACGGCCAACGCAAAGAAACAAAGAAGACCGACTATGGCGACCGCCGCGAAAATGCCCAAGAGACCCCCGCCGATATCGTCCAGCGAAGCCGCCATTTGCCCCTCAAGCGGCTGCACCAGAGCACCTGAAAGCTTGAAAATGAAGCTCATGGCGATAAGCTTCGCCGCCGGAAAGGCCACCGCGAAGAAAACCACGACCATCCCGGCCATTCCAACAGCACTCTTTAAAAGGAGTGTAGTGCCGATCACCGCTTCAAAGGCGTCGGCCAGCATTCCACCGACCACCGGGACGAACGCTCCCGTGGCATACCGGGCTGTGCGGAGCGCTACGCCGCTTGCTACCGTACCCGCCACCCCCTGCACGGTAAGTACGCCGATAAAAACGGTGGCCGCCACACCCAAAAGCGCGAGCCCCGTGTTGCGGAGAAGACCCGCCAGGCGGGAAATCTGCAAGCCCTCGCTCAAACGACCGACAAAACTGAGCAAGACGCCGAAGGTAATCAGCGGCAGGACCACGTCTTTGATCAACGTCCCGATAACCGCAAGGGTGCCGAGAATGGCGGGGTGCAGTATCGCCGCCGTGGCAAGGCTTCCTGTGGCCGCCAGCAACCCAAGCAGCACGGGCAGGAGTGCCTGGACAAACGATACCATCCCGTCCACCGCTTCCTGTCCGGTCCGCAGGGCAAGGCCCAGAGCGGTAACCATCATCCCCGCCAGGACCAGGTAGCAGGCGTAAAAAGCCAGTTTGGAGGTGGAGGTGCGCTCGAACGCGGCGCTTAACTGCTGGAGAACGGCAAGAATGATGCTGAGGATGAGTATTTTACCGATGAGCACCGCCCCGCCCCAGACCTCTCCCCAGAAAAACCGCCCCAGCATTAACATTAGTGCCGTAGGAGTCATCTCCAGCCTTCCGTGAAGCAAGTCAACCACCAGGACGCGAAAGTTCATTTCAGGAACCCACTTACGCATCATTTCCGTTATTTCCGCCGCTTCGGCTTCAACCCGCTGGAGGTTGATATTGGCCAGTTCTTCCTCCGGAGAGCCGAATTCCGGTACAGTTGCCGCCGCTGCCGGGCAAAAGCAGCACCCCGCCAGCAGTACCACGATTAAGAAAATCCTCTTAAGCGCGGCTTGTGTCAGGCCCCGCGGCAGAAATCGCCTGGTACGGACGTTCGGTGACCGATTGGTTTTCATTGCCGGCCCAGCAGCTTCAGCAACAAATCAAGGAGTCCGACGATAATGGGCAGCGCCATCATTAGAATCAGAACCTTGGCCGCAAATTCAACCTTGACAGCAAGCGCCCCCTCTCCGGCGTCCCGGCACATCTGTGCGCCAAAATCGGCTATGTAGGCGATACCGACAATTTTCAATACCGTATCAAGATACACGAAATTCAACCCGGCCCTGACTGCAATCCTGTCAAAGACCTCAACCGCCACTCCTATCCTCCCGATCATGGCAAGGAAGACCACCGCGCCGGCCGCAACCCCCACCAGGACTGCCAGTTCCGGTTTTTCGCGGCGCAGTACAACGCCAAGCACCGCCGCTATGAGCGCAAAACCTACAACCTGGATGATGTTCATTTTTCACCCATCCGAAGACCGATTTGCACCGGCATCAATCCGAAACAAGTTCGATGACCGTCTATGGAAGTTAAGCGGGCAAGCCGTTGTTGTCTAGTAAAAACTCCGCCGTTAACGCCGGGGTGGAAAAGCGGCTGTAATACTGAAAGCGGTTGTCAAAACAGTTTAAAAACGGATTGCACCTCGCTGAAAAGCGTGCCCAACAGTTGGACCACCCAAATGAGCACTATCGCTACCCCGGCAAGTGTGGCAAGGTGGGCCAGGTCTTCTTTGCCGGCATGTTTCAGCATTGCATGCAATACCGCAGTAAGGATTCCCACACCTGCGATTCTAAAGATGAGATCGATATTGTTCATCGGCGGCCTCCTTAAAAAAGCAGAACAATCAGACAAAGCCCCGCGCCGAAACCCAAAAACCGGTACAGACGTACGAAACGCCGCGCGTCTTCCTCCGCTGCCACGGCCAACGCTTTCAACCGCTCCAGCGCGAGTGAAATGTGCAGCGCTTGGTCCTCACGGTCCGAATTACCCAAGGCCGCACTGAGATCCCGCAGAACGTCCAGATCCTCTTCCCTCAACGAAGAATCCGGAAATACTTCGGCCACAGCCTTGTCCCACGCCTCGGCAGCCGTCAACCCGCATGAAGCATTCAGATAGCCTGCAGCATGGCTGAAAAAGGCCTCCACTTTGGGATCAGCCCGCAAGGCAACAACCGACAACGCCTCCCCCAAGGGCGCGGCAACGTAGCTTATTTGGGTTTGGAGCAGCAGCAGCGCCCCCATTAAAGCTTTGATCTCCCTCGGCCTGCGGGAGTAGAGCCGCCCGATCTCAGCGCCGGTAGCGCCGCCGGCAAACAAAACCGCAGCCGCACCCACTGTTTTCAGCATGCTTTCACCCCCAGCGGTCTACCCGTACCATCCGTTACAGCCGCCACCCTGCCGGGCTTTTCGCGCCTTTCCAGCAAGACAAACCGTTCTATTACCCCCAAGGCAAACAAATACCTGAAA
This sequence comes from Ammonifex sp., assembly GCA_003604985.1. GTDB lineage: Bacteria > Bacillota > Desulfotomaculia > Desulfotomaculales > Ammonificaceae > SURF-55. The sequence continues at coordinate 10,456 of QZIW01000062.1, forward strand.
AAAGGTCGTTTTCGCAGTTCGTCGACCGTTCCTGCATGCGCCGTCGCAACCACCTTTACTCCGGCGTTCAAAGCGTCTTCAACAGCACGGGCGTCCTCGGCCCGTCCGATTTCATCAGTGGCTACCACCTCCGGGCCGAAAGCCCGCAACATCAACCGTATTCCTTCCGCCTTGGGGCAGGAGTCCAAAACGTCCGTACGCGCGCCGACGGGGAGTTGCGGCACTCCTTTGTAGCAGGCTGCGATTTCCGACCGCTCGTCCACCAACCCGATCGTTGCCCCTGGAAAACCCAACCGCGGCACTCCGTCGGAAAGCTGCCTTACGAGGTCGCGCAAAACCGTGGTCTTTCCGCCCCGGGGGGGTGAAATGATAAGCGTATGGCAGACCCGCGGCGGCGAACCGGCAAGTACTAAAGGCACGATCTCGTCCGCGGCCCCCCTCACTTCCCTTGCCAACCTGAAGTTCAGCCCGCTGATATGTTTTTGGGTTTTGATCCTGCCCCTTTCGAGCACCACCTGTCCCGCAAGGCCAAGGCGATGCCCTCCGGGGAGGGTGATGTACCCGCTCCGGATTTCCTCTTCGAAAGCGTAGAGGGAGGCGCCGCTCGCTATATTCACGACCCGGTTCACATCCTCGGGAGAAACCACGTAACCCTCTTCGGGGCGGCCCACCAACACACCGTCCTGGGACACAAAAGCATCTTTCCGGGCAAACCTTACCATTAGAGGTTTCCCCGTCTTTAGCCGCACTTCTTCGACCTCTTCCCACTCGGTGATGTGTTGGAGTATTCCTCTAAGGGTCTGCGGGAAGAAGCGCACCAGTTCCTGCTCTTGATAATCCTGTTTGACGCGCACAAGTTGTCCCCCCCGAAGTAAGGTTATGCCGCGGGGCCTCATTTAGACCAACTGGTTGACAAGCATTATAAAAGGGCCTCCCTTTCGGAAGACCCTTTTGACAAACGAGGTTATTCGAAACTATGGTTCAAAAAGCATCGTCGTTAACCCGCGTACCGTTCCCGGTATCATTGTCCAAGTCATCCAATGTAAACTCTCCCGCATCAAGGCCGGTCGCCCCGGCGTCGTCAACCAACTCTTCGCCGTCCTCGCCGAAAACCATGGTTTCCACGGCATAGAGATCTTCGTCAAGCGCTTGAACGTATTCTTCAAGGCCTTCCTGGGCGCTTTTCAGATCCTCAATCTCCTCCGCGAACTCATGAATCACCTTAACCATTTCTTCAGAAAAACGTTCCCCTCTATTGCCGTCGTCGGTTCCGAAACCGGAAAGAAGCCCCTTAACGTACGCGACCCGGGCCCGCAAGTCCGCCATTTGATACACCCCCGCCTAAAAAATGCTTTACTAGTATGGCCTGCATTCGAAATTCCTAAACCCCCGGACCGGGTGTGTGACTTGAAACCGTTACGCCCGTTTAAGGTATTGCCCGCTGCGGGTGTCCACCTGAATCACGTCACCCTCCTCAACGAAAAGCGGTACCTGAACTTGCACGCCGGTCTCAAGTTTGGCCGGCTTTGACCCGCCGGTGGCCGTATCCCCCCTTATCCCGGGTGTCGTTTCGACCACCTGCAGTTCCACGGTGTTCGGAAGTTCCACGCCTAGTATCTTACCTTGATACATCAAACAGAGTATTTCCATGTTCTCTTTTAAATACTTGACGCCGTCCCCCAACTCCGCGGGATCCAAAGCGATCTGTTCAAAATTTTCCATGTCCATGAAATAGTAGTTGCTGCCGTCGTTGTAAAGGTATTGCGTTTGCCGTCTTTCAAGGTGCGCGCGGGGCAGTTTTTCCCCGGCGTTAAAGGTCCGCTCGACAATCGACCCTGTCCGTAAGTTTCGCAGTTTGGAACGGACAAACGGTGAACCCTTCCCCGGTTTCACGTGCAGAAATTCGATAACCTGGTAAATGTCGCCCTCAAGCTCAACTGTGAGACCCGTGCGAAAATCGTTGGTTGATATCAAAGTCTCCCCTCCCATAAAAGGTTCAACGTTCAAAGCTAAAGCTAATGCTGTACGACGTCAGGGTCCGTTCAACGTTCAAGGTTCAACGTTAGTGCTTATACGCATGAATTACGGGTCCGTTCATGGTTCACGGTTCACGGTTCAAAATCCTTCCGTCTCTTAACCTAAGACTGAGGACTTTAGACTCGTGACTTCTACATTCTGTCTTCTGGCTTCTGATTTCTGACTTTTCATCCTTCATCCCTCATCCTTCATCCTTCACCCCTCACCGTTCACCCGACAACCAGAAGCACCTCTTTCGGCGATGCGGTAAGGACTTCGGCGCCTTCACCGGTAACAACTACCACGTCCTCGATCCGGACGCCCCCTCTTCCGGTCAGGTACGCGCCAGGTTCGACCGTGAGCACCATTCCCGGTTCCAGGATCGTCTCAACTCCTTCCGCCAGGCGCGGCTCCTCGTGCACCGCCAGCCCGAGACCGTGCCCCGTGCTGTGCGTGAAAAACTCCGCGTAGCCGGATTCCGCCAATACGGTACGCGCCTCCCGGTCAACGTCCCCTCCGGTTACACCGGGCCGGATGGCGGCGATCGCCGCTTTCTGTGCCGCAAGCACCGCTTCGTACAGCTTCTCTTGCCAGGGTTCCGCCTCCTCCAGTACCACCGTCCGGGTAAAGTCCGAGCAGTAGTGCTGGAGCACCGCGCCGATGTCAACGATTACCAGTTCTCCCGTTTGGAGCGCTTTCGCGGAAGCCGATCCGTGCGGGAGTGCGGCCCGCCGGCCCGACGCGGTGATAAAGTCAAACGCCGCCCGGTCCGCGCCGCTGCGGCGGAGGGCCAACTCCACTTCCAACGCCCAGTCCCTCTCCTTTACCCCGACTCGCAGCGCCGGTAAACAGGTCGCAAACACATCGTCCACCAGTTGCACCGCTTTTCTGATGGCGCTGATTTCTTCCGGTTCTTTAATCGTCCGGAGCGTTTCCACAAGCCCGGGGACAGAGATTAAAACGACCCCCGCAAGCGCCGCCTCCAGCTTTCCCCAGGCCTCGCGTGTGACGTGTCCACCTTCGGCGCCAAGGCGCTTGATATTTCGTTCTCTGACCAGGTCAGCGATCCCTTCCGGCCAGAGACGCTTGGCTTCCACCACCTCACAGAAAGGGCACTCGCTGCGTGCCTGTTCCCGGTAACGGCCGTCAACCGCCAATACGGGCGCACCGTCGTGGATCAGAACTACACCCGTCGACCCGGTAAAACCGGTGAGATAATACCTGTTTTCCTGGTTGGTTACCAGAAAACCTTCAATTTTTACGGCCGCGAACTTTTCTCTCAGCCGCTCAACCCTGTGTTTCAACGGTCTTCCAGCCCCCGCCGCGCGAGGCTTACCGCGGCCCGTAGCCCGAGGAGGTAACTCTCCAGACCGAAGCCGCTTATTTGCCCCGCGGCCACGGGGGCGACCACGGACTTTTGCCTGAAGTCCTCGCGGGCATGGATGTTTGAAAGGTGAACTTCAATAACGGGTATGTTTACGGCCGCAACGGCGTCTCTCAGCGCTATGCTGTAGTGGGTGAAACCGCCGGGATTCATAACCGCGGCTCGGGCCTCGGTCCTTTGCAGTCTGTCAATCAGTTCCCCCTCATGATTTGACTGGCAGCACTCCACTTCCACGCCCAGATCGGCGCCGAGCGCCTTGAGCGCCGCGTCTATTTCCGCCAGCGTTCCTTCGCCATAAATTTCTGTCTCTCTTGTGCCCAGAAGGTTCAAATTCGGCCCGTGCAGTACGATAATCTTCATAACTATCTCTCCTTA
>QZIW01000070.1 GCA_003604985.1 Ammonifex sp.
ACCGGAAGGATTGATGGCGTGCGTGGCGCTGGAAATGGTGATCAGGCCGTATATTATGATTAACAGAGCGGTAACGATCAGGGTATAGTCAAGCGTTTTTAAAAGCTTTTTTACGCGGAGCAAAACCATCACCTTGCCCATTATAAATTTTCTTCCGGCCCGCTCACAAGGGGGAAAACCTTACCGCGCACTTTTAGCCGGTGAAAATGGTCTCGCCATTCCAATGACCGAGGGTCTTTTGGCTCTACAAAGATTAAGCAAAGATGTCTAAATTTTTATTTATTTTTGAAGGAATAACTTAGAGACATCGCGAAAATATTCACTAAGTGCCTCCAGGCATTGGCGAAATGAAAGTCTATAAAATACGTCCCAGCTACTAAGGTTACTATAAAGGAGGTGGCTCCAACCCAGAAAGGCCTTAAAAAGTCTCTGTGATTGAAATCTGAAGCCGAAGGTAGCAGTTTTTTATCGGGCTCAGAGAAAACACCTGAAATTTTAGGAGGTATTAACGTGAGCGAAGTATACGTCATCGGGCATAAAAGCCCTGACACCGATACCGTTTGTTCGGCCATTGTGTACGCAGGTTTGAAGGGTTACACAGCTGCAAGGCCCGGCGAATTGAACGAGGAAACCGCCTTTGTCCTTGACTACTTTAAAGTTCCGGCACCCGCCCTTATGGAAAACGCCGCGGGTAAAAAGCTTGTCCTCGTCGACCACAACGAGCCTGCCCAGGTGGTTGACGGTGGGGACCAGGCGGAAATTGTTGAAGTAGTCGACCACCATAAAATGAACTTCGTCTGCAACACGCCGATTTATATCCATGTTGAGCCGGTGGGAAGCACGGCCACGGTAATTGCCAAACATTACATGGATCAGGTTAAGGGTAACCCGACGCATGCAGGTCTGCTACTGGCGGCCGTCCTTTCCGATACCGTTATTTTCAAGTCCCCCACCACCACCGATGAAGACAAGGCGATCGCGGCCGAACTAGCCAAAATCGCCGGTATAACGGATATTCAGACCTTTGGTATCGATATTAAAAAGGCAAAAGCGAGCATCAAGGGCAAACCGATTGCCGACGTAATTCACGTGGATTTCAAGGACTTCGACTTCGGCGGCAAGAAAGTCGGTATCGGCCAAACCGAGCTTGTAGACATAAACGAAGTGTACGACAGGGCCGGTGAAGTAACGGCTTACCTCAACGAACTAAAGAGCGGCAAAGGATACGAGATGGTGGTTTTCATCGGCACCGACATCATCAAGGAGGGTTCCGAGCTTTATTTTGCAGGTGACGCCGCAATGATGGAAAAGGCTTTCGGAAAGAAACCGGAAGGCGCTTCCATGTGGCTCCCGGGTGTCATGTCGCGGAAAAAACAGGTGGCCCCGCCGCTTGAAAAAGCCTTCACCTCGTAGGTTAATTCAGTTTAAATCGAAAGCCCGCCGACGGCGGGCTTACTTTTTCTATGGGGCTTGCCGGTTATCGCTATTTCCAGACAACCAACAGCAAGGATGCACCGGCAAAAACTACCGCGACCCACACGGTCACCCTTGCCAGCCACTCATCGAGTCCCTTTTTCTTGCCGAAAAGACTTTCGGCGCCACCGCCGATAGCCCCCGATAGACCGGCACTCTTACCGGATTGCAATACCACCACGGTAATCAGTAAGAGGCAAATAAACACGTACAACACGGATATTATTACTTTGAGCATCGACTTCCCCCCAAATCGTCGGTATTATAACACACCCTGGAGGGTCTTGCAATCTTATTCGGAGCATAGTGCCGGTTAGAAATGCTTGAAAGCGTTCTTCCCCGGATAGACAGCGCTCTCCCCCAACTGTTCCTCAATCCGGAGCAACTGGTTGTACTTGGCCACGCGCTCACTGCGGCAGGGAGCACCGGTTTTGATCTGCCCCGCCCGCGTTGCCACCGCGAAATCGGCAATAAAGGCATCTTCAGTTTCACCGGAACGGTGGGAAATCACTGTCGTATAGCCTGCCATCCTTGCCAGGTTAACGGTCTCAAGAGTTTCCGTCAACGTGCCGATCTGGTTGAGCTTGATGAGAATGGAATTCGCCACCCCTGTGGAAACGCCGCGATTGAGCCGTTTAGGGTTCGTGACAAAAATATCGTCACCGACAAGTTGAAGCGTCCTGCCGAGGCGCCGGGTGAGAAGTTCCCAACCCTCCCAGTCTTCCTCCGCCAGGCCGTCCTCAAGGGATATAACAGGATACCGGTCCGCCAGGGCCTCGTAATACTCCACCAACTCTCCCGCCGTAAAGGTGCGTCCCTCGCCCTCGAGGACATATCGCCCTTCACGGTAAAACTCGGTTGCCGCAGCGTCTATCGCCAGGGCTACGTCCACAGCGGGCCGGTAGCCGGCCGCCTCGATCGCCGCCATAAGCAGCCCGAGGGCCTCCTCGTTGGACTCAAGGCGGGGCGCAAAACCACCCTCATCCCCTACCGTGGCTCCCAGGCCGCAGTCGGCAAGTACGCTCTTCAGCCGGTGATAGACCTCCGCGCCCATCCTCAGGGCTTCCTGAAAAGAACCGGCCCCGACAGGCACGATCATAAACTCCTGAAGATCAAGGTTGTTGTCTGCGTGCCGGCCCCCGTTCAGGACGTTCATCAAAGGAACCGGAAGCAGTGAGGTTTCAACGCCGCCGATGTAACGGTAAACCGGCAGGTCAAGGAAAGCGGCCGCCGCACGGCCTACCGCCAGCGAGGTTCCCAGAATCGCGTTCGCCCCGAGACGCGACTTGTTCTCGGTACCGTCCAGGTCGATTAAAAGCCTGTCTATTTCCGCCTGCTCAACTGCATTCATACCCACAAGTTCGTTGGCGATTTCACCGTTCACGTTGTCGACCGCACGGGTTACACCTTTCCCGCCGTAGCGGGCTGTGTCCTGATCACGGAGTTCCACCGCCTCGTGCGTTCCGGTCGAAGCGCCGGACGGTACGGACGCGCGCCCTACGGTCCCGTCTTCCAGGATCACTTCCACTTCGACGGTGGGATTGCCCCGTGAATCAAGGATCTCCCTGGCGTAGACGTCTGCAATAATGGCCAACTTTTCACCTCCTACAATCTTTGCGCGGCATACACAATCGCCCTAAAGGACTCCACTTTTAGGCTGGCTCCCCCGACCAGCGCGCCGTCGATATCCGGTTGTGCCAACAGGAGTTCTGCGTTCTCCGGCGTTACGCTACCACCGTACTGGATACGGACTTGTTCCGCGACTTCCGGACGATACCGGCTGCGGACGAACTCCCGTACAAAATGGTTGACCGCCTGGGCATCCTCCGGCGCCGCGTTTCTTCCCGTACCTATCGCCCAGACCGGCTCGTAGGCGACAACCAGTCCCGCCGCTTCCTCCCCGTCTAACCCTAAGAGAGCTGCGGCCAACTGCTTTTCAACCACCTTAAAGGTCTCCCCGGCGTCCCGCTCCGCAAGAGTCTCCCCTACGCACACGATAGGTGTGAGGCCATGCCGCAAGGCGGCTTTCACCTTCCGGTTAACATTCTCGTCCGTCTCGCCGAAAAGATGGCGCCGTTCAGAATGCCCGATGACAACGTAAGTGCAGCCCGCGTCCCGGAGCATGACAGGCGAAACCTCACCGGTAAACGCCCCCTGGTCCGCCCAATAAACATCCTGGGCAGCCACCTGAAGCGGAGTGCCGGACGCTGCCTGGGCAACCGGCCAGAGCGCAGGGAAGGGCGGGCATAACACCACGTCCGTCCCTGAAAAGTCCAGGGGGTTCAAAATCTCACGGGTAAAAGACACCGCTTCGGGGATGGTTTTGTGCATTTTCCAGTTGGCCGCGATAATCGGTGTACGTTCCAAGACTCTCCCCTCCTCGCGAAGACGCTCCACCTGGAACGTCCGATTCCCGACGCTTGAGTCAAGCAGGCTGTAATCACCTTGTCACCGGCGCACAGGATGCCGTACACAGCGTTAAAGTTCTCTATTTATCTTGTAAAACCGATACGCCGGGAAGTACTTTCCCTTCCAGCAGCATCAGCGACGCCCCGCCACCGGTCGACACGTGGGTAATCTTGTCTGCCATCCCGGCGCGCTTAACCGCCCGCGCGGTGTCCCCGCCGCCGACAATAGTGGTGGCCCCGTTGACCGGTAAAGCACGGGCCACGGCAGTAGTTCCGGCGTCGAAAGGCGGCTGCTCGAACAGGCCGAGCGGCCCGTTCCAGAAAACCGTCCGCGCATCTTTAAGCAAACCGGCAAACAGTTTCACGGTCTCCGGACCGACATCGAGCGCCATCCAATCAGCGGGCACGGCGTCAGCGGCTGCCACACGGTGGGTTGCCCCCGGTTCCCGGCTTTCCGCCACAACGAGGTCGACCGGCAGAACGAGCCTACAGCCGCGCACCCCGGCACTCGATAACAGATTCTTGGCGACTTCCGTTTTGTCTGCTTCAACAAGGGAGCGACCCATTTTGTACCCCTTTGCCGCCAGGAAGGTATTGGCCATTCCGCCGCCGATGAGAAGTGCGTCCACCAGGCCGATCAGGTTCTCCAAAACCCCGATCTTGTCGGAAATTTTCGCGCCGCCGATCAGAACCACAAAAGGGTGGTCAGGGTTTTTCAAGAGCCGGGTCAGCACCTCCAACTCCCTTTCCACAAGAAAACCAGCTACCGACGGACGCAGCGTGGCAACGCCGACCGTGGACGCGTGGGCACGGTGAACCGTCCCGAATGCGTCATTGACATAGATGTCGCACAATGACGCCAGTTGCCGCGCCAACTCCGGGTCGTTTTTAGTCTCCCCCGGGTGGAAACGGATGTTCTCCAAAAGGAGAACGTCACCCGGGCCCAGCTTTTCGACCGCCTGCTCGGCGACGGGGCCGACCGAGTCGCCGGCATACATTACGGGCCTCCCAAGCAATTCCCCCAGACGGACAGCCACGGGTAACAGCCGCAGTTGGTCTTCCGGCGTTCCTTTGGGGCGGCCGAGATGGGAAACAAGAATCACCCGGGCTCCCCGGTCACAGAGGTTCCTGACTGTGGGGAGGGCCGCCTTCAAGCGGTTGTCTTCCGCCACTTTACCATCTTTGAGTGGAACGTTGAAATCCACCCGGACCAGGACCCTTCTGCCCTTTACTTCTACGTCCCGTACCGTCTTTTTCAGCACTCAGCACACCCTTTCGCGCTGGAAGTTCAAGGTTCGAAGTTCGAAGTTCACGGTTCACAGTTCTAAGTTCACAGTTACAGATTATAAGTTTAAAAAACGTTGAACGGACCAAGAGTCCAAGCCGTTTGAGCATTAACCTTGAACGGACCCACGCGGTCAGTAAACACAAGTACTAACCTTAAACAACTTAGAACTGTTATTTACTTTAGCCCTTTTGCCGCAATATATTCAGCCAGATCGGCAGCGCGCGATACGTAGGCCCACTCGTTGTCGTACCACGCCACTACCCGGACAAGGTTGTTTCCGATCACCATGGTCGACAGGCCGTCCACAACGGCGGAATGAGGATTGCCGTTGAAATCGCGTGAAACAAGAGGAATTTCGGTATAGGCGAGAATACTCTTGAAGTCGGCTTCCGATGCTTCCTTCAGCACCTCGTTCACTTCGGCGGCGGACGCCGGCCGGGCAAGTTCCAAGACCAGGTCAACCACGGAAACATTCGGCACAGGGACCCGGAAAGCAAGGCCGTTCAGTTTACCTTCAAGTTCGGGCAAAACGCGCCCGATAGCCTTGGCCGCTCCTGTGGTCGTAGGAATTATCGACAGATTGGCCGAGCGCCCGCGGCGGAAATCTTTATGGGGCATGTCAAGAATCTGCTGGTCATTGGTGTACGCGTGAATGGTATTCATGAGACCTTTCACGATGCCGAACCGGGTGTGCAGGATCTTCGCCACCGGTGCCAGGCAGTTGGTGGTGCAGGAAGCATTGGATATGATGTGGTGTTTTGCGGGTTCGTAAAGATGGTGGTTAACACCCATGACGATGGTGATGTCTTCGTTTTTGGCAGGCGCGGTGATGATCACCTTTTTTACACCGGCCGACAAGTGCTTTGCAGCCTCCTGGCCGTCGCGGAATCTCCCGGTGGACTCGACCACAATATCCACTTGCAGGTCTTGCCATGGAATGGCCGCGGGATTGGCCTCCGAAAAGACACGCACCTCGCGGCCGTTTATTTTGAGCAACCCGTTGCCACCGTGCACATCCGCAGGAAGCGTTCCGTGCACCGAATCATACTGAAGGCTGTGTGCCAGGTAGCGGGCCAGGTCCCCGGCCGCGCCTGACAGCCGCCGCGACTTGTGGTTAACGGCGACTACGTTTATCGTTTCTCTACTCAGACCCGCACGCAGGAACAACCGCCCGATACGACCAAACCCATTAATCCCTACTCTTAAGGTCACCTAATCCCCCAACCCCTTTCTCCTTTAAAAAATAAGCGCCTCGATCGGTTAAACATCCGGGACGCCCCGTCTTTTCGGTGTCCCCGGGATGTTTAAGTCAGCCCGGTACTTCGCTACAGTTCGCCGTGAAACCTTGATTCCCCTGTTTTTCAGAATACAGGTAATTTCCCGGTCACTGAGCGGTTTCTCAGGGTGTTCGGACGCCACGATCTCTTTTATCAGCCATTTTACGGACTGGGCAGCGACCGGCGTGCCGTTCTTGTCGTTAACACCGCCGGTGAAAAAGAATTTCAGCTTAAAAATACCCCTGGGGCATTGGACGTATTTTTGCGCCGTAGCGCGTGAAACAGTTGATTCGTGAAGTCCCACCGCCCGGGCGATTTCTTTCATGGTGAGCGGCCGCAAGGCCGGAATCCCGGCTTCAAGGAAACCGCGCTGCTTCTGGACCAACGCGGTCACAATTCTGTGCAGGGTCGTTCGCCGCTGCTCGATACTCTTTATAACCCACAGGGCTTGCTTCAACCTGGTTTGAATAAAATCTCTTGTTTCCGGGCTGGCATCGGCTCGGCCCACCAGATCGCGGTAGGCGCGGTTTATAGTCAAACGTGGATATGCGGACTCGTTTACCGTTACCACATATTCCTCGCCAACTTTTTCAACAACAACGTCCGGGACCAGGTATTGAATGGGCTCACCGACAAAACCACTCCCCGGCCTGGGGTTGAAACGCCGGATAATCTGTACCGCCTCGTGAATCTCTTCAACCCCAACCCCAAGTTCGCGCGCAATCTTGCCGGTTTTTCCCGCAGCAACCGCTTCAAGATAATCGGCAACGATTCTGCCCACGAGTCCGGCACCCAAACCCGCGCTTCTAGCCTGCAAATAGAGGCACTCCCTCAGGTCGCGGGCTCCAATGCCCGGCGGGTCCAGAGTCTGAACCACTTTCAGCACCCTTTCCACCACCGCCGCTGAAACACCCAGGGACCGGGCAACTTCATGCATGCTGACCCTGAAGTAGCCGTCACTGCCTATGTTGCCGATGACATACTCAGCGATCAAACAGTCATAAGGTGAAAGGTTCAAAAACTTGAGCTGGGAAAGCAAGTGCTCGTAAAGGGTTGGGCCGGAGTTGGCCGGATCGAAAACAGATGCAGCTGCGGCTGGCTCGGCATCCTCGCCCGCAACAGGTTCGTTCGCCTCCTTAAAATAATCGCCCAAATAGTCGGCGGACTCGCCGTCGGCTGGTGTTGCGATTTCCTCACCAACGTTTTCCTTCTCTCCCTCTTCTTCCCCCAGGTCAAGCAAAGGGTTTTCAATCAGTTGTTCTGCCAGGTAATTTGCCAATTCATGCGCAGACAACTGGAGTATGGCGACCGCCTGCTGGAGGTCGGTACCGAAAACCAGTTTCTGAGTCTGCTCCAGGCGGACGTCGTGGCCGGCCATGATCAACTGCCCTCCCGGGGACCGCCCCCCGCGCTCCGCCTCAAGCGCCCGGCAACGGCAGCGAGACTGCGCAAGCGGTGGTTGACACAGGATTTGGAAACCGGCGGGCTCAGTAACTGACCCAACTCCTTCAGGGTGGCCTCGGGGTGGACCAGCCGCAACCGTGCCAGTTCCCTTAATTCCAACGGTAAACTCTCGAGACCGATTTGGGATATGATCAGGTTTATTTCATTTTTACGCCGGAGCGACGCCTCAACAGTCCTGGTTAAATTGGCTGTTTCACAGTTCACAAGCCTGTTGATCCGGTTTTTCACTTCCCGGAAAATGCGGGCGTTCTCCAGACTCAGAATTGCACCGGTTGCACCCATCAGTTTTAGGGAATCGCTTATCGCCGCACTCTCCTTCAAATAGACCACAAAGCCGTTTTTACGTTCTATATAACGTGCTTTCAACCCGAACCGTTGCAGCAGCACCACTATGTCCTGGGCAAGGACGGCTGATGGGGATAAGAGTTCGAGATGGTATCCTTCACCGGTGTTACTCACCCAGCCACCGCCGAGAAATAACCCACGGAGATAGGATCGGCGGCAACATTCGCGCCGCAAAAAAACGCGCCTGATGCCCAAAAGAGAGTGCCCGAAACGGTTGGAAAGCCCGAGTTTTGCCGTAACCTTGTTGAGTTCACCGGGCACCCGGATGAGAAAGAGCTTTCTTCTCCGGAAGCGCCGTTGCTGCCGCGTCGATACTCCAACTGTACCACTGAACACCGCCCGCACCAGACGAAAGGCTTTGCGGGCAACCGCGGCGTTCTCCGTGCGTATTTCCAGGCCGAGCTTGCCCCCGGGTTCCTTGACCAACCGCGAAGCGACCCTGGCGAAACCGGCGAGTTCGCTCAACAGACAGCAGGGTCGCTCTCCTATTACTTGCGCAAGGTCCGCTTTGGTGGTTTCAGAAAAAGAAGAAAAAGCCATGCCACAATCCCTTCACCGACTATTATACCACTAACTGTCAACATGGCGGAGGCGGCGTTTTCGCGTTCATCAGGCCGCGGTTTTGTAACAGTTCTCAAGCATGTATATAAACTTGCGGTTGCTGCAATTCCCCATGATGCGGATGCGTTTTAAAGTGAAAAGGTCTTCGCCCGGATGGTTCACGCCCCTGACGCAGGTTACGGCGGTCTTGAACCCCGCGGCTTTTACCATCTCGGAAACCTCCCGATTGTAATCGCCGTAGGGGTAGCAGAAGTGGTTGACCGGGCGGCCCAATTCTTGCTCCAGCACCTCTTTCGCACCGAAGATCTGCCGGCTTGCTTCCTCCGGACCAACTTTCGTCAACGGGCGGTGGTCCAGGGTATGGGCGCCGAAGGTTATGGTCCCGGAGGCTGTCATCTCGCGGATCTCGTTCCAACCGAGCATTGAGCTCCGGGGTTGACTGCCGCGGTCTGCGTCGAAAAAATTATACCCGCCTGTGGCGTTAACCACATGGTAAACGGTGGCGCAAAAGCCGTATTTTTTCAGAATCGGCCACGCAAAAAGGTAATTGTCGCGGTAGCCGTCGTCGAAGGTAATTACCACCGGTTTTGGCGGCAGCGGACGTCCGTACCGCAAATAAAAACAGGCACTATCCATGTCAATGACGGTAAAGCCCCGGGTCTTTAAGTATTTCATCTGCCAGTCGAACTTGGAGGGAGGAACACGCAACCCCAGACCCCCTTCACGCGGATCCGGGTTGACCTTGTGGTACATTAAAATTACGAGGACGTCCGGTTCATAAGTGGACAAAACGCTTTTATGCTGCAGGCGTGTTCCGGAGGAAAAAAAGAAAAGCACCAGGATAGACGCTGCCACTGGTACCAGGAAACGAAATCCCAAAGACAGACCTCCCCTAAAAGCGGTCATCCGGCATTAGAGCCATATTTCTTTGCACAAACATGCCGTGTCGGTCGACGAGAAAGACTGCCGCCCGGTGGCTGCCCACTCAGCGTTTATTAGAAGGCCCGCGGGCCCCGTTTTACCCGGTTGACTGGATACTGTCCCGTTCAATGTCCCGGTGGCGCACCGTCACCTGGTACTCCTTCGCGGACAGGATTTCATTCAACCTGTTGGCGACGGCAACCGACCGGTGGCGTCCGCCGGTACACCCGACGGCAACGGTCAGCATTGTCTTTCCCTCTTTAATATACAGGGGAATCAAAAACTCGATGAGATTTGTAAACTTGGTGATAAACTCAACGGTTATCTGCGAGCCGAAAACGAACTCCTTGACCAGCATATCGTCACCGGTCAGGGGGCGCAGGCGGGTGATGTAATGCGGGTTCGGCAGAAACCTGACGTCGATGACCAGGTCCGCGTCCAGCGGAATGCCGTATTTGTACCCGAAGGAAAGCACCGTGATCCTGAACCGGCGCAAAGCCTCACCGTTTCCGAACAGGATGGTCAACTGTTCCTTGAGCTGCTGCGGCGACAATTCCGTGGTGTCGATAATTTTGTGCGCGCGGCCCCGCAGTTCGCGCAACCGCATCCGTTCTTCCCGAATGGAGTTCAAAAGGTCCCCACCCATGGGATGGGGGCGGCGTGACTCCTTAAAACGCCTCACCAGCGCCTCGTCTGAAGCCTCCAAAAAAAGAATCTCGTAAGGAATACCCTCACGGTCGAACTCCGCCAATACCTCAAACACGGCGTCGAACAGCTCGCCGCCCCGTATGTCTACAACGAGAGCCATGCGTTGGATCGGGGCAGCCGCCCGCGCGCAAAGGTCGGCAAATTTGGGTATGAGCGAGGGCGGTAAGTTGTCGACGCAGAAAAAGCCAACATCCTCAAGACTTCGAGAAGCCTGGGTTTTGCCGGCACCCGACAGCCCTGTCAGAATAACCAATCTGGGAATCGGCACGCCAGTCCCTTCTTTCCAGGAGAAAAAGTTGGGGCGGTCCCTTTTATTCCCGGTATCGCCCTAAATCTGCTGTTTAGCCAATTCTCCCTTTAAGTAGTCTATAACTCTTACCGGCCCGGGGTCAATGCCATACAGGGCCGCAAGGTAAAAACTCGCCCAATCGCCAAGGTAAATCAGAGAATAGAGCCGGGCGAGCATACTCTCACCCGCAGAAGCCACCTCCGTAACCCCGGCAACCTTTCCGGCGATGATTCTTTTGGTTACTTCCATGCGGCACTCCACCCGGGGATCGTCCCCCTTGTCCTTAAGCAGGACCACCCATAGCCGGTTCAGTAACTCCCCGGGCTGCTCGAAGCCGACGATCTCGTTATGGTTTAATTCGGGGAAGTTGTTGCAATAGGCGGGCGATTTTGCGTTTTCGTTGACCTGACCCTTCCAGCGCAATGCCACAACCTCCGTTGTGCCGCTCGCCCCCCAGATAACCGGTATCCGACCCCTGAAATCAAGGGCGAGTTGTTTGGCAGGGTTTTTTTCTGACGGGACTTCCAACCGGTAGGAATCGGTTTTTGCACGGAGTACCTCGACCAACTCCGCCACAGCGCCATCAATCCCGTTTAGTAATCCCAATCTTTCAAGCGCAGCGAGCATCGGCAGGAAAAGATAACCCGTCGCCGCCCGGGGAGCCAGCCCTGAAGGGATTGGGACTACGGGCACGCCTTTTTCCGCCGCCAACGCCGCCAGTTTGCCGCCGGAGGTCAGCACGGCAACCCGGCACCCTTTTGCATACGCGAGACGGAACGCATTTAAGGTTTCCTCGGTATTCCCGGAATAGCTCACCGCAAATATCAACGTTTTGTCATCGGCAAAAGCCGGAAGGTTGTAGTCGCGGTTGACCGCCACGGGTACCCCCGACCGGTCCTGGCAATATACCCGCAAGAGGTCACCGCCGATCGCGGAGCCTCCCAGCCCCGTCACCAGCACGGCACGCACTTCTCCAACCCGGGGCAAAGGCGCCTTTTGCCCGATGTTATAAGCATCCGCACACTGCGCAGCCAGACGCTCAAGGGCCGCATGCATACCGATGGTATCAAGGTTTTTAAGCGCGGCCGCATCGTTAATGTCCACCAATAGCTTTCCCTCCTAAACCAAATTGCGGTGTACTCGCACAACAACGTCCGGTTATATGATTTTCGCCGCCGTTATCGCCTGTCAAAACCTCTTCCACATAGGCCCGGAGGACTTCCGCGACCCCCCAGGCCTGGGCGAAACAGCCTTTGGGCCAGTGCGGCTTATCGCCGTCAAAGATTTCGGAAATATACCCGACACCGTGGTCCGCAAGGTGGTCGGCAAACGGCAAAAGCATGGCCCTTACCCGTTGCCGGCTTTCCGCCGAGTAACCGTTCACCCTCCGGTACGCGGTTGCGAAAGGACCGATGAGCCAGCTCCAGACCGTGCCCTGGTGATAAGCCTCATCCCGGCTTTTCATGTCGCCGGAGTAGCGCCCTTTATAGGCGTGGTCCCGCGGCGAAAGAGAGCGCAGCCCGTAAGTCGTGTAAAGCTCGTTTCCCACCCTGTTCACCACGGCAAGCGCGTGCTCCCGGCTAAGCGGGGAATACGGCAGGCTCACGGCAAAAATCTGGTTGGGCCGGACGCTGGCGTCCCGCCCTTCGGCGCCAAGAACGTCATAAAGGTAACCTTCGGGATGCAAAAACGCGCTGAACCCTCCGTGAATACGCTCCCGCAGCCCGGTAAAAGAAAAATCAAGGCCGAACCGTTTGCACAAATCCTCGAGAATACAGACCGCATTGTACCACAAGGCGTTGATCTCGACCGCCTTCCCGTACCTGGGCGTAACCACCAGTTCATCGACTTTCGCATCCATCCAGGTGAGCTGAAACCCGGGGCTGCCGGCCTCTATGAGGCCATCGTCGTCCATCCTGATCCCGAAACGGGTACCCTTCACGTAGTGACCGATTATGTTGTTAAGTACAGGCAGTGCCGTCTCAACGAAAAAAGCTCCGTCGCCGGTGTAAGCAACGTATTTGTAAACCGCCTGGACGTACCAGAGAGCGGCGTCCACGGTGTTGTACAGCGGTTCCCCCCCGTCGTCGGGAAAAAGGTTTGGCAGGAGACCTTCCAATACATATTCGCCGAAAAAGGTGAGTATCTCTCGGGCTTTTTCGTACCGCCGGGTAACCAGGGTAAGACCCGGCAACGCAATCATGGTATCGCGGCCCCAGTCGGTAAACCAGGGATAGCCGGCGACAATGCTCGTGATACCCGTTTCTGCCCTTTTTACCAGAAAACTGTCCGCCGCCCTGACCAACAAACCTGCCATGGCATCACCGATAGCGGCCTGTTCCTGCAGTTCCCGTAGTCTGGCCTTTTCTTCGTCGAGCAGCACCTCCGCCGCTTCGGGGGCCGGGCCTTCGCCGGCCGAGACGACCACAGCGAACGCGGTTTCCTTGCCGGCGGGTATTTCCACTTCGAACCGCCCGGGCATGAAGTGGTCCTCCCAGGGGTTCAGCCCCCGCTGGGCCTCCATCGGGTAATGCATGCCGTAAAACCAGTCTCCCGAGGCAAGATATTCTCCTTCGCCGCTCCGGATTACAATCGGCGGCAGCCCTTCCCGCCCTGACACCATAACGCCCAGGGATACCGGCTCCTGATTGAATTCCATCTCTCCCCTGTAAGTATTCCCGTGGTAATCACGGTAATTTACCATCGGCACGAGCACCAACCGCGCGTTCGGGCCGCCGTTGAAAACGTGGTACATGATAACGGTAGCATTCCTGCCGTGGGGCATGAACACCATTTTTCGCACCAGTAACTGAGCACAAGCGTAGGTGAATTCTGGGAAGGGGTCGACCACGACCCGCTGCAGGTGAGTATAGCCCTCATCGGTAACCCCGCCCGCGGTATGGTTGGTCCCGAGGTTGTAGTAAGTTCCGCCGGATATAATGCGCTCGTCAATCTTGGCTACTAAAAGGAAGCGGCGGGTGGGCGGTTTTAGCGCCGCGGTAAGCAGTCCGTGATACCGCCTGGTATTAGCCCCGATAAGCGTACCGCAAGCGAACCCGCCGAGACCGTTGGTCACCAGCCACTCGCGCTCACAGCCCCGCTCAAAAGTCCGCCAGGCCTCTTCCCCGAAATGCATGTTTACCCCCGTGCAAGCAAATATTTATCAGGTCGCCGTCCGTTTTTCACTGGTTGCTTTCTATGGCCTCGCCACAATATATTCAGCTATCTGTTCGTACTTCTTACCTTTAACCTTAAACAGTTAACGTTAAACCTGGATTAGCCGTCAGCGGTTAGCAGTAAGGAGGCGCCGGCTTGTTCCGGCTTCTGACTTCCGGCTTCTGACTTCCGGCTCCTGAATTCTGACTTCTGAATTCTGACTTCTGAATTCTGACTTCTGACTTCCGGCTCCTGAAT
>QZIW01000056.1 GCA_003604985.1 Ammonifex sp.
TTTGACGAAGGATTTGGCCCGGGAAATTCTTTCATTCCGCCAAGCCTTACCTTCACTCATGAAGCTGGCTGCCCTAAGAGTGTTGCGAAACTTAAATACACCGGAAGCAGACTTATCTATAATTGGTATGGTAGGCTTTAGCGAGAAGCCCGGAGGGCGCGAAAAACGAGCATGGCGCGGACGGCGAGCCTGACAAAGCCAGACGAAGTTTTGCAGCGGTCTCCCAGAGCACCAGGCGGTATCCAGCGCTACCCACTATAAAAGCCTCTTGAATTCTTCAATAGTCAACCCGGCATCTTTTACAATCCCCGCCATTGTAAAAGCGTTGACCGGGTCTGCCCTTGGAATAGTGATAATACGTTGACCGTTGGTCATTGTGATGTGCTTACCCTGCCGTGTAATCCAGAAGCCTGCTTTCTCAAAAGCCTTGACAGCTCGTTGGTGGGTTATACCTGGGAGTTTTGGCATGCCCTATCCTAGATCCACATAACGAGAATCCTTATTTTTGCTTAGCTCCTCGATGGTCGCCAGATATGCCTTTATAGCATCTTTGATATTCTCTAAAGCTTCCTCTTCTGTCTGCCCCTGTGACCAACAACCAGGCAATCCGGGACACCAAACGGCATAACCTTCTTCGGTTTTTTCGATATTTACCTTATATTTCATCTATCCAGGCTCCTTCATTATAACTTTTCTATATTTTATTATATCAGCGATTGGAAATAATAACGGTTTGAAAGAGGAGACAAGCCTTTCGATTTTTTGCCGGTCAAATTCCAATTCCCGTGTCAGGGGACGGCTCCTTGACACACTCCAAGAAACTTTTATAAATTAATATTGCCTACCCGGCAGGACTTTGCCCAGTTCGGCCAGTAGCCGGTCAAACTTCAATTCCGAGCGCCTCCCCCAGGTACTGCCTTCTTAACGGAGTAAAGTCGAAATAGGCCATTAGTCGCCCGGTGAGTTTTGCTGGAAAATAAGTGGTACCGCAAGGTATAATCTTACTAACGGTTGTTTTGGTGATTTTCTAAACAGGGGGTATATTTCTTGGAACGTATAGAAGAGTCGCAAATATCCGATGCTCTCAGCCGATTGCCCGAGAAAGAGGGAAATACGTTTGTAAGAGGAATACCCTCTTTGCGCGTCGAGGACGGTGAGGGGATGCCTGCGGCTGCAAGTTGCTCCTGGAGCCGGCGTACGCCGTCCAGGATTTGCTCACCGTATGCTCATAAAACCCCGGGATTACGTGGGGCGTAGCCACGACCGCCGTGTAGCGGCTTTTACGTAAGCGTCCGCTATCGCCAGGCTCTCGGCAAGCGTTTCCGGGCCGTCGTCAAACCCGGGTAAAATATGAGCGTGCAGGTCGGTCATTAAGTTTAACCTCGTTTCCGTTGGCGATGGTTGAAGATTGTACACTTTTTTTCTACGCGTTTTACTGCGCGCATTAATTATGGTCACGCGCCGCTTATCACAATATATATTACGACGGCCGGAGGCGTGATTCCTTGTTCGACCTGGAAACTTATATCAATGAGCCGCAACGCAATGCATAATCAACCTCGACGCCGCAACAGGTAAAATGCCAACTGCAAAAGAAAAAGCCGGGACAACGCTAACTGCTTCCCCGGCTCCTTAATTCCCCTGGTTCGATCTATTCTCGGGAATCCGTCTTACGCCGAAGGCGATGGCGGTTGTACTGCACCGTAAGCGTTAACGCGCGGGATACCGTAATCCGTCCAGATAGGCAGCAGGTCCTGGTCCGCCGTGCTTTCGATCCGGCTGCGGGCGCTCACGTTATCCGTCCCGTACCCGGTTGCCCAGACAAGCCCCGCGACACCGGAAACGTACGGTGTAGCCATCGATGTGCCGCTCAGGGAGCCGTAATTAAGAATGCCAATTCTATTCCTGTGGTTGGGCAGGGTGGAAAAGATATCTACTCCAGGCGCGGCTACATCTACCCACTCCCCGTAAGAGGAAAAGCCGGCTTTGGCGTCGTTCTGGTCGGTCGCGGCAACGGCAATACAGTTAGCGTAGCAGGCGGGGTATAGCGGGTCGTTCGTGTTGCTGTTACCTGCGGCTGCCGCCAGCACCGCTCCTTTAGTCCAGGCGTAGTTGACCGCAGCCTCCAGGGTCGAGGACGGCTCCGTACCGCCTAAGCTCATATTGATTACCTTAGCTCCGTTCTCTGCCGCCCAGATGATCCCGTTAGCGATCCAGCTATAGTAACCGCTGCCTGTGTCCCCAAGAACCTTGCCGTTCATGATAGTGCAATTATAGCCCCCGCCAGCTACTCCCCGGCCGTTGTTCGTCATGGCAGCCGCGATACCGGCGACATGAGTGCCATGGCCATACAGGTCGTCAACCGTCCGGCTCCGCGTGAAATTCTTGTTCGCCACGATCTTGCCGGCAAGGTCTTCGTGGTTCTGGTCAACACCGGTGTCGAGGACGGCGATCTTTATCCCGGCATCACCAGTGGTTATATCCCAGGCTTCTGGAGCGTCGATATCCGCATCAGGAGTTCCACCAGTCTGGCCAGTATTGTTTAAGCCCCACTGCTTCCCGAAGTAAGGGTCGTTCGGCAGGCCGACAGCCTCCGCGACAAAGTCTGGTTCAGCATACTCGATAGCGTTTTCTTGCTTATAAGCCCTTACTTTCTCCTTTACCTTGCCCGCAGGCACCTCCACCACCTGCACACCTAAAGCCGCGATCTCATCAACTACCCGACCACCGTGTTTAGCGTGAATATTTTTCTTAACAACTTCATCTGCTCCGGCTTTAAATTTGACCAGAACCCGATCCGGGGCACACTCGCTCGCCCCTGTTTTACCCGTTGCCAGAACCGGCACTGCAAACACAATCAGGCTCAAGATTAAACAAAGGACGAGACAAACGCGCATCAGTTTCATCCAGAACCCTCCTTTCAATCTTTGACGTCTTACGTTCGACGTAAAATAGCCCATTTCTCTTATAAACCACCTCCCTCCATTGACTTAGATTTCTGATGAGCCGTCGCTACCCAGTAGTAAGACCTTCCCGTGAGTATTTGAGTGGTATTCGAAATCCATGACCCTTTAACACAAAGAGGACTCTGTTGCGAATTGGAAACAAAAGGCGCTTTTACCTGTAATGTTAGCACAGCTTTTCACGGACAAGCAATTACTAGTTTGGGTTTGACACTTCAGGGCAAAATTTAGTGGCATAAAAAGGGACTGGCTACTTTTTTGCGCTCTTATCTGTTGAACTGCGTTCGACGTTCTACTTTAGGAGATGAAAATCCGGTTGACGTCAAAATGGCCCGCGGTGAACCCGCGGGTTATCGACAAACAGAATTTTACCGAGTATCTTAAAGTAAAAACCCAAGTGACTATTGCCAAACGGAAGAACATTGGTTGTAGACCGTTTCCTGCTATAATTAATGTTTTGGTGCTGAAATGCTGGTTAATGAAACAAGAAACAAGGTACTGGCCGGAAAATTACTAATAGCCGATCGTTTTTGGCAAAGAATGATCGGTCTGCTGGGAAAACAACAACTATCTCCGAACGAGGGATTGCTGATTACGCCGTGCAGCGCTGTGCATACTTTATTTATGCGTTTTCCAATTGATGTACTTTTTGTGAGCAGGGATTTTATTGTGTTGAAAGCCGTGGAAAACCTCCGACCATGGCGTTTTGCCGGCTGTAACCGTGCCCGTCTGGTAATAGAACTAAGAGCCGGTACTGTTGCCCAAACGGGAACGGCTGTGGGAGATAAATTAGGGACGTAAAAAAGTTCTACGTTCAAGGTTCGAGTTTAAAGTTAGAGAGCAAAAAGGAGCAAAAAGGCAACAGGCTACTTTTTATTAGGGTTACATTACTATGGTTGCTACGAGGTCTGCTCCATAAACGGGTTTAGAGCGGTAACCCCGTCGTAGCGTTGGCCCGGATCGAAGTCTTCTGTCCAGATTACGTCGCACCCCAGCGCCTGGGCGCTGCGTAAAATAAGGCCGTCCCAAAATGATAGTCTATAGCGTCGGTAAATATCAATCGCCTTCAGGATATCATCGACGCTTGGCGAATGCACATGCCATTGGGAGAGATCGGCGATGATGTGCGACGCCACCTCCGCCGTCAGCGGTTTTGGCGCTTTATCGCGTGCTTTATCAATCTTCTTAGTTTTTGGCAAGTATACAAAAGACGTATCAGACATAGGTCTAAACCTTCAACTGCGCCTTGAGTTTTTGTAAATCTACGGGACGGCCGCGGACCGTAAGGCGCACTCCCTCGGGCAGGTACTCTTCATCCAGTACCCGCAGGCGTTCACGGAAGCGGTTTACCACGCCTAACCGGTCGAACGGTACCAGGAGGACAACCTCGTATTCCGGGAAAAGGGCTTCCTCGATGCAAGTCAGCAGGTAGCCAAGATTGGCGCCGGTCAGGGCTGAGACCGCCACGCCGTCTTCGGGAAGGAAGCCGTTGTACAGGTCAAGTTTATTGTAAACTTTCAGGAGCGGTTTCCCCTCAAGCCCAAGCTCTGCAAGCAGTCTCTCAACAGCGCCGACCTGTCTTTCCAAATACGGGCTGGTCAGGTCGATAACGTGAAGCAGGAGGTGGGCGGCGTAAAGTTCCTCCAGGGTAGCCTCGAAGGCTTCTTTTAGTTTGGGCGGGAGCTCTTTGATGAAGCCCACCGTGTCGGTGAGCAGCGCGTAACGCGCGGAGGGCAGGCGGACGCGCCGGCTCACCGGGTCGAGTGTGGCGAAAAGCTGGTCTTGTACCAGGACCTTCTGTTCGCTTGTGGAAAGGGCGTTCAAAAGCGTAGACTTGCCGGCGTTTGTGTAACCCACCAGGGAAACGGTCGGTATTCCCTCTTCCTCCCGCTGCCGGCGGAGAAACGCGCGGTTCTTGCGCACCGCGGCAAGCTCCTTTTTCAGCTCGTAAATCTGCTCGCGGGTATTGCGCCGCAAGACTTCGAGCTTTGTTTCACCGGGCCCGCGGGTGCCGATCCCGCCCCCAAGACGGGAGAGGACGCCGCCGAGACCGAAAAGCCGCGGGTAAAGGTAGCTCAGCCGCGCGAGGTCAACCTGTATTTTCCCCTCCCGGGAGTGGGCCCTGCGGTTGAAAATCTCCAGAATGACCTGGGTACGGTCCCACACCTCGACGCCGCCGAACAGGTCCTCAAGCGCCTTAACCTGGCGGGGCGAAAGCTCGCGGTTGAAAATAATGGCATCAAGTCCCCCGCCTTCCACCCGTCCCTTGACCTCCCGGATTTTCCCTTCCCCAAACAGGTAGTTCAAGTCCGGAGAGCGTTGCTGGACGACGGTTTCAACCGCTTCAACGTCGATGTTCTTTAAAAGCTCGCCCAGTTCAGCGAGGTCGTATGCCAGTTCCTCCTCGTTTTCGCCCAGGCGCAGGTAACAGACGACGCCCTTTTTCAGCTCAACCACCCTTGTCAGCATGTCGTAGGTTTTCAACGTCTAAATACGCTTTCAACTCAAACGGCACAAAAACCTGCAACCACTTATGACCATTTGCCGCTTAAACCTTGTAATCCCGCGCGATAAAGATAATAACTTGCCATATTGAGGCCGTTCGTGATAAAATAAAAAAGGCCGAAGTGGCGGAACTGGCAGACGCGCACGACTCAAAATCGTGTGGGCAACCCCCGTGTGGGTTCGACTCCCACCTTCGGCACCAGGACCAAAGACTTGTAAACCGACGAACTTTATAGAAATACACCGTTGTTTTCCCCCGGGAACCATGGGGTAGGGGGGTGGAGCAGTTCAAAACTGCTCCTTTTTTATTTTACGCCTTCGGGGTCTGCATCGTTATCACGCAGGGTCGGCCTTCCACACAAAATATAATACAACTTGTCCGGCGACTCAGGATATGATAGATGAGAGCGGAGGAGGGAACCCAAATGCCGGGACCTGCCTTGGAGCCGGGAACCCAAGTCGTCATGGAAAGTTCGGACTTGCAAAAGTTTATTGACGTGCTGTGGCGGAAAGGCTACCACGTCGTGGGGCCGACGGTCCGGAACGGGGTGGTGGTCTACGACGAGTTGAAGTCGGTAACCGACCTGCCCGCCGGTTGGACGGACGAACAGGAAGGCGCGACCTATCGACTTAAAAAAACTGACGGTAAAGCTTTTTTCGCTTACGGCATCGGCCCGGATTCTTTGAAAAAATTCCTCCACCCGCCGGTTGTCCGTTTGTGGCGGGCGAGGCGCGAGGGCGCCGGCTTTCAAACCGTTGAGGAAACCGAGGAGCCGCCAAAATACGCGTTCCTCGGCGTGCGGGCGTGCGACCTCCACGCCGTCGCCGCGCACGACAGGGTTTTTACCAGCGAGGAATACGCCGACCCGTCTTACGCCAGGCGACGGAGAGATATCTTTGTTGTGGCCGTCAACTGCGCGAAAGCGGGCAATACCTGCTTCTGCGTTTCAATGAGAACAGGCCCGAAGGCGACGGTCGGTTTTGATCTGGCCCTTACCGAAATCCTCGAAGGTGAGCGCCATTATTTCGTGGTCGAGGTCGGCTCCGAAACGGGTGCGGCGGTGCTGCGTGAAATACCGTTCAAGGAGGCGACAGCAGCCGAAAAATCCGCGGCCGAGCGGGTTATTGCCGCAACTGCGGGGCAAATGCGAAAGGCCCTCGACACAACGAATATCAGAGAACTCTTGTACGACAACCCCGAACACCCGTTCTGGGACGAGGTTGCCGAACGCTGCCTCACGTGCGGGAACTGCACGATGGTTTGCCCGACCTGTTTCTGCACCGCCGTCGAAGACGTGACCGATCTGGCGGGCGAGACCGCCGAACGGCGCCGGCACTGGGATTCGTGCTTCACTGAAGACTTTTCCTACCTCCACGGCGGCAGCGTGCGGGCATCGGCAAAAGCCCGTTACCGCCAGTGGATGACGCATAAACTCGCGGCCTGGTTGGACCAGTTCGGTACGTTGGGGTGCGTGGGTTGCGGGCGCTGTATCACGTGGTGTCCTGTGGGGATCGACATCACCGAGCAAGCCCGGGCCCTGCGCGATAAAGGCCGGATCGAGAGGCCGTCCGTGACGGTGGGTGAACATGCCAGTCCGTGAGGATAAAAGAGGTCAAGAAAGAGTATGGGAAACGCGGGGCTCGTTGCCCGAGCCGATGTTACCGCTTCCCTTCACCGTCAGAAAGACCCGAAAGGAAACGCACGATACGTACACATTGGAACTCCAGTCGGAAAGCCGTCCCGGAGGGTTGGCGTTTGCCGCCGGCCAGTTCAACATGCTGTACGCGTTCGGGGTAGGGGAGGTCCCGGTTTCCATAAGCGGTGATCCTGCGGCGCCCGAGGTGCTTGTCCATACTGTGCGCGCCGTGGGACCGGTAACCAGGGCGATAAGCGGGGTGAAGCCGGGGGATATGCTTGGCGTGCGAGGGCCCTTTGGTACCCGCTGGCCCCTGGAGGACGCCTTGGGGAGCGACGTGGTTGTGGTGGCAGGGGGGATCGGCCTTGCGCCGCTGCGGCCTGCGCTGTACCAACTATTCCGGCGGCGGAGGGATTATAAAAGGGTGGCTTTGCTTTACGGCGCCCGGAGCCCGAGAGATATTTTATACCGCCGGGAACTGGGCCGATGGGACAAGCGGCCCGGTGTCGACGTGCACGTCACCGTCGACCACGCCACGGAAGGATGGGGAGGAAACGAAGGGGTTGTAACCGCACTTATCCCGAAAGTGGAGTTCGACCCGGCGGCCACGGTGGTTATGGTCTGCGGGCCGGAAATAATGATGCGGTTTACGGTCATCGAGTTCCAAAAACGGGGCGTCCCCAGCGAAAAAATATACATTTCCATGGAAAGAAACATGCAGTGCGGGATCGGTTTCTGCGGGCACTGCCAGTTGGGACCTTACTTCGTGTGTAAGGACGGACCTGTTTTTCGGTTCGGTACGATCGAAACGTTTTTCGGCAGGCGGGAGATGTGAAAAATGGACAGGAGACGCAAGCCAAAACTGGCTGTTTGGAAGTTCAGCTCGTGCTCGGGCTGTCAGTTGGCGCTGCTCAACCTGGAGGATGAGCTACTACAAGTTGCGGGCGCGGTCGACATCGCTTACTTTCCCGAGGCTTCCCGCGCGGTGGCAAAGGGACCGTATGATTTGTCCCTGGTGGAAGGTTCGATCACCACGCCGCATGATGTGGAACGCATTAAGGACGTACGCCGCGAGTCAAAATACCTTGTCGCCGTCGGTGCGTGTGCGACCGCCGGCGGCATTCAGGCGCTGCGAAATTTCAAGGACGTCAACGAGTTTGTCTCGACCGTGTACGCCTCGCCGGAATACATCGAAACGCTCGCGAAATCAACGCCGATCGCCGACCACGTCCTGGTTGACTTTGAACTGCGCGGCTGCCCGATCAATAAAAGGCAGCTCCTCGAAGTCCTGAGCGCCTTTCTTCACGGGCGCAGGCCGAACACGCCGCCGCACAGCGTGTGTGTCGAATGCAAGCAGGTGGGGAATACCTGCGTGATGGTCGCGCAGGGCATACCCTGTCTCGGCCCGGTAACCCACGCCGGCTGCGGCGCGCTATGCCCCGCATACAACCGCGGTTGCTACGGGTGTTTCGGCCCCATGGAGACGCCCAACCCCGAAGCGCTCAGCGAACAATGGGGCCGTCTCGGGGTAGGGGAGGAGGAGATCGTGCGCGCGTATCGCGGGTTCAACGCCAACGCGGAAGCCTTTCGCAAAGAGGGTGAAGCGCGTGAAAAGCAAGACGCTCAAAGTTGAATACCTTGCCCGTGTGGAGGGCGAGGGTGGACTCTACATAAAGGTTAAGGACGGCCGGGTGGCGGAGGTGAAACTGAAGATTTTCGAGCCGCCGCGGTTTTTCGAGGCGCTGCTCCGCGGCCGTAACTTCGCCGAAACTCCGGACATCACGGCGCGGATCTGCGGCATCTGCCCGGTTGCCTACCAGATGTGCGCCGTCCACGCGATGGAGTCCGCGTTCGGCGTCCGCGTGGGCGGGCAGCTCCGGGCGCTTCGCAGGCTCATTTACCTTGGTGAATGGATCGAGAGCCACGCGCTGCACGTTTACCTGCTGCACGCCCCCGACTTTCTCGGCTACGAGGATGCCGTCCGGATGGCGGGGGATCATCCAGATGTCGCGGAGCGGGGGTTACAGCTTAAGAAAATAGGGAATGAGGTCGTTGCGGCCGTAGGCGGCCGGGAAATCCACCCGATCAACGTGCGCGTGGGTGGGTTTTACCGGCTGCCCGAAAAACGGGAATTAACGCCCCTGGTCGGGCGGCTCGAATGGGCGAGAGAGGCCGCCGTGGAAACCGTGCGTTGGGTTGCGGCGCTACCTTTTCCGGCGTTCGAACGCGACTACACGTTCGTTGCCCTCCGCCATCCCGAAGAATACCCGGTCAACGAAGGCCGTGTCGTCTCCAATAAGGGGTTGGACATTCCCGGGGAAGAATACGACGCTCACTTCGAAGAAGAGCACGTGGAGCATTCAAATGCCCTTCACTCGGTGATGAAAGAGGGTGGCGAGTATTGTGTCGGTCCGCTCGCCCGGTACAACCTCAACTTCGGTCTGCTTTCACCGCCGGCGCAGGAAGCGGCGCGTACGGCCGGTCTTGACCCGGTCTGCCGCAACCCTTTTAAAAGTATTATCGTCCGGAGCGTGGAGATGGTCCACGCTTGCGACGAGGCGATCGGGATCATAAACGATTACGAACCCCCGGAGGAGCCTTTTGTGGAGGTCCGGCCGCGACCGGCCACGGGCTACGCCTGCACCGAGGCGCCGCGCGGAATTCTGTACCACCGCTACGGGGTTGACGGCAACGGGACGGTCACGGACGCGAAGATCGTGCCGCCGACCGCGCAGAACCAGAAGGCCATCGAAAGCGACCTCCGTGAGTTCGTGTCAAGATTTTTGGACCTCCCGGAAGACAAGCTACAGTGGCAGTGCGAACAAGCTGTGCGGAACTACGACCCGTGTATTTCCTGTGCAACCCACTTGATAAAGCCGCGGATCGTGAGGGAATGAAATTGGTTGAGGCGATCGGGAAAAAGTTCCGGGCAAAAAAGAACGTTCTGGTTATCGGTGTAGGCAACGCTTACCGCAGCGATGACGCGGTAGGGCTCGTCGCGGCGCGGCGAATTGCCGAAAAAGGCCTCACGGACGTTGAAGTAGTTAACCAGACCGGGGATGGCGCGGCGCTGATCGAGCTGTGGCAAGACGCCGGGACGGTCATCTTGGTCGATATCGTCCAGGCCGACGCTCAACCGGGGTCCATCCACCGCTTCGAGGCGGGCGTGCGACCCGTCCCGGAGGAGTATTTTCACTACTCCACGCATCTTTTCGGCGTCGCCGAGGCGGTGGAACTTGCGCGCGCCCTCAAAAAATTACCGCCGCGCCTGATCGTGTACGGTGTAAAAGGAAAAGACCTTTCCCCCGGGACCAATCTTTCGCCCGAAGTTGAAGCGGCCGTCCCCGAAGTAGTGGATCGCGCACTACAGGATATCCATGCCGCCGGAGCAACAGGAGAATTGCACTAACATAGACGAAGCTTACGATTCGGACCTTTCCAGGACGGCGACCGTGGTGGCAGGGGGCAGGTCCGCCGGGGTTAACTCGAGAAGTTGTCTGTAGTCTACAGCTTCAAAATGCGCCAGGAAGTTGTCCACGGGTGCGATGGAAATCCTGAGGTGTTTGGTCTTATAGTGCATCGGTACGGCCACCCGCGGCTTCATGTCCTTCACCAGCGCGGCTGCTTCGCCGGCGTCGATGGTATACGTGCCGCCCACCGGAATCAACAGTACGTCCACGGGGCCGATTTCCCGTAGCTTTTCGACGTCCGGGTAGTGGCCGAGGTCTCCCAAATGACAGACCTTCAACCCGTCCGCTTCGATTACGAAAACCGTGTTCGGCCCTCGCTCCGCACCCTTTTTCTTATCGTGGAAAGTCGCCACTCCCCTTATGGTTAGACCCTGCACCACGTGCGTCCCCGCCAGATCTATTACCCTGGGGCTGCCCCGGAGAAGTCCCACAGCGTTATGGTCGTGATGATGGTGGCTTACGGTGACCACGTCGGGCGCCACCGGCGGGAGACGGTACCCCGTCGCTTCGTCGTAAGGGTCGGTTACGATCTTGGTACCGTCTTGTGTCACAAGGTAGAAACAGGCGTGTCCCAACCACTTGATCTGCATCTTGAATTCACCTCGGCTTAAGATCTTTCGTCCGGTATCCCGCTTAGATTAACCGCTTTAGAGCGCGACATACTTGGTAAAGGGCCTGCTCATAATACAAACAGGGTGGTGGAGCAGATCAGTACCAGTATCTGGCGCAAGAAACCGGTTGAAGAACTTTTAAAAGATAAAGAAACCAGCAAACTTGCCCGCGCGCTCGGCCCGGCTGACCTTGTGGCGCTTGGCATCGGCGCTATCATAGGCACGGGCATTTTCGTCCTTACCGGCGTTGCCGCGTCTCAGTACGCAGGTCCGGCGCTTATACTTTCCTTTGTGTTTTCCGGCATCGCCGCTGGTCTGGCCGCACTAACCTACGCAGAACTGGCGTCGATGATTCCCGTTTCCGGGAGCGCCTACACTTACACTTACGCTTCGCTTGGCGAATTTGCCGCCTGGATCGTCGGCTGGAATATCGTACTCGAATATCTGGTGGCTGCCGCCGCCGTATCCATAGGCTGGAGCGCCTACTTCAGCGAAATCTTCCATTCTTTTGGAATTCTGCTCCCCGCGGCGCTGACCCGTTCGCCTGCGGCCGGGGGGGTTATCAACCTCCCCGCGGTTTTTGTCGCGCTCACCATCGCAGCTCTTGTCACCATCGGTACGCGTGAAAGTACCAACGTTAATAAGGTAATTGTGAGCGTCAAACTGCTGGTGGTCCTCTTTTTTATCATCCTGGGCGCCCGGTACGTAAACCCGGCCAACTGGCACCCTTTCTTCCCGTTCGGCCCCATAGGCATCACACACGGCGCCGCGATCATCTTTTTCGCCTATATCGGGTTCGACGCGGTAGCCACCGCCGCCGAAGAAACGAGGCGTCCGCAGCGGGACCTGCCCATAGGCATCATCGGGTCGCTCGCGATATCTACCGTGCTCTACGTCCTGGTGACGGTGGTACTCACCGGCCTGGTGCCCTATACCCAGCTCAACGTCGCCTCGCCGGTCGCCACCGCGCTCCTTAGAGCGGGCGTCACTTGGGCCGGCGGGGTGGTGGCCGTCGGGGCTTTGGCCGGAATAACTTCCGTGCTCCTCGTGGTGGTCTACGCGCAAAGCAGGGTCTTCTATGCGATGTCCAGGGACGGTCTCCTGCCCGGTCTTTTCAAACGGATCCACCCCAAATTCAAGACGCCCTATCTGAACACTATCCTCATCGGGTTGAGCATAGCCCTTATGGCGGCGTTCGTTCCCATTGAGATCATCGCGCAACTTGCGAACATAGGAACCCTTACCGCTTTTGTCGTAGTCGCCATCGGCGTCCTGGTCCTTCGCAAGACCAATCCTCACGCCAGGCGTCCTTTCAAAGTACCTTTGTCGCCTTATTTGCCGCTCCTGTCCCTTGCCCTGTCGATGTATCTTATCATGAGCCTGCCCCGGCTCACCTGGCTGCGTTTCGTGGTCTGGATGATAATCGGCATCGCCGTCTACTTTTTTTACGGCTACCGTAAAAGCGAGCTCGCACCCGAAGGGCAGCGGCTCCGCTGGATGTTGCGGGGCGTTCGGGCCGCCGGATTCCGCCCGCGGCCCAGGCGTGACTGACCACCCTTTAACAACATCAATTATTCTGCATTTTGCAAAAAAATCCTTGTGAGGGATGAAGGATATAGGTTAAAAGTGTCTAATCTTTCTTCGCTGGTAAATTTATTGTAGTCGTACGAGTGTTCAATACATGAGCGAGGTCAGTAACTTGAGAAACGCTTTAAGGCAGCTTCCCTGGCCGGTTACCCTGATCGGAAGTTATTACAACGGCCGTCACAATCTGATGACCGCCTCCTGGGTGAGTCAGGTATCTTCGTCACCACCGCTGGTCATGCTCTCCATTTCACCGGAGCGTCTGACATTCGAATTGCTAACGGCTTCCGGGGAATTCGTGCTCAGCATTTTATCCGCGGAACAGGTGAGGATCGCCCAGTTTTGCGGCAACCAATCCGGCCGGAGGGTAAAGAAAGTGGAAGTCCTGGGCATTCGCACCGCGCCGGGAAACTTAGTAAAAGTGCCCATACTTCCCGATTGTATCGCCAATATAGAGTGCCGCGTCATAAACGCTTTTCCTGCTGGTGACCATGTGTTATTTATCGCCGAGGCGCTGGCCGGTGTTAAGAGTGATCAACCGGTTACGCCGCTGGTCCTTTGGAACCAGGAGTGGGGAACATACACACCTTCCACCCAACCTCATTAATCCCAGTTTTGTTTCGCATTACCAGATAGGGCAGGGGAGCGGCTGGATGCTTGTCTCCTTGACTGAGCGCCGGCGTACGGAGCCCGTTTTAACCCTCTGAAAGCCCACATCGGCTGCGGTGAGCTTTAATAAAAAAGGAACACAAAGATGTTCAACTCAGGCATTTAAGACAATTCTGCGGGATTCTGAGAGGCCCCTTGTGAGCTAGTTGATGAACTACGCACAAGTCGAGGCAAATTTTTTTGTTTCCGGTTTTGTGGTTTACCGGGCAGAGTAGCCTATCTAAATTCAGGGTTACAATTAAGAGCTGGGGGAAGGGCAAATTTTTTTAAATGCAAAAGTAACCGGTCAGATGATTTTTGAAGTTACTTCCGCTAATAAATCTTATGTCAACCAGCGGCGGTAAAATAGGCTCCCCGGAATGAACCGGAATCAGGCGGCGCTCCACGGCCGACCGGGTAAGTGGCTGGCAAATTTGGTAAAGCCGGCCGCTCTACTTGGGTTTGACCTCTCCTCGAACTTCCACCCACGCTCCTCGAAATAATCGGATCACTCCGCCGGCCTGTTAATATGTTTCAGAGCCTCAGGAATTCCCTGCAGGACACTTGCTAATGATTTGGCAGGGGG
>QZIW01000017.1 GCA_003604985.1 Ammonifex sp.
TAATTAGTCAACCGACAATTACCACCGGCAACTGCCTCCGCGGGTTCCCAGCCCCCTTTCCGAGCCACGCCGCTTTCCCGGACTACTCCTTCAACATTTCCTTTATCTTTTGCGTGTAAAAATCCGTCAGGGACTCGGCGATTTCCATCGACGCCCCCTCGCTGAACACCCGGCAAACAGGTTCCTCCGGGTCGGGCAGGATCAGCGCCCATCCGTCAGGGTGAAAGACTTTTACCCCGTCAATAAGTTCCATTTGCTGCGGCGGTTTTTCTTCGATGAGTTTCCGGATAACCGTCCCTTTCTCTTCCCATGAAACCGGAACTTCCCGGCGGGTGAGAAAAAAGGTCGGGACTTCATCCACCAGTTCACCCAGGGTCGTGCGCTGGGCGGTGACGAAACTAAGGATGTGGACCAACGCGGCCAGAGCATCAAACTGCAGCAGAAACTCGTGCGCTTCCGCCAATGTGGCACGCCGCCACAGGTCCTGGCGGGTAAACTTCGTCCTTATGACCTCCGCGCGGTACCGGGCCGCCAAGGCATCGATCGCCCGCGGCGCCGTCACCGGTACCACCACCGGACCGCCACGTTGTTTCAATGCCACGAGCGCAAGGATCGCAGTAAACAGGTCGTCCTGTATTATCCTGCCTCTTTCGTCGATTAAGACCAGGTGGTCGGCATTGGCGTCAACCACGGCGCCGCAGTCCGCACCGTTTTCCACCACCGCCCTGCAAAAGGCGGGTAAGGTTTCTTGGTAATCGTACCAACGTCGCGGGTTGCCCGTCGGGCCTGCCTGGTTGAAGTATATGAACTTTAAGCCGAGTTTCTGGCCCAGCGGTGGAATGAACCGGCCCAAGTTTGCTTCTTCAAATAGTAGAACGACTTTCAACCCTGCCTTTTTTATGCTGTCGGTGCCATAAGCGCATATATGGTCAAGATAAGCGTCCGGCACGCCCGGAAGGTTTTCAACCTCGTGAACCCCCAAAGCCGTCTTCCGGCCGAAGTCCTCCTTGTAGTAAGCCTGCTCGATCTTGCGCTCGGCACCCCGGAGTATGTTCCCCCCCTCCGCGTCGGTAAACACCAGTCTGAGTTTTTCCGGGTTCTGGGTGGAAAGCAGGACGTGAACCCCTCCGCTGCAACCGAAAGCCCGCACCCCAAAACGGTGCATAGGGGTGGTACCCTCCCCAAAGTCCGTCACTCTCACACCCACGGACTGCAGACCCGAAGACAAGGCGGATTTTATCATTTTGGCAACCGGGTAAACGTCGCTTGATACCCCGATAGTCGCGCCTTTTCCCAGTACAATACCGAAACATCCTCCCAGACGCACCACAAATTCCGGCGTTATGTCAAGGTTGGCCATCCCGCATATTCCTTCGGTCCCGAAGAGGCGTTGAGGCATGCCGTTCCCCCAAACAAGGCTCTCGTAAACGGTGGTACCGACATCCACGGTTTTATAAGGCCACAGTTTGACACCCGGTTTCAAAAGGCCGCGTTCTTTGATCACGGAACTGTCACCGATTACCGCCCCTTCATAGACTCCGGCCTGCGCCTGTATTTGGACCTTGTTACCCACTATCGCCCCTCTCAACGCCGCTTTCCTGCCGATGAAGCAATGGTCCCATACCACACTCCGCTTGATGCTGCCCCCGGACTGGACGGTGCATCCCCGTCCGAGTACGGAGAATGACCCTACG
Source organism: Ammonifex sp. (assembly GCA_003604985.1). Classification (GTDB taxonomy): domain Bacteria; phylum Bacillota; class Desulfotomaculia; order Desulfotomaculales; family Ammonificaceae; genus SURF-55. The sequence goes on from QZIW01000017.1 coordinate 1,695, forward strand.
CTGACGCCCGCGCCTAGTTCGGTATGCTTGCCGAGGACCACCGGCCCGTCGAGTTCGGCGTCGGGGTGGACCAGCGCTCCCTCCTCCACCCAGACCCCGGGAGACACCTGTTTCCCAGCGAGTTCAACCCGAACCGCCCCCGAGAGGATGTCCCGGTGCGCCTGGAGGTAAGCCTCAAGCCCGCCGATGTCGCACCAGTATCCGTCAACAACATGGCCGTACAGCGGCTTTTTCTCCTTGAGCAGGAGCGGAAACAGGTCCTTGCTGAAATCGAAGTCCCGGCCGGCAGGGAGATAGTCGAAAACCTCGGGCTCCAGGACGTAAATGCCGGTGTTCACAGTATCGCTGAAAACCTCTCCCCAGCCCGGCTTCTCCATAAACTGGCGGATGCGCCCCTGCTCCCCGGTGATAACCACCCCGTACTCCAGCGGACAACTCACCCTTGTAAGGACGATGGTGGCAATGGCCCCCCGCTTCCGGTGGAATTCCACGGCTTTGTTAAGGTCTATGTCCGTCAAGGCGTCACCGCTGACCACGACAAAGGTCTCGTCCAAGAAAGCGGCCGCGTTTTTTACACTGCCGGCGGTACCCAATGGGGTATCTTCGATAAAATAACGCATCTTAACACCAAAATCACTTCCGTCACCGAAGTGCTCCAGAATGATCTCCGGCAGGTACCGTAGCGTTACACCAATGTCGCGGATGCCGCTGCGCTTTAAAAGGGTAACGCAATACTCCATCATCGGCCGGTTGGCCACAGGAACCATCGGTTTCGGCAAGTTGCAGGTCAGGGGGCGCAAGCGCGACCCTTCCCCTCCCGCCATGATAATCGCTTTCAACACCTTCATCCCTTCTATGCGTACCGCCCGAACAACTGGTAGACTTTACCCGGAAACCGCCGTGTTTGACCGAAGTCCGGCCAGTTGACCTGCCGTCTGTTTTGCCTGATCTTCTGGTACACCGCTTTCGTTTCCCCGGCGATGTCGTCCCAGTTGCACTCGTTCAGTATTTTGCGGTACGCGCGTTCCTTGAGCCCCTCGGCGCACCCCGGATTGCCGAGAAGATACGCTACCCTGGCCGCGATCGCGTCCGCGTTGTCGGGTTGGCATTTTAAACCGTCGTACCCGTTTTTGACGATTTCGCCGAGGCCGCCGGTATCCGTTACCACGACCGGCGTCCCGGCGGCCATCGCCTCAAGCGCGACCAGGCCGAACGGTTCGTAAAGACTGGGGAAAACCGCCACGGAAGCCCAGTTGTAAAGCGCGTTGCGCGTGACATCGTCAATGTAGCCGGTGAAGTACACCCTGTCGGCAACGCCCAACTCTTCCGCATAACGACGCAACTCCTGTTCGTACGGTCCTTTACCCGCAATGACGAATTTGGTATTCGGGTGCTGGGACAGTATTCTCGGAACCGCGGCGAGCAAGACCTGGACTCCTTTTTCCCTGACCAGGCGGCCTACCCAGAAGACGATTTTTTCGTTGGGGGCCGCGAACCATTCGCGGCTCACCTGTCCCGCCGGCGGGGCAAAATTTTGTGGTTCGACGCCGTTCTGGATCACGGACAACTTGTCCCCGGGGATTTGAAAAACGTATTTCAACTCGTTTTCCATGTAGCGGCTGCAAACGATCACGTGCCACGCCTCGTATGCAAGCCACCACTCGACGCTGCTGATAAACCGCTGCGTATCGTTGTGCAGACCGTTATTCCGCCCGAACTCAGTGGCGTGGATTGTCGCCACCAGGGGCAGGCGGTACGCGTGCTTCAAAGCCCGTGCCGCCCAGGCCACAAGCCAATCGTGGGCGTGAACCGCCGTGAATTCGGGCATGCGCTGCATTACGGGAAAAGCCCGTTCGAGCAGGGCGACGTTAAACTGCAAAACCCAGGTGATGAAATCCTGCGTTCCGTTTGCGTACGGGTGCACCCTGTGAATCTTGGCGCCGTTTATCTCTTCGACTTCCGGCACTCCCGGAGCACCACACGTGAAAACCACCACCTCCACCCCCTGGCGTGTAAGCGCAGCGGTTAAATCATATACGTGTCGCGCCAGGCCGCCCACATTTTTGGGCGGGAATTCCCAGGAGAGCATGGCAACCCGCATTTTGTCTCCTCCCTTTTGTATGTGTAGTGTGAAATCCGCAGGGGTTATAAGAAAATAGAAGATCCTGGCATTAAAAATCAAGAAGCTCAGCGGCGGCCTTCCGGCTCTTTTCCCTTCTACTGCACCTTTACGTATTATCCCCGGAACGCGGCCTCATAATCCGGAGGAGATGCTTTCGCGGATGAGGGGCTTTTTACATAACCCTGGAGGCCTTAACCCGAATTTCAAAGTGAAATCCGGATTGCAAGCAAGAATAACCCGGCACCCAGTAGGACGTATGCTCGGAAAACTTTCGGCAGGAGTTTTCCGGAGCGACGAGCTTTGTACTGGATGCCGGGGTTAGAAGTGAACGAAACAAAAGCCTTGCTAAACCATCCTTCCCGCGTGGATAGTGTAGCTCCAGTTCATGCCGCCGTTATTGTCCCACTTGTACGCACTGCAACGGAAACAGAAGTTCAAACGATCCTCGTCGTAAGGCACTTCAAAAGTCTTTATCCAACCCCACCCCGTACGGGACATTTTAAGGTCCTGAACCCGGTGCCAGTCCCTTGCCGGGCCGTAACCCACCCGCAGATAAATCTGATCTGCGCCGGCCTGTGCCAGCATACCGTTATAAAATACAGTGATTTCTTCACCGGCCGTAACCGGGGTGGGATCCACGACCACTCCGCCGGGCAGACCGGCCGGGTGCATCTCCCGGTACCGTCCTAAACCAGGTTCGTAATTTTCTCGATACTCCACGAACTTTACCTCCTTAACACTGAGTTTGACCGCCTAAAAAATCGTAACAATAGTATACCCCCGGATTTTCTGAATAACCGCGGGGGTATCAACATCCTGGACTCTTTTGAATTCTGTGTTACGCGGGACAAATTACCGCCTGCAACGCTTTGGTAAGCCTTTCTACGGCATGGTTCACATTTTTGATGAGCGAAGCGATTTCCTCGGGTTCCGCCGCGTTAATATGAACGCCGGCAACCACGACGACGGTCTGACCCAGTGCGGTTGCCAAGTACTCTGCTGCCGGTCGCGCTATTTCGTCATCACGGTGTCCGTAAAGTGGGATCACCGTTGAAACGGCCCTCAGTTTTCCGGGTTCCGACGTGCTTTGGCGTGGCAGGGAAAGAACGACCGCACCGACGTGGGGTCTTTCTCCGCCTAAAATCTGAACGATCAAACCATCGTCCGTCAGCGTAGCGCGTACCTCAATTTTGAATCTGCCCTTGCCCGATCTTGTGCTGAAGGTACGCAACATCTTTTTTCCCCGCTTTCAACGCCAAATCGGCTTTGGGCCAAAGCTACCTTTTCATCAGTACCCGCTTGTCCCCCATCCGTTTTGTGACGCGTTTCGAATCAAGATACTCCAATAGCGGCAGGGCGTGTTTGCGGGACGTGTTCAAAAGGTCGCGAACCTCACCGAGGGAAATCTCAGCCTTTTCATGAAGCGTGCCCACAATGATTTCCTGCGCCTCACGCAGGGCTTCCCGGTGGATGAGTTGTTCTTCCGACAACTTTACCAGAATGCCGGCTCGCATGAGGCAGGTCAAGTATTCCACCGCACTTTCAGGCGCAACGGCAAGCTGCGCTACGGCATCCTCCCATCTGGGCGGCTGAAAACCGGCCTTGCGGTAGATCTCTTCCAAAGCCGCCAGCACCGACCTCACTTCCGCCGGCGGTTCTCCGGTAAATCCTACGCTTGTAACCACCTGCGGCTGGATAGCTACTACTCCGTCTTCCGCCATTTTTTGCAGGAGCCCCTGAAAAACCCGGCTGCCGACGCCGGCAAAAAGCCGTGAACGGAGTTCTTCGCGTGGATAGCCTTCCCGTAAAGGATAATCCCGGTGATAAAGCGCAACGATTTCCCCGATCCGGCGCGCCAATTCGGCGTAGAATTCCGTATCAATGAGGAAGCGCTGGTTGTCAACGTCAATGACTCTTATTCTATCGGCGGCCGCGAGTTCGGCGATAGCCCTTTCAACCGTACTCTCATCGAGACCGACTGCGCCGGACAGACCACCGGCCTCTACCGGGGCACGGGCAGTATCGAGGTACTTCGCCACTTTCGCCGCCGGCGAACCGGTTTCCACCGTTTCCAGGTAATCCAGGACGTCTTTGCGGAACCTCTTATGTCGCCTCGCCACGGGTTCCAGGACCAAACCGCCGCCGATGGTGGTTACCGGGGAAACCGACCGCAGTACGAAACGGTCGCGCCTGCCCGCCACTATCGGTTCCTCAAGGATGAATTGGGCATAACATGAAGCCTCAGGCGCAAGTTCGTCCCTGTCAAGCAGCACCACCCGGCCGGTGATTTCAGAAGTGCCGATGTGTACCCGGACACGCGCACGGTTTTTGAGCGGCCGCGCGGACTTTAACAGAAATATCCTGCCGTCCAGCGTTGTTGAAGGCGTAAAAAACCCGGGTGTGGCAAGGACGTTGCCCCTGGTGACGGCCTGGCGCTCCAGGCCGGCGAGATTAACCGCGACACGCCGGCCGGCCCGCGCCGTGCTTATCTTCTCCTTGTGTACCTGGAGCGAGCGAACCCGCGCCATGACGCTCTGAGGCAATACCGCGAGGGAATCCCCCTCTTTGATCGTACCGGAGACAAGTGTTCCGGTGACCACCGTGCCAAAGCCGGCAATGGTGAACACCCGGTCAATCGGCAGCCGCACCGCTCCCGTGGCCGGCCTCTCTTGCGCGGCTTGAACAAGTTCGTCAACGACCGCCACCAACTCCTTCAGGCCGTCCCCCGTTACGGCGGAAACCGGCACGATAGGAGCGCCGCCGAGCGAAGTCGTTGCGATGTATCCTCTGACTTCTTCCTCGACCAGGTCCAACCACTCCTGGTCAACGAGGTCGATTTTGCTTATAACCACAACCCCACGCTTAATACCTAAGACCTGAATGATGTCCATATGCTCCCTGGTCTGGGGCATTATCCCCTCGTCGGCCGCGACGACAAGGAGAACGATGTCGATGCCGCCGATACCGGCAAGCATGTTTTTAATAAACCGTTCGTGTCCCGGAACGTCTATAATTCCTGCTCTTATCCCGCTCGGTAAATCGAGATAGGCAAAACCCAGTTCTATGGATATGCCTCGTTCTTTTTCTTCCTTGAGGCGGTCCGTATCGACGCCTGTCAGTGCCCTGATCAGTAAGGTCTTCCCGTGGTCGACGTGCCCGGCCGTACCTATGGTTACGTATTTCACCTAATCACCCCGGACCACGGTCTGTAGAGCCTCGACCACCGCCGGTATTTCCTGCATTCCGATGGTACGCACGTCAAGCGCCAAGGCGTGCTTCTCCGCCCGTGCGATTACCGGCGGCTCGTTCAGCCTCAACCGGCGAATCACCTCATTTACGCCCAAATCACGGTATTCCATGAAAACCAACGCGGAGAGCGGGACGGCAGTGGGCATTGCGCCGCCCCCTACCTGGGAGATCCCTTCTTCCACCCAAACATCAGCCTGTTCACCGAGTGCTTCCGACACACGCGCAGCGAGTTCGCCCGCCATCGCTTTCAGTTCTTCTATGGGCCGGAGCAACATCCTGAGAATCGGTATCTCTTCGAGCGCGGCCTCCGGGTCGAGGTACTCGCGCAGGGTTGCCTCAAGCGCCCCCAGGTTTAGCTTGTCGATACGGACCGCACGGGCCAGCGGGTGCTTTCTCATCCGCTCGATGTAGTCGCGCCTCCCGACCACCAGGCCCGCTTGAGGCCCACCCAGGAGCTTGTCGCCGCTAAAAGTAATCACGTCCGCACCGGCGGTCACCATCTCTTGAACGGTCGGCTCGTAAGGAAGACCAAACCTGCTCAAATCGACCAGCGAGCCGCTCCCGAGGTCCGATACGACAGGCAAGTTATACTCCCGGCCGAGGGTTACCAGTTCCGCAACCGGAACCTCTTGTGCGAACCCGATGATCCGGTAGTTTGACATGTGAACGTGGAGCAGCAGTGCCGTGCGCTCGTTCACCGCCTCGCGGTAATCTCTGCGGTGGGTTTTGTTCGTGGATCCCACTTCCACGAGAAAAGCGCCGCTTTGCCGCATTACGTCGGGAATTCTAAAAGAACCCCCGATCTCCACGAGTTGCCCGCGGGAAACGATTACTTCGCGCCCCGCCGCCAGCGTGCTCAGCGCCAGCAGGACTGCCGCCGCGTTATTGTTTACCACCAGTGCCGCCTCCGCCCCGGTAAGCCGGCACAGCAGTTCTTCCACCAGCGCATGCCGCTGCCCGCGTTTGCCGGCGACGAGGTTGAATTCCAGGTTGGTGAAACCCGAAGAAGCCCGTGCTACGGCTTCTTGTGCTCTTCGGCAAAGGACGGCCCGTCCCAGGTTGGTGTGCAGGACCACGCCGGTGGCATTGATCACCGGCCTCAGGTTGGGGCGCACGGCATCGGTAACCTGGCGGACTACTTCTTCCCGGTGCGCGCCGCCCGGTTCGCCGTTTAAAATCGCTTCGCGCAACCGGCCCAGGATATTTCGGACCCCGTCTACCACCACTCCGCGCGGATGCTCCTCAAGGAGGCATGCCATTTCAGGCCAGCGCATTACCTGGTCCACGGCCGGCAGTTGGCGCAGCAGCCCGTTTTTCTGTTCAGGCGGCATTGACATCACCCACATTTTCGAAAAGTAGGAAACCTACACCTTAACCTTTGTGTGTTAAAAAAAACGGACCATCCGGTAATCAGTCGTCCGCTGGGCCGGGATATACCCGGCATCACGGATGATCCGAACGAGATCGCTCTGCGAAATACGGTGGTGCGTCCCCGCCGCCCGCACCACGTTTTCCTCGAGCATGGTGCCGCCGAAATCGTTCGCCCCAAATGAAAGCGCGAGTTGGCCGACCTTGGCGCCCTGGGTCACCCAGGAAGCTTGAATGTTGCGGATGTTGTCTATAAGAAGTCGCGACAGCGCCAGCATCCGGAGGTACTCGACCACCGGGACCGGCTTCCCGCCAAGTTCGGTGTTTCCGGGCTGGTACGTCCACGGTATGAAAGCGGTGAACCCCCTCGTTTTATCCTGCACGTCCCTCACAAGAAGCATGTGCTCGACCCTTTCCTCGGGAGTCTCGACCGAACCGAACATCATGGTTGCGGTACCGGAAAGCCCGATTTCGAAGGCGGTGACCATCACCGCCAGCCATTCCTGCATGGTGATCTTGCGCGGGCTGATCATCTGTCGTACCCGATTGACAAGTATCTCAGCGCCGCCCCCGGGCAGTGAATCGAGACCGGCTCCTTTAAGACGCGTTAAAACGTCCTTGACCGTGAGCTTCTCAACCCGCCCCAGGTGTACCACCTCCGCGGGAGACAGCGAGTGGATCTGAACGTTAAACCGGCTTTTGATTTTCTTGAAAAGCTGTTCAAAGTAGTCAATCCCCAACTTTGGGTTAAGTCCGCCCTGAATAAGCACTTGTGTTCCGCCGTGGTCCACCAGTTCCTTTATCTTCCGTATGATTTGCGCGTGACTTAAAACGTAGGCGTCCGGGTCCCCCGGTTTCCTGTGAAACGCACAGAAGAGACATGCGGACTGGCATATGTTCGTATAGTTGATATTCCGGTCAATTACAAAAGATACGATTCCCTCCGGGTGCATTCGCCGCCGTGCCGAATCCGCCGCACGTCCAAGGCTCAATAGATCGGCTTCATGGTATAGTCTTACACCCTCCGCGCCCGAAAGCCGTTCCCCTTTTGCCGCTCGGGCGAGGATGCCGCTCACGTCAGACAACATCCTCACCCCAGATGGCCAGCGTTTTGACACGGTCTTCGATTAAGCCTGATTTATAAGCGTAATCATAAAACAGTAGCAGTGCTCGCTGGTAATCCGCATCGAAGCTGTACCTTACGAGACTGAAGTACTCTTCGACAACGGGCCCGGGCAGACCTGTCCGCCGCTGGCCCGCACGGATGATTTCATTCAGGCGTTTCATGCTCTCTTCTTTGGCCGCCGCAAGAACTCCGGCTAAAGCGCGCGTTTCTTCCGGGTGCTTGTGCGCAAATTCCCCGCGCACCACCCATAGGGCGTAGACCATCTTCTCGCCCGTAAAGTGCTTCCAGACCTCACCCAGGTCGGTTACCCTAAACGGCAGCCCCTCCTGCCGCACCCGCTGGCGCCCGACAAGCGCATCGTCGCCGATGAGCAGCGCGGCCTCGGCTTCCTTTAACATGGCCTCCAAATCGGGAGGCTGTTTTATAAATGTGGCGTTTACATGGTAGTAGTGTTCAAACAGGGCATGCAGCATGACAACCGACGTGGCGGAAGAACTCGTTACCGCCACTCTGCAGCCGTCGAGTTCGGTAACCGGCAGACGGCTGAAGAGCAGGATGCTGCCCACGCTGCCGTCCGCGCTGATCGAAATGCCGGGCAAGATCATGCCCTGGTCGTGATGTCTGGCGTATTCAATCGAAGATAGAGGGGTTACGTCGAGCTTCCCTTCCAGAAACATCTGGTTGAGCTGCGTGGGAACACCCCTGATTATCCTAAACGGCAACTCGGGAGCAACAAGTTTTCTCTCCAGGGCGTAGTACACGGGAAGGCAATTGAGGTAATCGACCCTCCCCAGCTGGATTTTCAACCTAAAAACCCTCCCTGATTACGTTATAAAGCGCGTCACGCTCCACCGGAACGTATCCTGCCGTGCTGATGAGTTCCACCATGTCCAGCCGGGCGATTTCCTGAACTGTTTCCCCACCCGCGCTGTGGGTGATCTTTTCCTCCATAACCGTCCCGTCGACGTCGTTGGCCCCAAACCCCAGCGCTACCTGCGCGACCTTCGGACCGATCATCACCCAGTATGCCTTTATGTTTTGAAAGTTGTCAAGCAAGAGCCGCGCCGCGGCAATAGTCTTGAGGTCATCATAACCCGTCGTTTGCCCCAGGTTCCACTTTTCCATATCCGTGTTCTTGGGGTGAAACGCGAGCGGTACAAAGGTTAAAAAGCCGCCCGTCTCATCCTGTAATCGCCGCAACTTTAACAGGTGGTCCACGCGTTCATCAACGGTCTCCACATGCCCGTACAGCATCGTGGCGTTGGTTTTGATATTCATGCGGTGTGCGGCGGCGTGTATTTCCAGCCAGCGTTCCCCGCTGATCTTTCCGGGACATACAAGGCGCCTGACCCGCGGCGCGAAAACCTCCGCCCCGCCGCCCGGAAGGCAGTTCAGGCCCGCCTCCTTGAGCCGCTCCAAAACGGCCTCGACCGTCAGGTCGTGTCGTCTGGCTAGGAAATCGACCTCAACCGCAGTAAGGGCTTTAATGGTAGCGTCCGGGACGATCGAAGCGACCCGGCGCAGCATTTCCAGAAAATACGGGAGCGTAAGCTCCGGGTTCAGCCCGCCGACAATGTGTATTTCACGTACGCCGAGTGCCCCTGCCTGCCGTACCTTTTCTTCGATCTCTTCAAGCGACAGAGTGTACGCGTCGCGGTGTCGGGGAGGACGACTGAAAGCGCAAAACCGGCACCGGTTCACGCAAACATTAGTATGGTTGATGTGCCTGTTGACTGAAAAGCAAACCCTGTTTCCGTGCCTTTGCCGCCTTACCCCGTCCGCAAGGTATCCGACGCCCAGCAGGTCTTTGGACCTGAAGAGCTTGATCCCGTCCTCCCGTTCAAGTCTCCTGCCGTTTGCGACTTTGGCGCCGATTTCTTGCAGTTCCCCGTTCAAAACCCACAGTTCTTCCAAAGCAACCGCCCCCATCGAGTCATCGCACCAGGATGTCCAGCGTTGTGAACAGAAGCATGCCCACGCTCAAGATGCCGTTCATATCAAAAAATGCCACACCGACGCGCGAGAGATCATCCGGGCGTAACAACCGGTGCTCGTAAACCAGCACCGCCACCGCGAAGACCACCCCGCCTAAGTAAAGCGGCCCCAGGTTTAGTACAACCCCCGCGAGCGTAAAGAATACCGGCGCCAGCATATGACAAGCCCGCGCCACCCAGAGCGCCCGGCCGATCCCGAAACGTGCCGGGATAGAGTACAGTCTTTCTTTTCGGTCAAAGTCGTAATCCATACAGGCGTATATGATATCGAAACCGGCCACCCAAAAAAGCACTCCCAAGCCCAGCAGTAAAGGCGCCACCGCGAAATGGTCGGTTATCGCCACCCAGGTCGCCACCGGGGCAAGTCCCAGGGTGAGCCCCAAATAGAAATGGCTGACCCAGGTAAACCGCTTGGTGTAGGAATAAAACCAGAGGATGAGCACCGCAGGCAGAAAAAGCTTCAGCGCCAGGGGACTGAGCTGCCAGGCGGCGACCATTAACAAACCGAAGGATAAAAAAACGCCGAGCCAAACGTACCCGGCCGAAATCAGCCCCCGCGGGAGAGCCCTGGCAGCGGTGCGGGGATTTTTCGCGTCAATTTCCCGGTCGATTAGCCGGTTTAAGGACATCGCCGCCGTTCTCGCCCCGACCATGGCCAGCGTAACCCACAGGATATCGTGACCGGAAGGAATTCTCTTTTCGGTCAGGAGCGCGGAAATATAAGCGAAAGGCAGCGCGAAAACCGTGTGTTCAAACCTGATCATGGCTAAGAAAACAACGGCTTTGTTCATCGGCCGTTGGATAAGCCATTTAAAGGCCATATTCTTTCCACTTCCTGTCGACAAGAGCCTTGATCTCCCGGCTCATGTTGATGTCTTCGGGCCACTGGCGGTCGTGTCCTTCACCCGGCCACTTCCTGGTGGCATCGAACCCCATTTTGGCGCCGAAGGCGAACTGCGGCGAGGAGTGGTCAAGGACGTCAAGGGGCCCGTCCGTAAGCACCACGTCCCGGCGCGGGTCGATATTGTTGAACACCCGCCACCAGACTTCGTTCATGTCCTGAACATCAACACTGCCGTCGACAACGATGACCAGTTTAGTAAAAGCAAGCTGCCCCATCCCCCATACGGCATGCATTACCTTACGCGCTTGCCCCGGGTAGCGCTTTTTGATCGAAACCACCACGCAGTTGTGGATAACCCCTTCGACGGGGAAATTGACGTCCACTACCTCCGGGAGCTGCATGCGTATCAAGGGCAGGAAAAGGCGTTCCGTGGCTTTAGCAATGAAGGCGTCCTCCATTATCGGACGCCCGACGACCGTAGCCGGGTAGACCGGGTTGCGCCGCCGGGTGACGCAGGTCACGTGGAATACCGGATAGTAATCCGCAAGCGAGTAGTAACCGGTGTGGTCGCCGAACGGGCCCTCCAACCTCGATTCTTCGGGGTCGACATAACCTTCAAGAATTATCTCGGCTTGTGCCGGTACTTCCAGGTCGACAGTTTCGCAGCGCACGACTTCAACAGGCTCACGGCGAAGGAATCCGGCGAAAAGAAGTTCGTCAACGCCCTGCGGCAGGGGCGCCGTTGCCGCATAAATCGTCGCCGGGTCTCCCCCGAGAGCCACGGCGGCTTCAAGCCTTTCGCCCTTGGAGTGTGCCTTCTGGTAATGGGCCGCGCCGTCCTTGTGGACGTGCCAGTGCATGCCGGTGGTTTTCCCGTCGTACACCTGCATCCGGTACATGCCCACATTACGCTGCCCTGTTTCTGGATCCCTGGTGAAGACGAGCGGGAGGGTTATGAAGGGTCCCGCATCCTCAGGCCAGCATTTCAGGACCGGAAGCAGGGTGAGATCGGGGTCTTTTTCAACCACTTCCTTGCACGGGCCGGTGCGGACCGCCTTGGGGATGAAGGAAGAAAGCTGCGCAAGCTTGGGCAGCATCTTTAATTTCTCCATCAATGACTGCGGCAGTTCGGGCTGGAGCAGCCGTCCTATTTCCTCCCCCAAAAGGTTGAGGTCGGTGGTACTGAGCGCCAGCTTCATCCTGTCCAGAGTACCGAACATGTTCGTTAAAACAGGCATCGCGTAACCTTTGACATTTTCAAAAAGAAGTGCGGGACCGCCCGACTTTACCGTCCGGTCGGTGATTTCAGTGATTTCAAGTTCCGGATCCACTTCCGCATGAATCCGTTTTAGCTCGCCTTTCTGCTCCAAAACGCTTATAAATTCCCTAAGGTCCCGGTAACCCAAAGATACCCACCACCATTT
>QZIW01000078.1 GCA_003604985.1 Ammonifex sp.
GGAGCTCATTTCGGAGGTTTTCATAATGAGTATCAAGAGTACTTGGCTCCTTAGGTGTTGCTCCCTCGCGGCAGTTCCCGGTAGAAGCGAGAACCGGTTTAAGCACTTTTTCCCGCAAGGTCAGCAAGGCCCACACTGTTTGAAATCTTTGCAACGATACAAGGTATCGGCGGGATGTGTTTCCTTGTTCAACAAAAGCCTTACCCCGAATCTTCTTAAGGTCGTACGCGGCTTGCCGGGTTCCGTAGTTAGTCCATCCGGTTATTTCGCGTACTTTTGCAGCCAAGTGGGAAACGGAAAAACCGCCGGGTTTAGGAGCAAGAGACATCAATGCCTCTATCACCGCCCGCATTCTCGGTTTGTTAATATCCACGCCAGCAACCCGTTGTTTTCCACGACACGTGGGCTGGGGCAACTCATCCAAAGCTCCTTGATCGAGGAAGGAAATATGGGCGTACCGCAGGACATTAAGAAACCGAATCGCGCTGTTTCTCAAAGAAGAAACCATGATCGGAAATTTCGCGATGACTTTGCCGCATCGCAGGTCTTTGGTATTGTGGGCAACAGCTTCGATCCGCAAAACACGCTCGCCTTTGTCGTACATTTTCAAGGTCAATTTGCCAAAGCATACTCTAAACACTGTCAGGTTGTACGTAGGTTTCTCGACCGTGACTTTAAGCTGGGAAGAATCCCTTTTTCCCTTTTTGCGGAAGCAAGGACGGTGTTTCCATCCGAACAGGGTCTTGACTATTCGGGCATCCAGCGAACCACGGGTCAAATCGATGACTCGCTGGTAAACCTGGTCCAGATCCCGACCTCGTTTGAAGAGGAGATTCCGGCTATACTCGATTTGGCAGATCGAATACTGGTAACGAAATCCGGTGCGATCTTGGTCAGCAAGGTCCAGTGCAAAGCACAGACATGCCGAGTATATCCAACGATCGCAGACCGCGGACAGCCGCCCTATAGAATGCAAAGCATTCAAGGTGTCTGCGATTCTGTCCACGGCCGCGATGTTGGAAGAGGTGGTAAAGCAGTTGCCTTCTTTAATTACTTCGAATCCCTGCTTTCTTGCTTGACGCTCAACCCATTCGTGACCGTTGAGGATTACCATGGCGCCAAAGGGAGGGTGACTGCTTATCTTGATGGTAACGTGTCCCCAATCACGATCCACGATGTGGAAAGAGTAATGGTTAATATAAGCGAGTTTCTTTTCCAGATGAATGCCACCTTTAAATTGCTTAACATGCCAAATCGGAGCCATCGATTTAGCAACCAGGATGAGAAAGACACCGGTGAAATCCGAATCCTGCGGAATGTGTTCCTCAGCAAACTCATGTTTTCTGAATCCCGAGCGGCAATCGATGACCGGGATTTCGTTGCTCTTTGCCCAAGCACGGATGCGACGGCTGAAATGACCTGCCATACGCATGAGGTGGGTGTTGTCCAATTTGGCATCCGATCCCGTGTGCAATCGCCACCACAAACGAAATCCACCGGGATTATGCAACAAGGGATAACGCGCATTGATTACAATACGATCAACACAATCATACGTACCATTAAGAAATACAGTGTAATATTCCGAAAATTCGTCAACGGTCTTCATATGGTCCTCCCAACCAACATTGTTGGGAATGTTGTACTAAATAAATCTTTCATTTTCAACTGCCCCTGGAAGGGGCCCCTTTTTCCAAGCGTCAGCTTGGAAAAAGCCTAGAACTTAGAACGGACCCCAAAGGTCCATCCATTTTAAGCCCAACCTTGAACGTTGAAGGAGGTGACCCGTCATCGGCCTCAAGTTGGATGAACTGAGTTCCATTATCCGGCGGGAGATCGAAGAGTTCGAAACCGTTTTAGAACTGAGCGAGGTAGGCACCGTGGTCCGCGTCGGTGACGGGGTGGCTCAGATCCACGGCATGCTTGGGTCGAAGTTCTCCGAACTGGTGGAGTTCCCGGGTGGGGTGCTGGGCATCGCGCTCAATCTGGATGAGGAAGTAACCGGGTGCGTAATTCTTGGACCCTATCACCACATCCGGGAAGGAGATACGGTCAAGCGGACGGGAAGGATGGTCTCGGTCCCGGTGGGAAAGCGGTTGGCCGGTAGGGTGCTCAGCCCTGTCGGCACACCCCTGGACGGGCAGGGAAGCCTTGACGTAGACGCCTACCGGGCGGTGGAAAGGTTCGCTCCCAGGGTTACCGCCCGCGCCCCTGTCAGCCGGCCGTTGCAAACCGGGATTAAAGCCGTCGATGCCATGGTGCCCATCGGCCGGGGGCAAAGACAGTTGATCCTCGGGGACCGGCAGACCGGAAAGACGGCCCTCGCCGTCGATGCCATCATCAACCAGCGGGAGCAAGGCGTGGTGTGCGTTTACGCAGCGGTCGGCCAGAAGGCTTCCGCTATTGCCCGGGTGGTTGACAAACTGCGTGAAGAAAAGGCCCTTGAGTACACGGTCGTTCTGGCCGCCACCGCCGCCGATCCGGCGCCGCTGTTGTTCGTCGCCCCTTTTGCCGCCACCGCGATCGCCGAAGCGTTTATGGACGAGGGGAACGATGTCCTGATCGTCTATGACGATCTGTCCCGCCACGCCACAGCTTACCGGGAGATGTCTCTCCTACTGCGTCGGCCGCCGGGGCGGGAAGCTTTCCCCGGCGACATATTTTACCTGCACTCCCGCCTCCTCGAACGGGCGGCGCAGTTGGACCATACCCGCGGCGGCGGTTCAATAACCGCGCTTCCCATCATCGAGACCCAGCAGGGAGACATATCCGCTTACATCCCGACCAACCTTATCTCCATCACGGACGGCCAGATATACCTGGAGGCGGACCTTTTCTACGCGGGTGTGCGGCCGGCGATTAACGTGGGACTGTCCGTCTCCCGGGTGGGCGGCGCCGCGCAGACAAGAGCCATGCGGCAGGTCACCGGGGAGTTGCGCCTCGACCTGGCGCGGTACCAGGAGCTAAAGGCCTTCGCGCATTTCGGAACAGAACTCGACCGCGGCACCCGTGCCCGCCTGGCGCGCGGCGCCCGCCTGGTTGAGCTGTTAAAACAAAAGCAGTATCAGCCGTATCCCCTGGAGGACATGGTTGTGTCGCTCTTCGCGGGTGTCAACGGGTACCTGGACGAGATTCCGGTGGCCCTGGTGGGGCAATTCGAGGCGGAATCGCTCGCTCTGCTGAGGCGGGAACAAACAGCGCTGGGCGAGCGCATCAGGCAAAACGCCGAACTTACGGCGGAAGACGAACAACTATTGCGGCAAGTGCTGGGCCAGTTGGTACAGCGCTTTAAGGCCGAACGCGGTATCGAAACCAGCGCGGAAAGAAACCGGGGTGACATAGATGCCCGGAAGACGTGAAATCAAGGACCGGATTCGGGGCATACGCAGCATCGAACAGATCACCCGGGCGTTGAAGGCCGTATCCATGGCCAAAGCCGCGCGTGCCCAGGCCGCGGTCCAAGCCGCCCGGCCCTATGACCGCATGCTGCGCGAGGTAGTGGGGCTGATAGCAGGGGCCGCGCACCAGGCCCGTCACCCCCTGCTCGAAACCCGCGCGGTTAACCGGGCCTGTCTGGTAGTAGTCTCCGCGGACAGGGGGCTGTCCGGTGCTTTTGACGTACCCATCCTGCGGCGCGCCCTGGAAGAGTCCGGGGCTTTCCCGGCCGCGGTTTATGTGGCGGTCGGCAGGAAAGCGGCAAGCTTTTTAAACTTTAGGGGCCTCGAACTGGCGGGCACGTTTGTGGACCTCGATGAGAATGTCCACATCAGAGACGCCCGTTCGATCGCGCGCCACGTTATAACGGGCTACGAACGGGGCGACTTCGACAGGGCCGATCTGGTCTACAGCGAGTTCGTCAACTTCTTTGAACACCGGACCACGGTCGCACCCCTCATCCCGGTCCCCATCAAAGAGGAAACCGCCCGGAACTACATTTTCGAACCCGAAGCAGAGGCGGTCCTGGAGGCCGTGCTGCCGCTGTTCATCAAGGAAGCGGTTTTTCACGCCTTAACCGAGTCCAAGGCCAGCGAGCACAGCGCCCGCCTGGCGGCCATGGACGGCGCGACGCGCAACGCCGGTGAGATGATCGACCGGTTGACCCTCCAGTTGCACCGTGCCAGGCAGGCGGCGGTTACGGGCGAGCTTTTGGAGATCATCCCGGCAACGGCGGCTCTTGAATAACTACTACGGGAAAGGTGGGACTAATGCAGGGAGAAGTGGTGCGGGTGGTCGGTGTCGTTGTGGACGTCCGCTTCCCGCCGGGGCAACTTCCCGAAATTTTCAACGCCCTTCTGGTCGACGGCTTTCCGGACCCCTCGGGGCGCGAAGGGTTTTTGACGCTCGAAGTGGTCCTTCAACTCGGCGACGAACTGGTGCGCTGCATTGCCCTCTCGGCCACCGAAGGGCTGGAGCGCGGTATGCGCGTACTGGACACGGGGGGGCCGATCACCGTTCCGGTCGGCAGGGCGGTCCTGGGCAGGCTGTTTGACGTCCTCGGCCGGCCCATCGACGACCGCGGGCCGGTGACCGCCGAGAAACGCTACCCGATTCACCGGAGCCCGCCTCCGCTTGTCGACCAGTCTACCGCCGTTGAACAATTGGAAACGGGGATTAAGGTCATCGACCTTCTCGTTCCCTTCGTAAAGGGCGGGAAAATCGGAATGTTCGGCGGCGCCGGGGTCGGAAAGACCGTAATCGTCATGGAGTTGATAAACAACATCGCCAGAGAGCACCGGGGCATATCGGTCTTCGTGGGGGTAGGGGAACGTACGCGCGAGGGGGCCGAACTCCTGGCCGCCATGACTGAGTCCGGCGTCCTGGAACGGACCACCATGGTTTTCGGGCAGATGAACGAACCGCCGGGAGCCCGCTGGCGGGTAGCGCTATCCGGGCTTTCCATGGCCGAATTTTTTCGCGACGAGGAAAACGCGGACGTCCTGCTCTTCATCGACAACATATACCGGTTCGGCCAGGCGGGGACCGAGGTATCGGCACTCCTCGGCCGGTTGCCGTCATCCGTGGGCTACCAACCCACGCTGGCCACGGAAATGGGACAGTTGCAGGAGCGCATCACCTCCACCCGCAAGGGTTCAATAACGTCGGTCCAGGCCGTGTACGTGCCGGCGGACGACCTCACCGACCCGGCTCCGGCCACCACGTTCCAACATCTCGACGGAACGGTCGTCCTGTCCCGCGCCATCGCGGAGCAGGGTATCTATCCGGCCGTTAATCCACTCGAATCCACCTCGCGCATCCTCGAACCCGACGTGGTCGGGCAGGAGCATTACCGCGTCGCCAGGGAGGTCCAGGAAATCCTGCAGCGGTACCGCGAACTCAGGGACATCATCGCCATTCTCGGGATTGAAGAACTCTCCGACCCGGACAAGCGGATGGTGGCCAGAGCCCGGCGTATCCAGCGCTTCCTGTCCCAACCTTTCCACGTGGGGGAAAGCTTTACCGGCCGTCCGGGCCAATACGTACCGCTCAGGGAAACCATCCGCGGTTTCAAGGAGATTGTCGAAGGCCGCCATGATGACCTGGACGAAGACGCGTTCTACATGGTGGGAACTATTGACGAAGCGGTGAAAAAAGGGCAAGAAACCAGGAAACAGGAGCGTGCGGTTTCGTGAGCGAACAGCGCCAACGCGTGGTGGTGGTCACCCCGGAGCACGTGGTTTACGATGCGGATGCCTCCTTCGTGGTGATCCCCGGTACCGAGGGAGATTTGGGTGTCCTCCCGAACCATGCCCCCTTGATCACGCTGCTTAAAAGCGGGGTGGTACGCATCCGGCAAGGCGGCCGGGAATTGAAGTTCGTGATCGCCGGCGGATTGCTGAAGGTTAAGGACAACCAGGTAATCATCCTGACCGGGGCTGCCGAGGAGCCCCGCGATATCGACCTGGCGCGCGCACGGGCGGCGCGTGAACGGGCTGAGCGCCGGCTGGCGGCCCAGAGCCCGGACATCGACTTCAACCGGGCACGGGCGGCATTGATGCGCGCTGCCGCCCGTTTGAGGGCCGACGTGCCCCCAAACCGCCGGTGAATGTTTTGCTGCGCAGCCAAAGAACGGACCGGCTATTTTACTTAAATTTCGGAGAACAAAGCGACAAATACTACGCACAGCGGAAAAACTAAAACGAGTGGCTTCCGGTTTCCGGATCCTGACTCCTGACTCCTGAATCCTGAATTCTGCCTTCTGTATTCCGGCTTCTTCACCTTGAACCTTGAACCGTAAAAAGGAGGTTTTATGCACCAGGTCATAATCGTCGGGGCCGGGCCCGCCGGGGCCCACCTTGCCTATTTACTGTCTCGCGAAGGGATCAACGTTCTGGTCCTGGAAAAAGAACGCCTCCCGCGCTACAAGCCGTGCGCCGGGGGTGTGACAATCAAAAGTTGCAGGCTTTTGGACTATAGCCTTGACCCCATCATTGAGGACACCGTCCGAACCGTTGTCTTAACCCACCACCAGGCCCAACCGGTGACCGTCGCCCGCGACCGCCCCATCGTGCACACGGTGAGCAGGGAGCGGTTCGATGAGTTTTTGGTGGAGAAGGCAAGGAAAGCGGGAGTGGAGGTACGGGACGGCGTTCGCGTGAACCGGGTACACGTGAACGATGCAGGCGTCTCCGTCCATGCCGACAATGTCGTGTGGCCGGGGCAGGTACTGGTCGGCGCTGATGGCGCCCTTAGCGTGGTGGCGCACACCCTCGGCCTGGCCCGCAGAAAGAAGACTGCCGTTACCCTGGCTAAAGAAGTGAAAGTACCGGGTGAAAGGCTGGTACAGAACAGGGGCATTATCAAGGTTCAGTACGGTTTCGCCCCGGGTACTTTTACCTGGGTGTTTCCCAAAGCGGACCGGCTCTCTCTCGGGGCCGGGACCCTGGCACCCCGTTTTACGGGGCTGCGCGCCCTCCTGGGGGAGGTGATTCGGTCGGAGGGCCTCGCGAACCTGGCCGCAACGTCAAGGACGCAGGGATGGACGATCCCTTACAACCCAAGACCGGACCTTCTTCATCACGGTCGCGCCTTAGTGGTAGGCGACGCCGCCGCCCTCGCCGACGCCTTCACCGGCGAGGGCATCTACGCGGCTCTCGTCAGTGCGCGCCTTGCAATGGAAGTGATCGCAGACCAAATAAAAAAAGCCGCGCCGGACCTGCGCCATTATACCGGCCTGGTGCGCGAGAGAATGGGACCGGAGATGCTGACCGCCTACCGCATCGCCCGCCTGGTTTACTCGGCCCCCGGTCTGTTCCACCGCTTACTACAGCATTACTCCGAGCTGGCCGCCGGCTTCGTCGAGCTGGTTGCGGGAGACATCACCTACAGCCGGTTCTTCAGGTCTTGTATGAAGCGTCTCCCGGTAACGTTTCTGCGAACGGTCCTGGATAGAGCCTAAAAAGGCGGCCCCGCCCTATGCCGGGTACCGCCCCAATGCGCAATCAACGTCCAAAAGCCATCTCCCGCCCTTAGCAACAGCCGCCGTGGCGGCGTTCCTTGGGTCGGAACGTATGGCAGCAGGTGCCGTCCGACGATTCAACCTTCTTGTCACCGCTCGACCGCACCTCGATACTGTCAGCGTGACACTCGTGGTTCCGGTTGTAGTGGCACTCCTCGCACATGCACTTCATTACCTTAGACATAACGGTCCACCCCCTGATTTTCTAAAGTACTTTCCATATTGTACCCGGTTGGCGCAAATAAATGCCTCGCGCTGTTCCAGGTCGAGCATAGCCAAGACGGGGTGGTGCTCCATTGTGCTGTTCCTCAGTATGCTGAGCCCTATGGCACTTGGAGCCTTTAAAGTAGTATAGGCGTATTAATTCCCCCAAAGTATTAAATCTTACGCAAACCTTGGAATACTAGAAGTGACGTTTTCCAGGTTTTTTTCTTTGCATCCCCTTAATAGCGTCGTCGAATGAGGGGCTCTCGATCAGAATCCCGGCAGGAGGCATAAGTTGCCCCTGCACGGTATAGGAATCAGATTGAGATAAACTAAGCGGCAAATTCTTTACGGTCAGAATTCAGTAGTCAGTAGTAGTAGTATGAACCCATTTGATTCCCTGAATTTTTCCCTTCGTTCAGGTTGTGCCTTCAGAACTCCGGATTCTGACTTCTGAATTCTGTCTTCTACATTCTGAATTCTAAATTGTTGACCCGGATGCCCCGGCCAACAAGCCTAAAGGGAGTGCTCAATCTTGGACGGACTCGGCCAGCGCCTGGTTGTCATCTTCTTCACCGCCGGCGGCGTGCTCCTCGGTGCGGCCTTGGCCGGAGCGCTGGGCGCCGCGCTTACCGGGCAGCCGTGCATCAGCACGATGATGCGGCTCGCCCGGGAGGTTAAGATCTGGGCCATCGTTGCGGCCATCGGCGGCTCGTTTTCCACCTTCGAGATCTTCGAGTCCGGCCTGTTCCGCGGCGAGGTGTCCGCCGTCGTCCGGCAGCTTCTTTACGTCCTGGCCAGCCTGGCCGGCGCCCAGGCCGGCTACTACCTCATCCTGACGATGGGCGGCGGGTACGAGTGAGGCGCAATTTACTCCGCTACTCCGCCTTCTTCACCCTGGGGATTCTCGTTGGGGCAATAGCCATGACCTTGCTCCTCGGCCGGGACATTGAGCACCTGACCTACAAAACCCGCGTCCAGCAGGAAGAGCTTACCGAAGCGACACAGCAACTACGCGAGTTGAAGGCGAGCCTTGAAGCGGCCAGGCAAAAACCCTGCATTCGGGGAATCGACGTCCGGATCAGGCTGGCGGGTGGTCTCACCGAGATCGAAGAGCAGGGGGTCCGTATCGAGCTGGAAAGAGAGGTTAAGGAGCGCCTGAAGCCCCTCATGGAACGAGAGCTTGCGACCCTGAACTACTGGCTGATCCCGGGGATGATCAACGAGCGGGTAGCCGAGGTGGAAGGCAAGCAGTTCGAAATGCACGTGGATATGATTATCGTCGCCGAAACGCTCGGTGTAACCGTGCGGGCCAAGTTCAAAGAGTTGAAAGCGGCCCTGTAAAACGAACTTGTACCGCCTTCCGTCCTCAAGGAGCCGCTGCCGGAGTATCTTTATCGCTCTTACAACCACGCCATCGTGTTGGCCTATAAACTTGGAAGCCCTACGAATAACCGCCCAGGGCTAAAAACATCTTCCCAATATCCACTTTCCCCTCACCGCAGTATAATTCATCCACAAATTCCAGTCCTTTTTCCAACCCTTTCTTTCGAATGATTTTCTTTAGAATGTACGCGAGAGTCCCAACCTCCATGAAATTCCAACTCTTGCCCGTTAAAACGTTAAAAGTGTACACCTCCGGTGCAACGTGAGGTGTTCCTTTACCGGTAATGAGTTTTACCAACTCGCCCACTATCCACGAACCGAGCATGTTTACCGTAATACCCAGCGCTTTAACAGGCTCATTCCCCTTCAAATACTCTTTGCAGTAACGGAGGTCATGAGATCTTGCGCAGACAAAGAATATTTTTTGGTGCAGTTCCACTTCCTCTTGCAGAGTCTTATCATAGATATCCTTATTCAACGAAGGTTGATAAGTCAGCTTTTCATATCCAATACCACCGGGTTTACATATGGTAGAAAAGAATTTGAATCCCATTGGGCAGAAGATTAATATTGTTTTTCCGGTTTCCTCAGCAGCCCTTGCCAAAATAACCCTTGTCACAGCATCATCTATACCTATAAAAAGGTAATCAACGTCACCCATGACCCTTTTTGCCTGCTCTATGTCTTGGATGTTGATAAGCAAATCATCCACTTCCGCTTCGGGGTTGATATCCAGTATCAGGTCTTTCATAGCCGTTGCCTTTGGTTTGTTCAAGTTGCTGAAAAAAGCGCCCATTTGCCGGTTCAAATTGGTGACGGTATAAATGTCCTTATCAACGAGCGTGAATTTTTGAAAACCTGTCCGTGCTGCCAACAACCCTACTAATGACATTCCTCCCAACCCAAAAATGCCGATCTTTGACCTTCTGATCAAAGCTTGGTCACTTGGCGAAATGGTGCCCTGATTTCGGTCTACGAGATCTTCATAAGAGAATAAAGCGGCATTTTCCTGGAACATTTTTTAAATCCCCTTCCTACTCAAACTTACGCCGATGCCAGGCGAAAAGAAGAATAAACGACTTTATCGCCCTGATCCGGCAGATGTGACCGAAGCAGCGCTATTTTTCAGATTATTCACCTGGTTCTTTTTTCGATGCAGAATTTGCCAACAAATTAAGAAAGGCCGGGCCTCCCGGCCCTTGCTACAATCCCCGAGTGACCAATTGCGCCCGGGGAAGGCGCAACCCCAAATTAG
Organism: Ammonifex sp.; assembly: GCA_003604985.1. Classification (GTDB taxonomy): domain Bacteria; phylum Bacillota; class Desulfotomaculia; order Desulfotomaculales; family Ammonificaceae; genus SURF-55. Next base: position 10,302 of record QZIW01000078.1, read on the forward strand.
CGACTACCCAAAAGTCCCTCCGCATGCAACTCCTTCAAGACATCCGCGAGCTTGTTTACATAACACCACTGGTTCCCGAGCGTCGGGAACGGAGGAAAAAAGCTCCTAAGGCGCGAGGGGTTATTAGAGATTTAGTTGATATGATCGCCGGTCTTGTCTGCGAGCCGCACGGTTAGATAAGGCTCAGCGCCTACTTTTTCCACTGGATTTTCTTATCGTTCGGAATGGTTCGGGTGGAATATGCCTTGCCTTGTCGTTCGAAGAAGCAAGGCTGGAGTTGTTTTGCGGTCTCTGACGACCCTGGGGCCGGCAGCCCCGAGAGGTCTTCTACCTCCTCGTTCCCCCACTGCTTCCAGCCGAGACGGGGATGACGCGCAAACAGCTCGAGATAAGGGCCGGGAGAACAAGCTTCTATAACGTCATAAAGTTCGTCGGGCTTTCTCGAATGCTCGCGCTTGCGGGAAGAGATAAGGTTGACCTGTGTTCTCCCGGGCTCAAGGGTCCGCATGTCCCCGCGAACCCCAAACAGAACGAGTTCGGTCACATTCCGAAAGTAGAACCCCACCCCTCTGCCATCAGGACCGCCGTCTTTACGAATCTTGTACCACACCAGGTTCGTTTTATAAGTGAACCCCCGGCGTTTCATCACCGAGAGCCCTTCGGCTATCAGGGCATTTGGCACCCAAAGATAAAGCTGCGATTGCGAAGCCGCCAACCGCCCCACCGGAAGCTCCAGTATCTCCTCGATAGTCATCGTGGGATACCGTAAGAGCCTCTGGTGCTCCGGGGCCATCTTGCCCGTTCTATTCTCGAAGCGCCAAGGGGGTCCGCAAGAATAGTGGAAAATGGACCTTGTACCTTCTGAAGAAGGTCCTCTCAAGCAGACAGTTTAGGGATAAGTCTTTATGTCGAAGATATATAATTTCCCCTTATTCCGAAGACCAGCAAGGGGCAACCCGCTCGACCACCGCCTTGAATACGGGGCAACAGCTTCGACATGTGCGTCGTCGATGCCCCAGAGGACTTGCCCCTCCCAAGTCCGTCGAAAATTTCCTGGAGTTCATCACACCTCGTGATTATGATGCCTACCGAAATCACGCGGAGGTCGAACAACAACCGAAAATTATTTAAGTCCCGGTCGAAGAACGGATGTTGTTCCACTCGATCTCAAGCGCTATCCTGTTCTTAAAACAATCCACCGCATGAGTGGGAGACAACATTTCCTTCCCGTCAACACTTATCTTTGTATCAAAGCTTTTTTCGCGCCAGCCCTTCTTCAATAACTCTTTATCAATCCAGCCGGCGACTGCTGATTTCCACAAATAAGTTAATAAGTCAAATGCCTGGCACCTAGGCACCTAAGGCAATTTTTCAGCCGCCTCTTGCCGGACGGCGGCGCGTGGGGGGCTTATCAGGTCGGCTACGCCGGCGGCCGCGCCCGGCTTTGAACAAACCGGCGGCCTGATCGGCGTACTCGGCAGGCACCCCAACATAAGTATGATCCTCCATGATTTTGATGTTACCGATGTCCCTCCGGGCGATCCCCGCCGCTCCCAATTGATGGAGAAGATCCCTTACCTGAAGACCGTCCGCTCGACCAAGAGGTATCCTGATGTTTACGATCTCCGGATGAGCTTCAAGGAGTTCGGCCCTTTCCAGACTACGGCCTTCCTGGTCCAAGGTCCGTAAAAAAGTTGCCACAAGGTCGGTCGAGTCGTGCTCTGCCAGTAGTTCCGCAGCCAGGGAACGGTATTCTCCCGACGGCTCTTCCAGAGCTGAAACGACTCGCCGGGCTAGTTGCTGTTGACGCCTTTCGATGGTTTCGGTAAGGGTAGGTAGGGCGAAGCGTCTGATTCGCTTGTTTATCATGCGTTCGATAAAGCGTAGCTGGCGAACCTCACGCGGCGTGACGAGGGTGATGGCGATCCCTTCACGGCCCGCGCGCCCCGTACGCCCGATACGGTTTACGTAGCTATCCGGGTCTTGAGGGATATCGTAATTGATTACGTAAGACACGTGACTTATGTCCAGTCCCCGCGCGGCCACGTCGCTGGCCACCAGCAACTCGAAGCTGCCGCCACGAAATCGCGTCATAACGCTGTCCCGCTCACGCTGTGAAAGGTCCCCGTGGATTGCCTCGACCGCGTACCCGCGGAGGCGCAGGTTGTCGGCAAGCTCGTCCGCACCCCGCTTGGTGCGGCAAAAAACCAAGGCGCTGGAGGGGTTTTCAACGTCCAGAATCCGGCAAAGAGACTCCACTTTCTGGTTGGGGTTCACCTCGTAGTACCGCTGCTCAATGAGCGGTGCGGTAACTTCAAGCCGGCGGATCGCCACCTCTTCCGGTTCGCGCAAAAAGCTTCGTGCCAGATCGGCGATCGGCGGGGCCATGGTAGCCGAGAAGAGCATGGTCTGTCGGTTACCCGGACAACGGGACAATATCTCCCCTATATCCTCCCTGAACCCCATGTCCAACATCTCGTCCGCCTCGTCCAGGACCACAAACCGGAGCAGATCAAGGGAAAGGGTCCCGCGGTGCAGGTGGTCCAGCAAGCGACCGGGGGTGCCGACTACCGCCTCGGGCCGGTTGTGCAGTGCCCGAATCTGGTGGTTGATCGATTGCCCGCCGTAAACAGGAAGGGCCCGGATTTTTAGGTGGCGGCCGAGGTTGGTGAGGTCCATGGCGACCTGGACGGCCAGCTCCCGGGTGGGACAAAGAATGAGCGCCTGCAGTCCGCCGCCGGGAACGATTCTATTAAGGATCGGCAGGCCGAAAGCAGCAGTTTTGCCGGTGCCGGTCTGTGCCTGTCCAAGAATGTCACGCCCGCCAAGGGCCACAGGAATGGCTTTTTCCTGGATAGGCGTCGGACGTTCAAAACCCAGGTCGTTGACGGCGCTTAATAGTTCCGGCTTTAGTCCGAGTTCTTCAAATGTGCCTGGCATATTGCTCCTTTGTCTTTAAAACCTTATCGGTAATTTATGCATTTTAATTCATTTTATCATAGTTTGCGTTTACTTTCCAGGTTGTGGTCAAGGGATTTAGGTTTACATACACGATGCGTGCGTGCCCGCGATTCAAGGTAAAGTTAATAAGTCAAGTGTCTGGCACCATTGGCCC
>QZIW01000065.1 GCA_003604985.1 Ammonifex sp.
CGGCTGCCCCAAATGCAAAGCTTTGGAGGAACTAGTGCTCCGGGTGGTGGCGGAACTCAACCTGCCGGCGTCCGTGGAAAAAGTCACCGACATAGGCGAAATTGTTAAATACGGCGTGATGCTTACCCCGGCCCTGGTGGTTGACGGCCAGGTCAAAACAAGCGGCAGGGTACCGCCACGGGAAGAGATCGAGAAATGGTTGACGGAATGAGGGGTACGGATTGCACAACAAAAGTAAGAAAAAGCCCGCAAGTCCATGGAGGAACAAGCAGGAAACATTAAAGACGGTCAAAAAGAGTACCCCGGTAACAGTGGCTACAATAGCGCTCCTGGTTTTTGTCGCCGGAAGTCTGTTCTATGTATTCGCCCGTGAATTCCAATCGGGACAGGGGCTCGCCGGTAGCCGGCCGACTGGTGAACAGGTTGCCGACAACCGAATCCCGGGCGGCAAAGCGGCGGCGGAAGGACAAAGAAAAGTTGTGGCCTACTATTTTCGTGCTACCGCCCGGTGCGCATCTTGTATGACCATCGAGGAATACACCCGCGATGCCATTTTTAACGGCTTTCCGGATGCGCTGAAAAACGGGCTTTTGCTCTGGCAGGTTGTAAACGTCGAAGAACCGGGAAACGAGCACTTCGTAAGGGACTACCGGCTTTACTCGCAATCTGTGGTTTTAGTGGAGTTACAGGACGGCAAGCAAACGAAATGGAAGAACCTCGAGCAGGTCTGGCTGCTTCTCGGTGACAAGAGTGCTTTTAGCCGCTACGTTCAGGAGGAGGTCCGTTTGTTTTTGGCGGAGAGCCGCTGAGTTTTCGCCTTTAAAACCTTTTTGGGGAAGGGGTATTTCGGCTGACAAACGGGTTTGCATTTGATGCCTTTTTGGCCTTGTGGCTCGGGATCTTAACCGCCGTAAGTCCGTGTCCGCTCGCTACCAACGTGGTCGCTGTTTCTTTTATCGGCAGGCGCGTTGGAAGTCCCCGGCAGGTCCTGTTTTCAGGGCTGTTTTATGCGCTTGGGAGAATGGTTGTCTACCTTGCCCTGGGACTGCTTATCACGGCCAGTCTGTTTGCCATACCTGAAGTTTCTTACTTCCTCCAGAAATACATGAACAAACTCCTCGGGCCTATTCTGATCCTGGTAGGAATATTTCTTCTGGGATTAATCCGTCTTAACGTGGGCAAATCTTTAGTGGGCGAGAAATGGGAACAGCGGGCCGGGAAAGGCGGCATCTGGGGGGCGGGGTTGCTCGGTATGGTTTTTGCGCTTTCTTTCTGTCCCGTTTCAGCGGCCCTATTCTTCGGCAGCCTCATACCGCTGTCCATAAAACACGGGGCAAGCGTTCTCATACCTTCGCTTTACGGTATCGGCACGGCTTTACCCGTGTTGATGTTTGCTTTCCTGCTGGCTTTTGCAACCCAGTCGGTAGGGAAGGTTTACAATAGACTGACCCAGGTCGAGCACTGGGCCCGAAAAATAACAGGTCTTTTGTTCGTTGCGGCCGGTTTATATTACTGCCTGGTTTACGTATTCGGCGCTTAAGTTTGCCCCGTAAATAAAAAAACCGCCCTTTTTAAGGCGGTTTCGCCGACAAGTCCTCCGTGACGCTTATTTACACCGCGCCCTCTTTCTTCTTCTTGCGGTCCACGGTAACGATCAGCGGCTGCTCGTGTTTCACCACGGTGTCCCGGGAAACCACGCACTTCGTAACGTCACCCCGGGAAGGTATGTCGTACATCACGTTCAACATGATCTCTTCCAGAATCGCCCGCAACCCCCGCGCACCGGTGTTTCGCCGAATGGCCTCCTGGGCGATCGCCTTTAAGGCTTCGTGTTGAAACTCAAGCGTGACACCGTCGATTTCAAAGAGCTTTTCGTACTGGCGTACCAGAGCGTTCCGCGGCTCGGTAAGTATCCGGACCAGATCATCTTCCGTTAACGGTTCCAAGGTCACAATGATCGGCAACCGGCCTACGAACTCCGGAATGAGCCCGTATTTCAAAAGGTCCTGCGGCAGGATCTGGCGGAGGACCTGGCCGACGTTCTGCGCCTTCCGGACAACAAGCTCCGCGCCGAACCCCATCGTCTTTTTGCTGACCCGGTTCTGAATGATTTTGTCAACGCCCTCAAAGGCACCGCCACAGATGAACAAGATGTTTGTGGTGTCAAGCTGGATGAACTCCTGGTGCGGGTGCTTCCTTCCACCCTGCGGCGGTACGCTGGCAACGGTACCCTCCAGGATTTTCAAAAGGGCCTGCTGGACACCTTCGCCGGAAACATCGCGGGTGATTGAGGGGTTCTCCGATTTACGTGCAATTTTGTCGATCTCGTCGATATAGACGATACCCTTCTCCGCTTTTTCAATGTCGTAATCGGCGGCCTGGATCAGTTTCAGGAGAATATTCTCCACATCCTCACCCACGTAACCGGCCTCGGTAAGCGAGGTAGCGTCGGCGATTGCAAAGGGCACGTTGAGCATCCGGGCCAGCGTTTGGGCCAATAGAGTCTTACCGCACCCGGTCGGTCCCAGCATTACGATGTTGCTTTTCTGCAACTCCACTTCTTCGATCTTACCGCCGAGATTAATCCGCTTGTAGTGATTGTACACAGCCACCGAGAGAATCTTCTTGGAATGCTCCTGCCCAATGACGTACTGGTCGAGAAATTCGTTGATCTCCCTTGGCGTGGGTACGTCGCGCAATTCAGAACTGAGGTCCTCACTCAGTTCTTCCTCGATTATCTCGTTGCAGAGTTCAATGCATTCGTCACAAATATAAACGCCCGGACCGGCTACCAGTTTCTTCACCTGGTCCTGGTGTTTTCCGCAGAACGAGCACTTTAGATGCCCCTTATCGTTCGTAAACACTAAATCTCCACCTCGCTTACCTTACCTGCTTCTTCCTCACCGTTATCACTTCATCCACAACCCCGTATTCTTTAGCCTGTTGCGCGGACATGAAGAAATCCCTTTCGGTATCCTGCCTGATCTTTTCCACCGGTTGCGCGGTGTGTTTCGATAAAAGGTCGTTAAGGATACTCCTTGCACGCAAAATCTCCTTGGCGTGGATTTCAACCTCCGTCGCCTGGCCCTGGATACCACCGAAAGGCTGGTGGAGCATAATCCTCGCATAAGGGAGCGCGTACCGCTTCCCTTTTGCTCCGGCAGCGAGCAGGAAAGCTCCCATACTGGCCGCCTGACCCAGGCAGATGGTGGACACGTCCGGACGTATATACTGCATCGTGTCGTAAATGGCCATTCCTGCGGTGATGATTCCACCCGGAGAATTGATGTACAGGTGGATGTCTTTGTCCGGGTCCTCCGCCTCAAGGAAAAGGAGCTGGGCGATTGCCAAATTCGACACATAATCATCTATCGTTCCGCCGATAAAAATGATCCGGTCTTTAAGCAACCGCGAATAAATATCGTAGGCCCGTTCGCCACGATTTGTTTGTTCCACGACTATGGGTACCAAGGCAGTCATACTATCACTCCTCCTGTTTATGATAAACTCTAACCTGCCTTTTTAAAAAGGGGGATGTTATGCTTTTTTCCCTTTTTTTGCCGTCTTCGGTGTCCCGGCGGTTTCGGTTGCCACGGGCTCCGGCTCTAAAACTTCTTTAGTCTCCGCCGCTTCCTTAACCACCGCGCTGTCCACCAGGAGTTTAACCGCCTTCTCCCGCAATAACTTCTGCTTTACCACGTCAAGGCGGCCTCCCTCCTCCAGACTCCTATACAATTCCTCCGGGTCTTGACGGTACAACCCGGCGAACCGATTAATCTCTTCTTTTACTTCTTCGTCCCCAACCGTAAGTTCTTCAGCCCTTACAACAGCATCCAGGACCAGCCGTGTCTTTAAGGTTTGCTCCGCATCCGGCCGCATCCGTTCCCGCATCTCGTCGGGAGAAGCGTTAAGGAGCTTGAACAGGCGTTCCGGTTCAACTCCCCGCCCTTCAGCCGTGGTCACCATGTCTTCGACCATTTCCTCAACCTGGTTGTTTACCATGGAAGAAGGTATCTCAACCTTGGCGTTCTCCGCCACTCGGCTGACTATTTCCTGCCGCACCGCCTGTTCGGCCTGTTCATTTTTGGCTTGTCTCAGCTTATTCTCAACGTCCACTTTCAATTCCTCAAGCGTATCAAACTCGCTTACTTCTTTGGCAAAATCATCGTCAATAGGCATTAAATTCCGGCGCCGAATACTCTTCAGGCTGAGCTGAAAAACAGCTTCCTTGTCGGCGATGCTACTATCAGGGTAATCAGCCGGGATGCGGACGGTGACTTTTTTCTTTTCGCCAACCCCCATCCCGATCAGCGCCTCATCAACGCCCGGAATCAAGTAGCCCATTCCGGCTTCTATTTCTCTCCCTTTGGCGAAACCTCCTGGAAAGATATTCCTTTCAACCGTTCCCTCATAGTCTATTGTTACGATGTCCCCCTTTGTGACAACTCCATCTTCAACGGTCGTCAAACGGGCATAACGGTCCCGCAACCGCTCGAGCTCAATATCTACGTCTTCAGGAGTCACCTTTACCTCCGGGCGCACAACCTCGAGCCTTTTATACTCCCCGAGTTCAACCTCGGGTTTTACCTCGACCTTGGCCTTGAAAACCAGCGGTTTCCCTTCCTCGGCCTGGACGATTTCAACCTCCGGCTGCGAAACCGGCTCTATGCCGGCATCTTTCACCGCTGCCGGGTAAGCTTCCCCCAGCATTAGGGATGCGGCTTCCTCGTACAGTTTATCCTTGCCTACGTAGCGTTCCAGGACAACGCGCGGCACCCTTCCCTTACGGAAACCGGGAATCATTACGTCCTTCGCCACTTTCCGGTAAGCGCGGTCAACCGCTTTGCTGAACTGCTCCTCTTCGATCTTAACTTCTAAAAGAACAGTATTCTTCTCCAAACGTTCCGACGTGACCTCCATCCGAGTCCTCCCGTCCAGCATCTTGTGCTCTCAAAATAAATGACTATTCGGCACGTAAAACTGTATCCCTTTATTAGCTCGAAGTAAACGTCTAAACCTGATCAAAAAGAGAACCAGGGTGAAACTCCCTGGTACCTTACTACCGCAACATTTATTATAGCATAGTCGACCGGAAAAGCAAGGTCTCGGAACCTTTTTGGCAGCAGCTTCGCGTCAAATTACAGGTTTTCTAAAAGGCCGACACCGAAGGAAATTTGCTCAGTCGCGGTCCGGCTTTTTATCTTAAGTATCTGACCACGAGGTCTCCCACTTCACCGGTCGAGTACCCCATCCTTCCCGCGGCCAGACTTTTCAAGTGCTTCGCACATACCTGTTCAACCGCTTTGTCGACCATTGAGGCCGCTCGTTTCTCCCCGAGCTGCTCCAGCAACATGGAACCGGCACAGATCGCCGCAAGCGGGTTGATGACGTTCTGCCCGGTATACTTGGGCGCCGAGCCACCGATGGGCTCGAACATGGAAACCCCCTCCGGGTTAATGTTGCCACCGGCGGCGATGCCCATACCACCCTGAATCATGGCGCCAAGGTCCGTAATAATATCACCGAACATGTTGTCCGTGACGATGACGTCGAACCATTCCGGGTTTTTCACCATCCACATACAGGTGGCGTCCACGTGAGCGTAATCGCGTTCGACGTCGGGGTACTCCTTCCCGACATCGTGAAAGACCCGCTCCCAAAGGTCAAAGGCATAGGTGAGGACGTTCGTTTTGCCGCACAGCGTCACCTTTCTCCTTTTATTCCGCTCACGGCAGTAATCAAAAGCGTAACGAACGCAGCGTTCAACACCTTTATAAGTGTTGATCGAACTCTGGACGGCAACTTCATCACGTGAGCCCCGCTTCAAGACCCCCCCCGCGCCGCAGTATAACCCTTCCGTGTTTTCCCTTACCACCACAAAGTCGATTTCTTCCGGCCCTTTATCCTTAAGCGGTGTTTCCACACCGGGGTAAAGCTTTACCGGGCGCAAGTTTACGTACTGATCCAGTTCAAAACGGAGGCGCAACAAAATCCCCTTTTCCAGAATGCCTGGTTTTACCTGCGGGTGCCCGATCGCACCGAGGTATATGGCGTTGAATCCCCGGAACTCCTCAAGGGCGCTGTCCGGTAGTATCTCGCCGGTCCTCAGGTACCTGTCACCGCCAAAGTCGTAAGTTAAGGCTTCGAACTTAAACCCTTCGAGTTCCGCAACAGCCGTTAAGACCTTGATCCCCTCCCTGATTTGTTCGGGGCCGGTGCCGTCACCTGGAATTACCGCGATTTTATACATGAATTGTCCTCCTGTAGAGTACGGGAATCGGGTGAAATTTTACATTTTATCGGGCTGCCTGTCAAGAGAAAGAATGTGTAACCATCCCGGATTTCAAAGCCGTCAGGTCCCTCGCACCAAAAAAATAGGGCCAGTCGAACTGGCCTAAGGGATGGGGGTTTGTAGTTAAGGGACAGAAATCAATTTTCCGCTCAAGAATAAGGTGTGGAGGCGGTTACAAGGTCTGCTTTACGCAACCGCTCCTTGATCTGTTCCGGGTCGGTGGTGCCCAGTACCCCGACAATATCTTTTTCTTTGACCAGTACGGCCCAACCGTCAGGACCGCTGATTTCGTACCATTTGGTACCCGGCACGGGCGCAAGCTTGCACCCGGCCGCCTTTAGAACCCGAAAAGCCTCAGTTAAGTTTCTCATTGTAGGTCACCCCGTTTGGTAAGGCCGGCCTACGAAAACGTTTTGTGAAAGAAATAACTTACACTTTTAGCTTAACGAAAAATTAGAACCCTGTCAATCAGTTTTTCGTAAAATCTTTTTTATCTCTTCTATGCGCTGTTTTACGATTTCCGGCGCCGGACCGCCCAAAACCCGTCGGGCCTTGAGGCCTTCCTGAAGTGCTACAGCCTGAAAAACGTCTTCTTCGAAGACGGAGGAAAAAAGGTGATATTCCTCAAGGGTCATGCCTTCGAGCTGTTTACCCTGCTCCAGGCAGTAAAGCACCACCTTGCCGACAACCGCGTGAGCTTCCCTGAAAGGCAGACCCTTACGCACAAGGTACTCCGCCAAATCGGTCGCGTTCAAGAACCCTTGCTCCGCCGCGGCGCTCATACGGTCGCTGTTAACCTCAAGCGTAAGGAGCATGGGAATGAATACCTCAAGGCACCCCTTCAGTGAGTCCACGGAGTCGAAAAGCAGGGGCTTGTCTTCCTGAATATCCTTGTTGTAGGTCAGCGGCAACCCCTTCAAAACCGCGAGCATCCCGGTTAAATTTCCGATCACGCGCCCTGTTTTGCCGCGGCAAAGCTCCGCAACATCGGGGTTTTTCTTTTGCGGCATCATGCTCGATCCCGTGGTGTACGCGTCGTCGAGTTCGATGAACCCGAACTGGGGGGTGCTCCACAGGATAAGCTCCTCGCAGAACCGGCTTAGATGGACCATGACGAGCGAAGCCGCAGCGCAAAACTCGACCACGAAGTCCCGGTCGCTGACCGCGTCCATGCTGTTCTGCGCTACCGAGCTGAAGCCGAGTTCCGCGGCCGTAGCCTCCCGGTCAAGCGCGAAAGTCGTTCCGGCTAAAGCGCCGGCCCCGAGAGGTAGCACGTTTGTCCGCCGGAGGCAGTCTTCAAGCCGCTGGTCATCCCTGGTGAACATCTCATAATATGCCAGGAGGTGGTGGGCGAAGCTGACCTGCTGGGCAGGTTGAAGGTGCGTGTACCCCGGCATCAGCGTTTCACAGTGCAGCGCCGCCAGGTCGGCCAGCGCAAGCCGTAACTCGAAGAGCATTTCACGCACCGCCTGGATTTCATCCCGCAGGAAAAGTCTCAGATCGGTGGCCACCTGGTCGTTCCGGCTCCGGCCGGTGTGGAGCTTCTTGCCCACTTCTCCCGCCCATTTCACAAGCAGGGTTTCGATAAGCGAGTGAACGTCTTCCTCCCCAGTCGGTTCAACCTTGCCGTCCATAAATTCGCCATAGATTTTTTGGAGGCCTTTGAGTATGGTTTCCCCCTCGGCGGGGCTCAGCACCCCGATCTGGATAAGCATCCGGGCGTGTGCCTCGCTCGCCTGGAGGTCGTAAGGCCAAAGGCGGAAATCAAAGCTCAAGGAATCGCCAAAGGCTCTCACCCGCCGGTCGGTTTCCTTCCGAAAACGGCCGCCCCAAAGCTTGCCCACGCTTTTCCCCTCCTCTTCCAATCGTAAACTCCGGCAATCAGGCCTTTTTTTGACTCCGAGCAAGCACTTGCGGTGCAAGGATGAAGGGTGACGGATGAATCAAAGATGCCTTCATCCCTCCGCCTATTCATCCTTCCGCCTTCCGCCTTCATCCTTCCCCCTGCCGGCCGCCTTTTCCACCAGCGCCCGTACCTTCAAAGGCAAGCCGAACAAGTTGATGAAACCCGCAGCGTCCTTCTGATTGTACATTTCGTCACGCTCGAAAGTAGCCAGGTCTTTTACGTAGAGAGAATGCGCCGACCAGACTCCGGCCGTGGTGAGGTTGCCCTTGTACATTTTGATGCGTACCTTCCCGGTCACGGTGCGGGATACCACCGTAACAAAAGCGTCCAGGGCTTCCCGGAGCGGAGAAAACCAGAGGCCGTCGTATACCAGTTCCGCGTACTTTTGCGCCACACCTTCTTTAAAGTGCAGTGTGAGCCTGTCCAACGTCAGCCGCTCCAGCTCCCTGAGGGCGTAAAAAAGCACCGTCCCGCCCGGAGTTTCGTAAACACCACGGGACTTCATGCCCACCAACCGGTTCTCGACCATGTCCACTACCCCGACACCGTTCGCCCCGGCCACGGCATTCAACTGCTCCACGAGCGCTACCGGGTCGAGGCGGGCACCATTGACACCCACGGGAGTCCCGGCCTCGAACTCGAGGTCAAGGTACACGGGATCGGCAGGGGCTTTCTCCGGCGGGGTAACCAGGAGACAGATGTCTTGAGGCGCCTCGTTCCCCGGGTCCTCCAGGCCGCCGCCCTCGTGGCTGAGGTGCCAGATGTTGCGGTCCATACTGTAAGGTCGTTCTTTGGTGACGGGCACCGTTATACCGCGGGCCGCGGCGTAGGCAACCGCTTCTTCCCGGGAACGTATGTCCCACAAGCGCCAGGGGGCAATCACTTCAAGGCCGGGAGCCAGTGCTTTTACACTGACCTCGAAGCGCACCTGGTCGTTACCTTTGCCGGTGGCGCCGTGCGCCACCGCTCCCGCACCTTCCCGGTCCGCCACTTCCACAAGTTTCTTAGCGATCAGAGGGCGGGCCATCGAAGTCCCCAAAAGGTACTTCCCCTCATAAACCGCGCCGGCGCGTAGAGTCGGAAAGACATAATCAATCAGAAACTCTTCGCGCACGTCCTCGACATAAACCTTGCTCGCGCCGCTTTTTAAGGCCTTTTCTTTCAGCGCTTTAAGCTCTTCGCCCTGGCCCAGGTCGGCCGCCATGGCCACGACATCGTAACCGAAGTTCTCTTTTAACCAGGGGATGATGATCGACGTGTCAAGACCGCCGGAATAGGCCAGCACTACTTTTTTAGTCATAGGAATCTCCTCTTTGGTCAGAATACAGAATATAGAATTCAGAAGACAGAAGTCAGAATAAAGAAGTCACGAGTCGAGAGTCCAAAGTTGGAATACCAGAAGTCAGAAGGCAGAATACAGAAGGGTTTGGGATGTCAAACATTCTGAATTCTGAATTCTGTATTCTACTATTCTATAATTCTAGACCATATACCCGTTTAAAAAGAGTTTAACTTCCGACCACTTTAGCCACTCAAAACATTATTCTATATTTATATCTGTTTCTTAACGTAGAATGTTGAACGTTGAACAGACCCCCAAGGTCCATCAGCTTGAGCATAACTTAGAACTTCTGGCTTCTGACTACTGACTCCTGAATTCGGACCCCGACTCCATGCTTTTAAAGAAGTAAAGCAAGGATGGCTTTCTGGGTGTGAAGACGGTTTTCCGCTTCGTCCCAGACCCGGCTCGCAGGCCCGTCGATAATCTCGTCAACAACCTCCTCACCGCGGTGAGCAGGGAGACAGTGCAGGAAAATGAAATCCGGTTTCGCATGATTGACAAGAGCGCTGTTAATCTGGTAATCGTAAAAAACCTTTACCCTCTCCTGGTGCTCCCCTTCCTGCCCCATACTGGCCCAGGTATCCGTTACGACCACGTCCGCACCGTGTACCGCTGACACCGGGTCGGCGGTAACCTTAACCTCGCTCTTTTTCGCCGCTGCGTGGGCGGCGGCCACAATATCAGGACGCGGTTCATAGCCCGGAGGACTGGCCACGTTAATGTCCATACCGACGCTGGGACAGGCCAGCAGCAGTGAATGGCAGACGTTGTTGCCGTCTCCGACCCAGGCGAGCTTCAACCCCTCGAGCCGCTTCTTGTGCTCAAAAATGGTCATCAGGTCCGCGAGGATCTGACACGGGTGTTCCCGGTCGGTAAGGCCGTTAATCACCGGTACGGTCGCTTCGGAGGCGAGGATCTCAACGTCCTGCTGGTTGAAAGTCCGGATCATGATACCGTCTACGTAACGGGAAAGGGCCCTTGCCGTGTCGGCAATGGTTTCACCCCTGCCGAGCTGCAGGTCCGCAGCGTTCAGGTAAAGCGCGTGACCCCCGAGTTGGTACATGGCGACCTCGAAGGACACCCGCGTCCGGGTAGAGGGCTTCTGAAAGATCATGGCCAGTGTTTTGCCCACGCAAAAAGTGTATGTCTCCCCTCTGGACCTGGCGTCTTTAAGCTCGCGGGCGAAATCAATCATGGCCATAATTTCTTCCCCCGAAACATCCCCGAGAGACAGGAAATTCCTTCTGTGAAACCTTTTTCTCAGCGACGTATACACCTAAAACCCCCCTCTTCCCGGAGACGCCCGGACCCAACGGGGCCCTCCCGGATAAACAGTTCGTATGTCAGTTACGATCATCCTTAGAATTGGACACCGCCAGCAGCCCTTCCTTCAAGATGGCGACCGCCCGGTCAACATCCTCCCGGCCGATGTTAAGCGGCGGCACAAAGCGGAGCGTATCGTCTTTTACCGCGTTCACAATAAGCCCCCGGGCCTGGCAGGCGGTGACCACCTCTTTGGCGGGGACCGAAGTCACCGCTCCGATCATCAGACCCAACCCCCTCACCTCTTTGAGCAAACCCGTTTCTCTCCCGAGCGCCGCCAACCGCTCTCTGAAGTATACGCCGACACCGCCGGCGTTCTCAACCAGTTTCTCGTCAACCAGCGCCCGAAGGGCGGCAAAGGCCGCGGCTGCGGCCAGTGGATTACCGCCGAAGGTCGAAGCATGGTCACCCGGACCAAAGCCCGGAGCAACCGCATCGGTACTCAAGAGCGCTCCCATCGGAAAGCCGCCGCCCAAAGCCTTGGCGAGACAGGTAAGATCGGAGGTTACGCCGTAATGCTCCTGGGCCAGAAAACGCCCGGTCCGCCCGAGCCCGCACTGAACCTCATCGAAAATCAGCACGGCCCCAATTTCCGTAGTAATCTGCCGCGCCGCCCTCAGGAATTCAGGGGAAGCCGGGTAAACGCCCCCTTCCCCCTGAACGGGTTCAAGCAGGACAGCCGCGGTTTTGCCGTTCACCGCTTCCCGGAGGGCGGCTACGTCGTTGAAGGGTATGTACTTGAAACCCGGTACCATAGGTTCGAAACCCTGGTGATACTTTGGCTGCCCGGTAGCCGTAACGGCCCCGTAAGTGCGGCCGTGAAAGGAACCTTGCGCCGCAACGATCTCAAAACACCCGGGGCCCCTGCTCTTGTACGCATACTTACGGGCCAGTTTAAGCCCCGCCTCCACCGCTTCGGCGCCGCTGTTGCAGAAAAATACCTTATTAAAAGAAGTGTGTTCGACCAGGAATTTGGCAAGCGACACCTGTGGCAGACTGTAGTAAAGGTTCGAACAGTGCATCAAAAGGCCGGCTTGTTCCTTGATGGCCGCCACAACCCGCGGGTGGCAGTGTCCCAGGGAGTTCACCGCAAGGCCCGCTACAAAATCCAGGTATTCCCTGCCCTCTTCATCCCACACCCGCACGCCTTCCCCCTTGGTGAGTACCAGCGGCAGGCGGGAGTACGTGTTCATTATGTACTCTTCGGCAAGTTGAATAACCTCAGTCGGGGGCAAACCCGGAAAATATTCCACTTCTCTACCACTCCCGTAATCAACATTCTGCAATATTTATTAGCTAAGAATCCAGTATCCGGAATTCAGAATCCGGAATTGGACTCCATTTTTTCTTCTGGCTACTGAATACTGACTACTGTTTCTAAGGGACCACCATCGTGCCCACACCCTCATCGGTGAAAACCTCGAGGAGGATTGCGTGCAACACCCTGCCGTCCAGGATATGCGCGCTCTTCACTCCCCCCTCGAGCGCCGCCCGGCAACATTCCAGTTTAGGGATCATGCCTCCGGAAATCTTACCGGTGGCGATAAACGCCGGGATCTCCCCCACCTTTATTTTGGAGATCACCGAATGCTTATCCTGCGGGTTGCTTAGAATTCCCTCCACGTCCGTGAGGATGATAAGCTTGTCGCCGCCGAGGGCTTCCGCAATTTTCCCCGCCACGGTATCAGCGTTGATGTTGTACCCCTCCCCGTCGGGACCAAGCCCGATCGGCGCCACTACAGGGATGTAACCTTGTTTAAGCACGCTGAAAAGCAGTTCGGGGTTTACGGTTGTTATTTCGCCCACGAGGCCGATGTCCTGCTCGATTTTAATACCATCCGCAGACCAGACGACACCGGGCCTCTTTACTGCGGTAAACAGGCTTGCGTCCTTGCCCCAAAGGCCGACCGCACGCCCGCCGAGGCGGTTGATGAGGGCGGCGATCTCCTTGTTCAGCCGGCCGAGGACCATTTCCACAATTTCCATCGTCTCGGCATCCGTAACCCGAAGGCCGTTGACAAACGATGACTCCTTACCGAGGCGTTTCAGCATCTTATTGATCTCGGGCCCGCCGCCGTGAACCACTACCGGGTGCATGCCGACGTATTTCATCAGGACCAGGTCGGTCAAAACGGCCTCTTTCAGCTCGCAGTTCAGCATCGCGTGCCCGCCGTACTTGACCACGATGATCTTGCCGTAGAACTGCTTAATATAAGGCAGTGCCTCTACCAGAATTCCCGCTTTTTCTACCGCCGTCAGAACCACATTGCTCTCCCCTCACCAATTCTAAGTTCTAGGTTATGCTCAAG
>QZIW01000088.1 GCA_003604985.1 Ammonifex sp.
GTGTGACAGGGGACGGTTCCTTGACACGCTAACCCGAAATCAGTTCGAGGTTCGATAGTTCGAAGTTAGACAGTTGAAGTTCTACGTTCTACATGCAAGCTCAAACGGATAGACCTCATGGGTTCGTCCGACGTTCAACGGAGGCGGATGAAGCACATCCGGGGCGAAGTCGGCTCCGTTAGACCGAGAACAATATCAAGAAGAGGCGCTATCCAAAAAAGAAACCTCCTCCTGAGCAAGCACGGCCGCGGCGTAACGGAGAGCCGCTCTGATGTCTTCTTTTTTCAGAAAGGGATACTCATCTATGATCTGATCTTCGGTGTATTCTTGAGCGAGCTTCTCGATAAGAATCTCAACAGGAAGCCGCGTACCTGGAGAGGAATAGTGTGACAGCTAAAACATTATGGTTCACCAGATGATCGAATTATTCCTTGTTTTTACCTTGCCTCCGTGTTATACTTAATGTACTACAAGGGGGTGTGGAAATGGGTATCCGTCCTGTTCATTCAAAAGTTACGGCTATAAGGTTACCTTTGGCGATCATGAAAAAAATAGATGCCCTGGTGGGTAAAGGCAACCGCTCCAAATTTATTGCCACAGCTATCGAAAAAGAGCTGAAACGTCAAGCACGGCGAGAGTTTATTGCCACCTCGACGGGTTTTATTGATGACGATGTGGATACCCTGGTCTTTATTAATCGCTTACGTGCCGGGGACGAGAGGACGACTTAATAAAGGTGGGAAAAGAAGCAACGGGCTTTCTCCTGGATACGGACTTTTTAATCGACTTAAACCGGAGCAAGCGCCACAGTTTGCGCGCCAGAGCCACAGAATTACTCCTTCAGGTCAACACTGAAGATCTTTTTGTCTCCAGCGTTGCGGTCACGGAATTCGTTACCGGTGTACCACCTCCCCTCCAAGACAAGGCGAAGGAAATGCTTCAAGAGCTTTACTTTTTTCTCACCCCTACTTTCGAAGAAGCAGTTTGGGCCGGTAAGTTAAGACAAGAGTGGCTTTCCAAAGGCCATACCTTGTCTATCGCGGATGTAACCAACGCTGCTTTAGCTTTTTCTAAAAACCTGGCTCTGGTTACCAGGAATATATCCCACTACCCGTTTCCTGGCTTAATTATTAAGGGCTGGTAGGCATTGATGCGAAGAGGTGTGACAGGAGACGGTTCTCAATAGGTGTGACAGGGGACGGTTCCTAAATTGAATGCTGCATAGACGTTTAAAGTTCTACGTTCTGCGTTCGACGTTCAAGGTTCATAGCCGTCAGCCGTCAGCAGTCAGCCATCAGTGTTGAAGAGCGTTGGACTGCTTTAACCTGATAGCTGATAGCTAAAAGCTGATAGCTCTGAGTTCGAAGTTAAATAGTTCGAAGTTGGAACTGACGCACCGACGCACTAACGCACTGACGCACTGTAAACAGTTCGACGTTCGGGAAGGCAAGAAGACGGAGGTGCTGCACCGTAACGCCGAGCGCTTCGGGCGGGGGCGGTTTTCGACGTTCTACGTTCGACGTGCGAGGTTTGGGGTTTACGGTTGTCTGAAGCGTTGCGGGGTTAAGGCGACGGGTGTTCGGCGTTGGGCAGGGAGGGTGGGGGTTGGATGATTGGAGCGGCCTTAGAGGCTTTCGTCGATTATAGCGCCAACAGACGTTTGAACTCGTTTCTAACAGTTATGCAGTTTTGCAACGCTTTTATAGCGAGTCCTCTGGGTTCCAACCAGGAGATTGACAAAAGTATCTGGAGGGGTTAGTATTAATTTGTAATACTAAGAAGAGGAAAGGTGAGGTAAATGCGGAAGACAAGGGTTTGGGCACTTTCTATTCCTCCCGCCTTGGCCCAAAAAGCAGAGTGTTTAGCCCGGAGAGAGAATCGCAGCCGGAGCGAACTCGTCCGTGAGGCCTTACGGCAGTATATTGCCTCCCGGGAATGGGAAGCGATGCAAGCCACTGCTGCGCACCGCGCAAGAAAAATTGGCGTTTACGATGAGGATATGGTTGAACGTATGATAGATGACCTCCGACAATGATGCGGGTTGTTCTTGACACCAACGTCCTCGTTTCTGCGCTGATTTTTCCCGGAAGTGCGCCCTCGGAAATCTTCAAGGTTGCCCTCAAAAAACGGTACGAGCTTTATGTTTCCTCCTTCATTCTCAACGAATTTCAGCGCGTGCTGGAAGCAAAGTTCATGTTTTCCGGTGAAGAAGCAACTGCGGCGACGGAATTTGTTCGGACCAATGCGCAGGCGGTTGAACCAATACAAGCCTTGAAAGTTATCGCAGCAAAAGATGCCGATAACCGAATTCTGGAATGCGCGATGGCGGCAAAGGCAGATTTTCTGGTAACCGGCGATAAGAAGCACATCCGTAAAATAGAAGTATACGAAGGGATAAAGATAGTTCTCCCGGCGGAGTTTTATAGGATTCTTCGTGAAAAGAATTTGCTGCCGTAGACTAAGTTTCGGTTGTCAGGGGATGATTCTCTGCCACGCTAAGCTTAGATCGGGATGGTTTTCTCATAGCTGTCAAAGTAAATAAATCCGAGACAGTCTAATTATACCTTGATGACAACAATGTCATGAGCATACAATAGTGACAAGCAACAAACAGGAGGTGATGATAGGTGGGAAGCAAATGGCTAACGGTCCAAGAAGCGGCGGACCACCTCGGCGTGGCGCGTGCCACCATCTATAAATGGGCCAAAGAAGGCAGGCTTCCCATATATAAGTTAGGGGAAAGAGTAGCGAGGGTCCGGTCTCAGGACCTGGAGCGGCTGCTGGCCGAAGCCAGGCCCCTTTATGGTGCCGGAAAGCAGGATCCGGCGGCAAAAAGAGCCCTTCTTGAACAAACAAAGGGGGCCTGGGCTGCTAACCTCGAAATCGAGAAGGCACTTTCTGAACTCAACAATTTGGAAGAACTTCGCCTTACGGATGTAGAAAAGAGGGCTGTTCTCGAGGCGAAAGAAGAGATCGAAAAGCGATTCTCGCTGGAAAAGCTGATTCTCTTCGGCTCCGTTGCTCGCAACGAGCACGGCGAGGAATCGGATATTGACCTTTTGGCCATTACCAAGGAGAAGTTAACCCATCGAGACCGCAACATAGTTTACGATGCTATTTTTGAGATCAACTATAAATACGGTACCAATTTTAGCGTGGTAGTGGTTGATGCTTTTTCCTGGAACCAGGGAGTCCTTTCCCTGACTCTCTTACACGCAGAAGTCCAGCAGGACGGTATTCCGGTATGAATAAAGACCCGCGCCGGGAAGAACTGGTTCATTACTGGCTGGGAAAGGCTGAAGAGAGCCTGGAATCCGCCCGGAGCGAACTGGAAGCCGGCCGGCTATCTTTTGCCGTCAATCGCCTGTATTACGTGCTGTTTTATTTGGTAACAGCAAGCACTATCCGCAAGGGGAGAAAAGTTAGGCAAGCACTCCGCAGTGCGTGCAGCCTTCCATAAAGAATTCGTCCGCACCGGCGAAGTTGATAAACCGTACGGCAGGTTATACGATGAATTGTTCCATACCCGTCATCAGGCAGATTATCTCCCCCTGGCCGAATTCGACGAAACCGTAGTCAGGCGGCAACTACAAGACGTGGAAAGGTTCCTCACGGAGTTCTCTTTGAAAATCCGGAGAAAGATAATTAGCGAAAATGGCCGCGAAAAGTCGGAACCCGAAACTTGATGTGCGGTGATCGCGGCAAACGGCCGCAACTGAGAGAGGACCACCGGCGGACAGCAAGGCAGCAGGCCGGAAGCCGTGAGGCTGAAGTGAATGAGCACCGAAATGTCCGCGAAGAGAAGGCAGACGTGATAGAGAACACGGAATGCAACATTTCCCGGAAAGCATTGATGATTATATAAGTGACGACAGCGCTCTCCGAATAATAGATAAGTATGTGGAGCAGCTTGACATAGAAGGGCTTGGTTTCAAGAAAGCCGTCTATAACCAAAACAGAGGGGACAGGCAACTTTTTCTTTGCGAAAAGTAGCCGGTCCCCTCACGGTGAGTGGCAGGAAAAATCCTTTTCGTGGTAAAATGATTGTGATAAAACCGGCAGGAGCACCTGCGAGGTGTTTGGCCAACACCCTCTGGGGCCATTCTATCGTCGATCTGCTTAGATGCCTCTTGAGTCAGGTTAGGGTGAGCGTCGGCGACGAGCTTTTGGATTGCGCGAAAACCTTGGATAAATACTATATTCCCGCAAGGTATCCAAACGGTTTTCAGTCGGGAAGCCCTTACGAGTACTTTACGAGGAGAGATGCGCAAGATGCGCTCTTTTGTAGTCGAACAGTCGTGGAATTCTGTGAGAGTCTTTTGGCTCGATCAAGATAGACTGCTTGAGGAAATTCGTGAGGCTGCGATGAGAGTCGGGGAGAAGGATGCAAATGTAAAGAAGATTATTCTTTTCGGGTCGCTGGCCGAAAGAAGGGCAGTACCGGGAAGCGACGCAGATATCTTGATTGTTCTAAAAAGAGAAGATGGTGCGTTTACGGATAGAATTATGAGGTGGGCCGACAAATTCTTGTTGGATTTTCCCGTCGAGGTCTTCCCCTTCACGATAGAGGAACTGAATAATCCCATCGCCCAAGAAGCAATGAAAAAAGGGATTGTGCTATTTGAACGGCTTAATTAAACGTTAGGCTTCAACTGATTGACCTTTGGGGTCGGTTCTAAGTTCTAAGTTCAACAGCACATCGTTGTAGTGTCAGTGGCGAATTGAGACGATGGAGGCGGCAAAGATAGGCCGGCTGACAGTATGAGTTTGCAGGACAAGGCGGCCCCTTATCGGTTACCGCGTTACGCAGGCTGAGCGCACTCTCCGTCAGGCAGAGCTTCTCGCCGAGAATGCGTTCTGGGATGGTGAAAAAATATAAGGTGTAAGAGTAAGACCGCAGGTGAAATGATCGTTGCGGCCCACTTGTTTCCTACTGAGAAATGGCGAGAGTTTTGTCAAGGAAGGGGAACCAAATGAAAGCACTCATTCTGGCCGGCGGTAAAGGTACACGCCTTCGTCCCTTGACCTATACGATGGCTAAGCAACTGATCCCGGTAGCCAACCGGCCTATTCTGCATTATGTGGTGCGGGACATCCTCGAAGCTGGTATTACCGACATCGGGGTAATCATCTCGCCGGAAACCGGTGAAAGCGTTAAGGCGGCGATCAGTACCATTTTTAGCGGTTGGGCCAGGTTTACCTTCATTCTCCAGGACCAGCCCGCCGGGCTGGCCCATGCGGTTAAGACCGCCCGGCCTTTCCTGGGCGAAGATCCCTTTCTTATGTTCCTGGGAGACAACCTTATTCAAGGGGGTGTCAAACAGGTCGTGGACGCGCTGGCCGTCGGTTCCGCTGCGGTGGTCATCCTGCTCAAGGAGGTGGCGGATCCCCGGGCATTCGGCGTGGCCGTGCTCGACGACCGCGGGCAGGTGATGCACCTGGTGGAAAAGCCGAAGGAGCCGCCGAGCCAATTGGCGCTGGTTGGGGTCTATGGCTTCACGCCACTCATTCACCATGCCGTTGAGCGGATCAAGCCCTCCTGGCGCGGCGAACTGGAGATTACCGACGCCGTCCAGGAACTACTGCACACGGGCCACCGGGTGGACGCTCGGGTCCTGGAGGGCTGGTGGCTGGACACCGGGAAAAAAGACGACATTTTGGAAGCAAACCGTATAGTTTTGGATGAATATACCGAGCGCCGGGTTGAAGGGGTAGTAGATGCCGAAAGCGTCATCGCCGGACGGGTGACCGTGGGCCAGGGCAGCAGGATCATCCGGAGCACGGTTCGCGGACCGGTGGTGATTGGGTCCGACAGCCTGATTGAAGATTCTTTCGTGGGCCCGTTTACGACCATCGGCGACGGGGTGGTTATGCGCGAAGTGAGCATCGAGCACTCAGTGGTGCTGGACGGCTGCAGTCTGGAACGCGTGGGTCCCGTGGAAGACAGCCTCATCGGCTCCAAAGCCCGCGTCAGGCGAACCGACGGCACGCGCAGGACACTGCGCTTTTTTATCGGTGACGACTGCGAGATAACTATTTAACGGGGGAGAAAGGGAAATGGAACTGATTCACGGCGTCCAGGTGAAAAAACTGCGGCTTATTCCTGATGACCGTGGTTTTCTTATGGAAATGTTGCGCCGCGACTGGCCGGAGTTCGATAAACTCGGTCAGTCATACGTTACAGCCTGTTACCCGGGCGTGATCAAGGCCTGGCACTACCACAAACTGCAGTGGGACCACTTTGTCTGCGTGTGGGGCATGGCCAAGGTAGCGCTCTACGATCCGAGGGATGACAGTCCCACGAAAGGACAGGTTAACGTTTTTCACATGGGGCTTTTAAACCCCATTCTGCTTAAAATCCCACCTATGGTTTACCACGGCTTTACCAGTGAAGGTGGAAAGATTGCGCTTATTGTAAATTTTCCCACCGAACTCTACAATTACGAGCAGCCGGACGAATACCGGTTACCTCACAACGACCCCGCTATCCCGTTCAGTTGGGAAACGAAGAGTGGTTGACTTCACAAGGCCGGTAGCCTAAGTCTAATCATTCTGCAATTGGGAGGTTGCTAAATTTGAAAGTCCTGGTGACAGGCGCAAAAGGGATGCTTGGCCAGGCCGTTGTTTCTGCAATTGAAGCACGGGAATGGACCACTATTCCGTTAAGCCGCGGAGATTTAGATGTAACAGATGTAAAAGAAGTCCGAAATGTATTGGTTCGGTACCGGCCTGATGTAGTTGTTAACTGCGCAGCCTACACCGATGTTGATGGAGCGGAAACTGCGCGTGAAAAAGCATTTGCAGTCAATGGCCTTGGGCCACGTAATCTTGCTTTAGTTTGCAGGGATGCGGAAGCGGATTTAGTGCAGGTCAGTACGGACTATGTTTTTGACGGCAATAAGGCTTTCCCCTATGAAATTTTTGACGACCCAAGACCCCTCAACGTGTACGGAGCAAGCAAACTTTGGGGGGAACAAGCTGTTGCCACGATAGGATGCCGGTGGTATATAGTACGAACTAGTTGGCTGTTCGGCCCAGGCGGTAAAAACTTCGTAGAAACCATATTGCGGTCAGGAAAAAAAAGTGGTGTTCTCCGTGTGGTCAACGATCAGAACGGGTGCCCGACTTATACCATAGATCTGGCCCGCGCTATCGCCGATCTAATTGAAACGCGGTGCTATGGTATTTACCATGCTACTAACCAAGGTTCGACCACCTGGTTTAATTTTGCCCAAAAAATTTCAGAAAAGGCTAATCTACCTGTAGTGATTGAACCGTGTTCCACTACGGAGTTTCCGCGTCCAGCGGTACGCCCCAAGAACTCGCTTCTTGATTCTTTTCCATTACGTGAGACGATAGGTTATTTGTTGCCGGCCTGGGAAGATGCCTTGGAGCGGTACTTGGCAGTGATTGGCAAGGAGGAAGTCTCGTGAAGCTTCTCGTCACCGGTGGGGCAGGTTTTATTGGTTCTAATTTTATACACTGCGTCATTGACCGCTACCCCGACTGGATTGTTATTAATCTGGATAAACTCACTTACGCGGGTAATCCGGAAAATTTACGGAACGTCGCGGCCTGGTTTCCCAATTACCGTTTTGTGCGGGGTGACATTGCTGACCCGGACGTAGTGGAACAGGTGTTCGCTGCCGGCGTGGATGTGGTGGTTAATTTTGCGGCGGAAACGCACGTGGACCGGAGCATCGCGAACGCCGCGCCTTTCATCCGTACCAACGTCCAGGGGACGCAGGTTTTGCTGGATGCTGCACGGCGCCATGAGGTGACCAAGTTCGTCCAAGTGTCCACCGACGAGGTTTACGGCTCGCTCGGACCTGCCGATCCGCCTTTCACCGAAACCTCACCCCTGGCCCCGAATAGCCCCTATGCTGCCAGCAAGGCTGCCGCGGATTTGCTCTGCCGGGCCTACCACCGTACGCACGGGCTGCCCGTTATTATCACCAGGTGCTCGAACAACTTCGGCCCATACCAGTTCCCTGAAAAACTGATCCCGCTGGCTGTCACCAACGCCCTGGAAGATAAACCGGTTCCCGTTTACGGGGACGGGCAGAACGTCCGGGACTGGCTGTACGCAGCGGATCACTGCCGGGCATTGGAACTGGTCATCCTTAACGGGAAACCAGGCGAGATTTACAACATCGGGGGCGGTGGGGAGATGACCAACCTGGAGTTGGTACGGCGGATTCTGAGTTTACTGGGGAAGAAAGAGGATCTGATCGCCTTTGTCACCGACCGTCCGGGACACGACCGGCGGTATGCGATAAATGCCGCTAAAATACAACAGGAACTGGGTTGGCGAAAAGAGCATTCATTCACCGAGGTCCTACGTCGGACAGTAATTTGGTACACGGAAAACCCCGGCTGGTGGCGCTCACTTAGAGACAGGGATAGCCGACATGACAGACCCGGGGAGACATGATAGGGGGAGCCGGGAGCGATCAGTGGGTAGACTGCCCAGAATTTAAAATTTGCTGATTGTAAGGCAGTTGTATTTTGGGAAGGCAGATAAGTAACATATCTATAAGTTGAGCGGGATGGGTGAGGAAGAGTATAATATCACTTTCAACTTTCCAACCAGTCGTTTGTGGAGCAGGACTTGCGGCCTGAGATCTCGCAACATAAGTGGCTGATGGAGAATGTCCGCAACATACCGCCGGTCCGTTTTTCGTACAACGGGCAACCGGTGGACAGCAGGGGGGACCCGGCTGGGTTTATGGAGTTTCGGGTGCGAAAATGGGCGCACGTAGTAACTTACGGAGTACTGGGATTTTTCTGGTTGGCGCTCTGGGGGCATCGGGCCTGAAGGGCGCCCGGCACTGGATGCTGGCGGTCATGGTGCTCCTGGTGGTGGTCGAAGTTAGGCATTAAGGCTAAAAGCGTTCAAGGTTAAGTTTCTGGAATCGGGCCGTTGACGGCAACAGAAACACGCAATAGAATAAAGTAAGATATATCTTAATCGATAAGAGAGGGACGAAAATGAATACCACCGTGGTTTCTTCAAGGGGCCAGGTAGTGATACCGGTAGAGGCAAGGAAAAAGTTGAATATCGAAGAAGGCGACATCCTTTCCGTAAAAATAGAAGAGGGGGAACGGATAGTCCTGAAGCCCGCGCGTAAAAAGAGGGTGCCGAAAGGCGTGGTGGAAAGAACGTCGGGGCTGCTTTCCGATATGGAAATGAGCGGCCGGGAGTTTGTTGAGAAGTTGCGCAGGGGTTCCGGCAGGAGGTTGGACGAGCTTGAAGGTGGTCGTTGACACAAATATCATCATAGACCATCTGCGCGGTGTACCGCAGGCCGCGAACGTATTGAAGGAGATTGAAGACGGCAGCCTTGAAGGCCTGATTTCCACCATTACCATAATGGAGACAACGGCCGCACCCAAAATGACCGAAGAGCGCTTGGCGGCTGTAAGCGAGTTGTTGGCGATCTTCGAACATTGTCCGGTAGACAGCCGGACCGCAACCGTGGCCGGCAGCCTTTTAGCAAAGTATCGGCGTTCGCATGGCCTGGAACCAATTGATGCCTTAATTGCGGCGACGGCTAAGGTTAACGAGGCCGTCCTTTTTACTTTAAATACCAGGCACTTTAAATATATCGATGGCTTAATCGCCGTCAATCCATACGACGTGGAGGAATAGTGCTGCGCGTGCTGGTCACCGGCGGGGCTGGCTACATTGGAAGCCATACGGTCAGGGAACTGCAGCGGGCGGGGTATCAGGTGACCGTGCTGGACAACCTTTCGCGTGGACACCGGGCGGTGGCGGAAGTGCTTTCCGGAGTCGAGTTCGTCTGGGGGGACACCGCGGACGGGGAACTTGTACGGGTTCTTTTGCGGTCGCGGGGAATCAAGGCCGTACTCCACTTCGCGGCGCTGAGCCTGGTGGGGGAGTCAGTGGCAGACCCGGCGCTTTACTACCGAAACAATGTGGCGGGAGGGCTGGCGCTCCTGGAGGCCGTGCGGGAAGCGGGTGTCCCGTATTTCATTTTTTCCTCTTCGGCCGCGGTTTACGGAGAACCAACCCAAATCCCCATCGAGGAGGACCATTCCCTGGCGCCATTCAACCCTTATGGTGCAACGAAGCTGGCTTTCGAAGAGGCGCTAAGGTGGTACGGTGAAGCCTACGGGATGAAATTCGTGGCGCTGCGGTACTTCAACGCCGCGGGCGCCGACCCGGAAGGTCTGATGGGAGAAGACCACCGACCGGAGACGCACCTGGTACCGGCGGTCATGGAGGCCGCGCTCGGGCGGCGCGACGCGGTGACGATTTTCGGGACTGATTACCCGACGCCGGACGGCACCTGCATCCGGGACTACATCCACGTTACCGACCTGGCGGCGGCGCACGTTCTGGCTTTAAAGGCGCTGGCCGACGGGCATCCATCGCGTGTCTACAACCTCGGCAACGAGCGAGGCGCCTCGGTGCGGGAGGTGGTGGAGACCGCCCGCCGCGTTACCGGCCGTGAAATACCTGTTTTGGAAGGGCCGCGGCGCGCGGGAGACCCGGCGGTTCTGGTGGCGTCCTCCCGCCGGATCAAGGAGGAGCTTGGCTGGCGGCCGCGCTACGGCGACTTGGAGACGATAATCCGGACGGCATGGGAGTGGCGTTTAGGTCATCCTCGGGGGTATGACAGTTCTAGGTTCTAGGTTCGAAGTTCGAAGTTAAAGCTTATTCTGACGGACCTTTGGGGTCCGTTCTGCGTTCGACGTTCAACGTTAATTCTGGATTCTGGATTCTGACTTCTGAATTCTGACTTCTGGATTCTTTCTTACAGCCTTCGACGAAAGCGCTACTGGCTGCCTCACCCGCCGCATTCCGAGGCTTTGCCGTACATGTCCTCCACGGTCGCCCTGACCGCCCGGTCGGCTGTTTTGGTTCCTACCCAGGCTATGTCGTAACCGAACCGCAAGCTTTTGACCTTGAGCCCCTCTGCTTCCAAAACGCCGCAGGCGAGTCCCGACGTGTTGCCCGTATAACAATAAAGCACGATTTCGTCCTTACCCCCTCGTTGTAAAATCTGGTGTGGTGCTGAACCTTCGATGCTGCACTCCATCAGCACAATCTAAGCATAATCTATGGTTTGCTGCCGGAATGTGATAAAATAAGGTGTTAAGTCTGCAGGAGTGCTGCTTTAATGGAGAACGCTTCACAGTGAATCAGCGACATGGGGTTGCGTAATGAGCGCCGGTAACACTATTGCCCGCGCCACCGTTTTGATTTTGGCGCTTTCTTTGCTGTCCCGGGTCCTCGGCCTGGGCAGGGAGATGGCCATCGCCTACGGATTTGGGACCGGGGGAACGGCCGACGCTTTCTTTGTGGCGTACATAATTCCCTACATCTTTTACGGCGTGATTGGAATGGCGCTTACAACCGTTATCGTGCCCGTGTTCGCAGAGTACGCCGCGGAAGGGCGCCGCGAGGAAGCCTGGCGCATGTTAAGCCTAG
The DNA here is from genome assembly GCA_003604985.1 of Ammonifex sp. Lineage (GTDB taxonomy): Bacteria > Bacillota > Desulfotomaculia > Desulfotomaculales > Ammonificaceae > SURF-55. The sequence goes on from QZIW01000088.1 coordinate 11,459, forward strand.
TAACCAACACCGTTTTCACGGTGATGGCGGCGCTGGCCATACTGGGGATGGTGGGCGCGCCGGTTATTGCGGGGACGCTGGGGGCCGGTTTTAAGCCGGAAACCCTCCAACTGGCGACCCGGCTCACGGCCGTAATGATGCCGGCAATCGTTTTCATGACTTTGGCGGGCGTATTCGCGGGCATTCTGAACGCCAACCAGGTCTTCGGCCCGCCGGCTTTCGGACCCGCGGCGCAGAATCTCACGATTATCGCCGGTGCCCTGTTAGGGGGCAAGTTGTGGGGCATCTACGGCCTGGCGGGAGGCGCCGTAGCCGGGGCGGTCGTCCTGGGTCTGGTACAGTTGCCGGCGCTGCGGCACGTCGGTTTCAAGTACTCTTTCCAAATCGACATCAGGCACCCCGAAGTCCGCCGGGTACTGGCGCTGATCCTTCCGGTAATCCTTATGTCGGGTATCATGCAAGTCTATACCATGGTTGACTGGAGGCTGGCTTCCGGCCTGGCCGCAGGCAGCATCTCGTCGCTTAACTATGCGAACAAGCTGATGAACCTTCCCCAGGGGCTTTTCGTTACCGCCGTGGCCACCGCGGTCTTTCCCACGTTAAGTCAGCTTGTGGCGGAGAACCGGCGGGCGGAAATGGCCCGCGTCCTGCAGCGGGCCATGAAAGTAATTCTCTTGCTGGGTGTTCCCGGAGCCATAGGTTTGATTGTGCTCCGCGAGCCGGTGGTGGGCCTGTTGTTCCAACGCGGCGCGTTCGACGCCCAGTCCACGAGCATGACGGCCAGCGCGCTTTTGTTCTACGCGATAGGCCTCGCGGGCCTGTGTCTGAACCTGCCTCTGGTCCGCGGCTTCTTTGCCATGCACGATACAAGGACGCCGTTTTTCGTCTCGGCGTCAACGCTGGTGGTTAAGATTATACTCAGCCTCGTCCTGGTCCGGTTTCTCCAGCACGCCGGTCTGGCGCTGGCTACTTCGCTGACGGTAATCCTGAACATGTCCATTTTCGCCTTGTTACTCCGGCGGCGCCTCCCGGAACTCTTTGACCGTCCTTTTTTCAACTTCACGGGGCGTGTCGCAATATCTGCGGGGGTAATGGGTCTGGCGGTCTACGGGCTGGACGGATTGCTTGCCGGACACCTGGGTACCGGCGGTCTGGCCCTCGTGGTCCGCGTCGTTACCGACGTCCTTACCGGTGCAGCAGTCTTTGTAATAGCAGGACTGGTTCTCCGCCTCGATGAACTTGTAAACATTATCAGGTTTTCGTACGGCACGGTTGCGCGCCGCACGGGAATGTCCTACACGAAGTAATTAAAACTAATAACAAGGGCCGCTTCAAGCGGCATTTTTCTTTTTTACCAGGGCATAATAGTTTTAGGTTTAATTTTAGAATACAGTAGTCAGAATACAGAATTCAGAATAAAAACACGAGTAAAGAACGCACTGACGTACTGAGATGCTGCGTCCGACGGCCAACAGCGCTAAAGGGAGGTTAGATTTGTGGACTGCCCGGTTTGCGGCGGCAGGGCTACGGGAAAGGTCGGGGTTGACCACTTTTTCTGCTGGGACTGTTGCGTTGAGTACCGGATCGATAAGGAAGGCGTCCAGGTCTTTGACATCGACGAAGACGGCAGCCTGGAAAGGTTCGATCCCGCCAACGAGGCGCTTTATTAACAGTTCGACGTTCAACGTTCAAGGTTCAACGTTCAAGGTTCAA
>QZIW01000047.1 GCA_003604985.1 Ammonifex sp.
CTTTCTTACCCCCAGTTGCTTGGCGATCACGAGGTGTTTTAAAGCTATCCTCGCCGCTTCAACGTCATCACAGAAGAGGCCGTAGTTCACCCCGTCATACCCTATGTGCTCGCTGCTCAGCGTGTAGTCAATACCCGCAGCGTCAAAAAGGATGGCAAACGCCGCCGGGTTTTCGGGCCAGGAAAGGTATTCACCCGCGTTGTGAATGAGAAGGATGTCCGCGCCTTTCTTGTCCACGGGGATTTTTATATTCTTCCCCGTTTTTTCCCCTATGTCGTCCTCGATAAACTCGATAATGTCCTTAAAACCCGTGGGACTCATCCCGGTCGAGGAACCGGTCTTCAACTGCTGCCTGGTGCCCTTTTCCCCCAGCTCTCTCGGGGATATGCCCATCTCCTGGCTGAACAGTTTCCTGATCTCCCTCGTTATCAGGGCGTTGTCGATCCCCATCGGACACACCTGAACGCACCTGCGACAAACATTGCACCGGTAGGCGGACTCCAGAAGTCTGATCACCGTCTTGTAGTTCAGGACCACGTCCGCGCCCACAAACGATTTCAGCAGCTTGCCCCCGGGGGTAAAATACCTTTTGTAGAGCCTCCGCAGGACTTCCGACCTGAAGGTGGGCCTGTAAACCTCCTGCTCCCCGCTTGCCGCATATACGTGGCACGCGTCGGAGCAGGTCTGGCAACGCATACAGTAATCCATCGTGAGTCTCAGGATCTTTAAAAAGGTCCAGTTGTTCTGGGGGTCAAAGAGCTTTTCGAGCCCGCTGAGAAACCCTTCGACCAGCTTTGCTTTTTCCGCTTCCGTTTTTGGCTTGGGGAAACCTAGGGGGGAATGTCCATCCAGCGATAGTTCGTAGGTATTGACCCATTTCTCCGGAGGAGGTTGAATCGGAGGCTCCACACCCAGGTTGGGGACGTGCATCAGGTCCTCCACCCTGAGCGACATAAGCGGCTCGTCAGTCAACTGAGCCATGTCCTTAAAGGTAACATCACCTTTGCGCTTCGACATTTAATTCTCACCTCCGCCCATAATCTGCGCTTCCTCCAGCCACGTTTTCCCCGGCACTATATGGGGCCCCCGCCAGGTCACTACATAACCGAGTTGCTTCATAACCTTTTTGTCAGCGGGTGAATCCTTCACCTTGAAAGCGTCGTCCCAAATGATTTTGTCAATGGTAAAGTATTTTCCAAGCCAGTGCAAAAGCTTGCAAAAAGGCATGTATAACAGGAAGAGTTCAAATAGTATGAAGTTGAGAAGCACTACGGTTGGAAGTGGAACCGGGACCGGCTGTACTAATGTTACTTCTTTGACGTAAGCCCTCGCGTAGGCAAAAGACGGGTCAATAGACCACGAAATAATGCCGGTGACAAATATGGCCAACAGGAAGAAGAGGTTGAAGTAGTCTTCGGGGGCTGTGTATAGGGCAAGTTTCTTTGCTCCGGCCCTCTTCAAAACCAGCGTAAAGCAGCCAAAAGCACCGAGTACAAAGGCAATTTTACCGCAGACATTCGTAATGGTAGGGAGAAAGCCCAATTTGAAAACAGCTTCTATCACCAATAGCAGGACCCACAGAAAAAGAAGATAAATTCCCCAGTGCATGGAAAGGGAAAAAGGCCAGATCCCAAACCTGTTGTGCTCTTTTACTTTTTTCAGAAAAAAGACCTCTGAAGCCATCTCCATAAGCCCTGCAACGCGGTTGGAGTGAATTGGTTTTTTGACGAAGTCGACTTCTTCCATGTAGGAGCCGCCACCTTTTGGTTCGTGAGGTACGGGGTAGAGTTCCCACCGGAGAGAAAGCGGCATGGAAGCATACTTCACTACCCTGTACGCCACCATAAAGACGAAGACCGCCACGGAAACCCAAGCCAGGTACGCGGTAAATTCCATCCTCTTGCCTCCTTTTTCAGAATATTCAAAATATTCTAATTATTTTAGCATACAAGACCGCCTTTCGCAATATGAATTTAACCTTTCGATTAAAAACTTAGTTGGTTGAAGAGCCGAGATTTTAATAAACCAACCGGAGGACTGCGAATTTTTTAGTCAAGATAGAAGTGTACCGTTATAAAAACAAAAGCCGGGAGGCATTGGAGCCTTCCGGCTAATTTGCTTTAAGCTTATATTATTTTTAGACCGACAAGTTCAAACAGGCCGGCGCCGTTACCTGCGACAACTTTTAAAAACGCGCAAAGCCTGCAGCTACTTGCGCTATGTGCATCAAGGGGCCCGGCACTACGCCCAGCATGATAATGCCTGCCAGTCCAAGGAGCAACGCGGCGTACGTTCCCAGCCCGAAGGTTATCGGGGTAGCTTCTGCAGGCTCCTCGACATACATAACTTTGATAACCTGGAAATAATAGAAGATGGAAATCACGCTGAGCAGCAAGGCGATACCGGCCACCATGATGTACCCGGCTTGCACCGCAGCCGCAAAGACCGCGAATTTTGCCATAAATCCGGCCAGCGGCGGGATGCCGGCGAGGGACGCGAGCGCCACCATCATGACAAACGCCAGGAACGGCGCACGGCGGGCAAGCCCCGCGAAGCTCCGGATGTCGCCCCCCGAGGTTTCGGCAAAGGCGCTGATTACGCCGAAGGCGGCCACAACTGAAAACGCATAAAGCAACGAGTAATACATAACGGCCGCCGTCCCGCTTCGCCCCCCGGCCACGATGGCAAGGAGTATGTAGCCTGCATGGGCGATGCTGGAGTATGCGAGCAGCCGTTTGACGTTGGTTTGGGGTAAAGCGACAATGTTACCGACAGCGACGGTGATTACAGCCATGATCAGCAATATCGGCACCCAAAGCCCGGCCAGCCCGGCGAAACTCTCGCCGAAAAGCCGGAGTACGGCGGCCAGCGCCGCTGCACTTGACCCGCTCGCCAGAAAAGCGACCGTCGGTGACGATGCCCCCTCGTAAACATCGGGCGCCCACATGTGAAACGGCACAAGGTAGATCTTGAAACCAAGTCCGGCAAGGATCATCAGGCACGCGATCCCGGCCAAAATAGGCGGCTCACCGGCGCTCAATGCCTGCCTGATCGCTGCCAGGTAGGTGCTCCCGGTAAGGCCGTAAATAAGGCTCATCCCGTACAGGAGGATGGCGGACGCCATCCCGCTGAGAAGCAAGTATTTAAGCCCTGCTTCCGCCGGGCGGACTTCACCCCTCTGCATCGCAATCATTACGTAAAAGCTGATGCTTATCAGTTCCAGCGAAATGAACAAGGTGATGAAGTCGAGCGCCGAGGGAAGGAGCATCATGCCGCCCGCCGCGAACAAAACCAGCGCGGTGAAATCACCGGTTTTGACCCCGCGCGGGGCCAGGAAATCCGGGGCGAACAGCAGGGTCAACCCCGCAGCCGCAAGGGCAACGATTTTAAAGAACACAGCCAGGTCATCGACCCTGTAACTCCCGTAAAAGGCGGTTACGTTGGTGCCGAATAGCTTAAAGGTCGCAAAAAGCGCCACGAGAACCGCCGCGGCTCCAAACCAGGCGGCGTCCTTTCGTCCGGGCTCTCCCTTCGAGAACAGCCGTTCTATAAGGACGATGAGCCCGGCTGCGCCAACGATGATTTCCGGTAACAACAAACCCACGCTCATCATCTACTTCACACCTCCCAAAGCCGACAGCCAACCGAGGTCGATTGCCGGTTTGGCCTCCGGCAGACCTGCGAGGATGGGTTCCAGCCCGCTGCCGATCAGGTCCATAAGCAGCGAGGGGTATACACCCATGGCAACGATAAAGAAGATAATCACGCTTATGACGACCCAATCGTACCATACGGCATCCTTCAACTCGGCGTATTCCTTTTTCAGCGGTTCGAAGTACACCCGCTGTACCGCCCGGAGCATGTAGTAAGCCGTGAACACAATCCCGGAAATCGACAGGATCGCCCAGAGCGGGAATACCGGGAAGGACCCTACAAACACGGAGAACTCGGCCCAGAAGCTCGCAGTTCCCGGAAGGCCTACCGAAGCAAGTGCGCCGATGGCGAAAGCGATGGCGAGTACGGGCATGACTTTAGCCAGCCCGCCCATTGCCGCCATGATACGGGTATGCGTTCGGTCGTAGGTCATGCCGGCGAGAGCAAAGTTGAGGGCCGCCATAATCCCGTGGGCAAAGAACTGGAACACCGCCCCGGTTAAACTGGCCACCGAAAGGGCGGCTATCCCCAGTACCGAGTAACCCATGTGGCTGATACTGGAGTTGGCGATCATGTATTTAAGGTCTTTCTGTCCCATGGCCACAAACGCGGCGTAAACGACGCAGATGACCGCGAAGATCGCAATGAGCGGCGCCCATACTACCGCTCCTTCGGGGAAGAACCAGAGCGCTACGCGAATGATACCGTAGGCGCCCAGCTTCATGACCACGCCCGCCAGGATCATACTACCGGCGGTAGGCGCTCCCGTGTGTGCGTCGGGTAACCACGAGTGCAGCGGGACAATCGGAACCTGCACGGCAAACCCAAGTGTCAGCAGCGCAAACAGCCACACCTGCTGCTGGTGGGTAAAACTATGCTGGGCAAGCACCAGAATGTCCATGGTGTTCAGACCGGCCACAAAGTAGAGGCACAGGATGCCCAGCAGGATGATGGCCCCGCCGAGGGTCAGGTACAGAGCAAGCTTCATCGCCGCGTATTCTTTCTTCGTGCTGCCCCAAACGGCAATCAACACGTACTTGGGCAAGACGGCCAGCTCAAAAAAGACGAAGAGCAGGAACAGGTCGAAGGCGGCAAACACCCCGGCACACGCGAACGTCAGTGCCAGGAAGGTGATGAAGTACTCTTTCACCCGGTTTTGGATCCCCCAGGAGGCGAACACGCCCGTAAACCCGACGATGGCGGTCAGCAGCAGCAATACCACGCTGATACCGTCGGCGCCCATAAAGTACTTGATGCCGAACGTCGGCAGCCAGTCTACTTTCTCGATAAACTGAACGCCCCCGGCGCTTAGGTCATAGGCAAGAACCAGGTAAATCGAAAGGATAAAAGAAATGCCGGTTGCAACCGCTGCCACCCACCGGATGACTTCCTTCCGTGAGGCGGGGATGCAAGAGATTATTAACGCCCCTGCCAGGGGTGCAAAAACAGTTGCGCTTACTACCGGAAAGCTCATTTGATCACACCCCCCACGGCGACAGTCAAGCTCGGCTCACCAAGGACGATTACCAAGAGCACCAGCATGCCGAGGAACAGGATCAGCGCGTAACGCTGGACCCAGCCGCTCTGGAAGAGCCGCAACACGCGCCCGGTTTCCATCAAGAGGGCCCCGATACCGTTGGCAAAGACACCGGTAAAGATGTTTTCTTCAAACCAGGCCAACACCGCGGCACCGGCGTCAACGAACTTGCGGATGAACCAGAGGTATATCTCGTCAAAGTAGTATTTTCGTTCAAACAACCTGAAAATGGGACCCAGCATTTCCGTTAGCGGATCCGCCGCTGTTTTCCGCTTACCGTATATCGCCCAGGCGATACCGATACCGACGAGTACGACCAGGTGCGAAACGATCACCGTCGGCATATCCCAACCAGCGTGGTGCTCGCCATGGCCGAAGTGGATGTACGACGAAAACCCGCCGTGCAGCCCCGGCCAACCAACGAAACCGGCAACCACCGCAAAAAACGCCAGCACCGTAAGGGGGACCGCCACAGTCCACGGCTCTTTGCCGAGGTGTCTGTCCGACCTGGCCCTTTCCACAGGGTTAACCGCCTCGCTAAGGTTGATCTTACTCGGCCGGGGGTTACCGATGTCGGGCAGTTCGTGGTGGCCGTGGTCGTGATCATCGTGCCCGTGGCCGTGTGCCACTGGAGACCATTCCGAACGGGGGCCGAAAAACACCACGAAAATCAGCCTGAACGTGTAAATCGCGGTGAAGAAGGCGACCAGAGTGCCGAGGATATACAAATCCATGTGCCCGCTCATCTTGGCCGCCACCAGAATCTCGTCCTTGCTGAAGAACCCGGCGAAGGGGAACAGTCCCACGTTGGAAAGGCCCGCGATAATCATGCAGATTGCGGTGAGTTTCATGAACCGGTAGAGCCCGCCCATCCGCCATATGTTTTCCTCGTGGAAGTACAGCATCATTACCGAGCCTGCGCAAAGGAACAATAAGGCCTTGAAGAAGCAGTGCATAATCAGGTGAAAAACGCCGGCCGTATACCCCCCAACGCCCAGCGCCATCATCATGTAGGCCAGGTGGCTGCACGTAGAGTAAGCTATGATCCGCTTCATCCGGCTTTGGGCCATTGCCATAGAGGCGGCAAGGAAGGCCGTAATGCCGCCGATATACGCCACCACCAGCATCGCGTGTTCGCTGGCAAAGAAGAGGCCGTAAGTGCGCGCTACCATGTAAACACCGGCGGCAACCATCGTCGCGGCGTGGATCAGCGCGCTGACTGGCGTCGGCCCTTCCATCGCGTCCGGGAGCCACACGTGGAGCGGGAATTGCGCCGATTTTCCGATCGCCCCGCAGAACACCAGTATGGCGCAAACCGTTACGCCGACCGCCGGTATGCTGCCGGCCTCGATGGCGCCCATTACCTGCCCGTAGCCGAACCCTCCTACATAATAGAACAGGAGAAGAACCCCGAGCAGAAAGCCGAAGTCACCGAACCGCGTGACAACAAAGGCCTTCTTGGCCGCGGCGGCCGCCGACGGCTTGAAATACCAGTAACCGATCAGCAGGTAGGAGCAAAGGCCGACCAACTCCCAGAAGACATAGATCATCAGGAAGTTATTCGCCAGGACGATCCCCAGCATGGAGAACGTAAAAAGCGCCATGAACGCGAAGTAGCGTGAGTACCCCTCATCGCCCTTCATGTAGGCCGTCGAGTATAACTGGATGAAGAAGCTCACCACGGTTACGGCGACCGCCATGATCGCCGCCAGCGGGTCCACCAGAATGCCGAAATCTATCTGGACGGGACCCACGGTAAGCCAGTGCCAGACGGCTTCCCACGAGTACGCCTCGTGCTGGGAACGGGCTAAAACCCGCACCAAGGTGGTTATCGCACACACCGCGCTAAGACCGATCGCTGTAACCGTTACGATACCGCTAAGCTTGCGGTTGGGCCAAGTTACAAGGCTGATTATGAGAAAGGCCGCAAGTGGCAAGAACAAAATCCACCAAGCTAATTCCATAGTTTCTCTTCCGCCTTTCCTCCTTTTTGCACCGGGCTAACCTTTAAGCCAGGTGAAATCATCAAGGTTGACGGTATCCCGGTAGCGGTTCAAAACTATGATAATTGCCAGACCCACCGCCACCTCTGCCGCCGCCACGGCTATCGTGAAGATTACGAAAAGCTGACCCAGCAGAGCTTGAGGGTCGATAAACCGGGAAAACGTCACCAGGTTGATGTTGACCGCGTTGAGCATCAGCTCGATGCACATGAGTACAACGATGGCGTTTCTCTTTGTCAGGGCGCCGAAAAGCCCGATAACGAAAAGTAAAGTGCTGATTCCTAAGTAACAGGGTAAAGCCACCATCAGGATTTACGCACCTCCTCCAGGGCGATCATCACCGCACCGATCAAGGCCACCAGCAGTAGTACCGCAGCGATTTCAAAAGGTATGGCAAACCGGCTCATCATCGCCTCGCCGAGAAACCGCGTGATATCCGGAGCAGGAACTTTCCCGGAAATCTGCCACGGTGCAAAGATGGCCAGCTCAATGAGGATAATGCCTATACAGGTGACGGCCGCCAGGGCAATGGCCAACTGGCTTAAGCTCCTTACAAACCGGTTGGTGTCAACCATCTGGCTACGGCGAGTAAGCATGATCGCGAAGACGATCATGATCGCAACGGCACCGATGTATATCAGCACCTGCATCACCGCCAGGAAATTTGCCTGAAGGCTGAAGTAAATACCCGCAACACCAAGGAAGCACAAAACCATCGAAGTCGCCGCGTAAAAGATATTTCTAAAAAACACCACGCCAAGACCGCCGCCGATGACCAAGGCGGTCATGGCGCCAAAAGCCGCATAAGCGCCGGTCTGTGCCCCGTCCATCACTGGCTCACCTCTCTTTGACCGGCAGCTCCCGCCGCACTCCCCGCGGTCTTGGCCGCAGCAGGCCGCACCGGTCCGTCAGGTTGCTTTTCGTAAAGTTCCATTTTCAGGACGCCCCGGTCATAAGTCGCCAGGTCGATATGGTCGGTCATTATCAAAGCATCCTTGTTGCACGCCTCCCGGCAGAGCCCGCAATAAAGACAGTACTGCAAGTCCATTTCGTACTTGACCAGACGCATCTTCTTATCCTCGCCCCGTACACCCGTCACGGTAATGACGCTATTAGGGCAAGCGTTCTGACAGGACTTGCAGGCATTACAATTGTTCGGGTAGAAACAGAACCCGCCCCGGTACACAGGTGAAAACTTAACCTTTCTAAACGGGTACTCCACTGTAATCGGTTTGGTTAAGAATACTCCCATGGTTACTCGTAAACCGCGTAACGCGCCTATTCCATGTGCCATTTAGTTCTCACCCACCAATCAAACGGGCAATAATCCCGCTTCGGATAATCGCAACCTCACCGGCGCTGATGAATATGTTGAGCAGCGACAGCGGCACCAGTACCTTCCACCCGAAGTCCATCATCTGGTCGATCCGGAACCGCAACCAAGTGGACCGTATCCACATCATGCAGAACGTCAAGGCCACTGCCTTGGCCATAAACCATACGAAGGGCCAGAGCCACGGCAGGAACGAGAAAACCGGGCCGTGCCAACCGCCAAGGAACAGCGTCGTCGCCATCGCGGAAATTGCAAAAGCGTTGGCGAACTCCGCCAAGAAGAACAAGCCCCAGCGCATACCGCTGTACTCGGTGTTAAAGCCCGCACCCAACTCAGATTCCCCTTCCGGAAGGTCGAATGGAGTCTGGCTGGTCTCCGCAAGCCCGCAGAGGAAATAGATAGCGAAACCGAGCGGTTGTAAGAATATAAACCATTTTGGTATAAAGCCCAACCACAATCCTTCCTGCTGCAACACGATCTGCTGGGTGCTGAGGCTGCCGGCCAGCATCACAGCCCCTAACAGCGCCAGCACCATTGGTACCTCGTAACTGACCACCTGCGCGACCGACCGCATCCCGCCGACCATGGAGTACTTGTTGTAGGAGCTGAAACCGCCCATGAGCAATCCGAAGCTTGCCAGTGAACCGAAGGCCACGAAAAAGAGCACCCCTACGTCCAGATCATTCAGAATCCAGGTTGGCGAGAGAGGCAGCACCATAAAAATCATCCCGGTGGAAAAGAAGGTCACGTAAGGCGCAAGAATGAACAAGAGCTTGTCAACGTTGGCTGGAATAATGTCTTCTTTTTGCAACAGCTTAAGAGCGTCGGCGGCGGTCTGCAGCAAACCGAACGGACCGGTGACGCGCGGCCCGAGCCGGCACTGCATGTGACCGATAACCTTACGCAGCATCCAGACCAGCACCAGCGCCAAAGTGGCAATTAAAATACAAATCAAGACGCCCGCGCCAACCCGGTAAAGCACTTCAGCCAACCAGTTGGGTACGAAACCCCCGAGCCATTCCACAACTGCCGGGTAAGCGTTTAAACCTTTTTCCGGCACACTTTTCACCCCTTTACCACATCAATAGGCTTAAACTTTGGACTTAACGGTCTACTTCGCCCATGACGGCGTCATACCCGGCGAAGATGGCGATGAAGTCCGCGATTTTCCAGCCGCGTACCAGTTCCGGAAGAGACTGAAGATTAATAAAGAGCGGCGGCCGCCACCGAAAGCGATAAGGATTGGTCCCACCGTCACTGACGAGATAACATCCCAGGTCTCCCTTGGGCGATTCGATATGAACGTATGCCTCGCCCGCCGGAGGTTTGAGCACCTTTGACACCTTTGCCTGAACGGGACCCGGACCGGCCTCTTCGAGGTAATTGAGGGCCTGCTCGACAATCCGAAGGCTCTGCCACATTTCGAGAATGCGCAGCCAATAAAAATCCCAGGCGTCCCCGTTCTTGCCGAGCGGCACTTTAAAATCGAACTTGCTGTACAGCGAATACGGGTCGCTTTTACGCACGTCGTATTTGACGCCGGTTGAACGCAGCATAGGTCCCGTCATCGAGTACTTAAGCGCCATCTCCCTGGTAAGATGCGCAACCTTCTTCAAGCGCTTCAGGAAGATCTCATTCCCGCTCAGAATTCTGTTGTATTGCTCGATGTGTCCGGGCATCGCTTTTAAAAACTTCTGCAAACGCGGTAAAAACTCATCCGGCAGATCCCTCGCCACGCCGCCGATCCTAAAATACGTCGTAAGCAAGCGCCCGCCGCAGACCATTTCAAAAAGGTCGTATATGGTTTCGCGCTCCCGCCACGCATAAAACATCGGCGTCAACGCGCCGCAGTCCATGCCGATGCAGCCGATCGCCATAAGGTGACTGTGAATCCGGCCGAGTTCCGTCATAATCACCCGGATGATCTCCGCCCTTAGCGGCACCTCAATACCGGCAAGCTTTTCCACCGCCAGGACATATACGTGGTTGTTGTTCATCGCCGCCAGGTAATCCGTCCGGTCGGTATACGGAAGCACCTGTGCCCAGGTACGGTTTTCCGCTATTTTCTCAAGACCCCGGTGCAAGTAACCCACCACGGGACGGAGGTCGACAATCGTTTCACCGTCCAGTTCAACCGCGGCACGAAAAACCCCGTGCATCGACGGGTGCTGCGGGCCGAAATTCAGAAGGAACGTGCGCGGGCTGCCGTTGCCGTTCCCGTTGCCTCCATCGGGTGAAGTCGGAGTCAACTGCAACGCACCCTGTGAGAAATCAAGGTAAGTCGTTTCGAAAGGATCTCTTTCCGGGGGCGCCTGATCGTGAGCATCGAAATCCTTGCGAAACGGATGCCCCTCGAATCCTTCCCACATCATCATCCGGGTAAGATTTGGATGACCGGTGAACCTTACCCCGTAATAATCGTAGACCTCCCGCTCCAACCAGTTGGCTGCCGGATAAACGCCGGTGGCCGTCGCCACCTCCGGCTGGCCGCGGTCAAGCGGCGCTTTCACAACCATCATGTCGGGCTTATCGAGGTTCATCAACCGGTAAACCACTGTAATCTGGTTGTCCTTGATGTAATCGACTGCGGTGAGATCGTGAAGCTGGTGGAAGTCGTAGTCGTCTTTCAGCGTTCGCAGCACTTCCTCAACCTTTTCCGGAACCGCTACCGCCTCGAGGACCCCGTCCCTGTGAAGGTCAAGGGTGACCCCTTCACTGAAGCGCCTTGACAGCGCCGCTTTTTTCTTCTCTACATCTTTCGTTTTCATCCCCGTTTTCTCACCTGCCATGATTCCGTCATAATCTTCTCCCGCAGTCGCATTAAGCCCTCGAGCAAAGCCTCGGGCCGGGGCGGGCATCCGGAGACATATATGTCTACCGGAATAATCTCGTGAACGCCCATGACAACGCTATAGGAGTCGCGAAACGGACCTCCGCTGATGGCGCACGATCCCATCGCAAGCACATAGCGGGGGGAAGACATCTGCTCATACAGCAGCTTGACGCTCGGCGCCATCTTCTTCGTCAGCGTTCCGGCAACAATCATCAGGTCCGCCTGGCGGGGCGAGGGACGCAGGATTTCATACCCGAACCGGGAAATATCGTAGCGCGCCATACAGGTCGCAATCATCTCGATAGCGCAGCAAGCGAGGCCGAAGCCGAGCGGCCATAACGAGCTTTTGCGCGCCCAGTTGAGGACTAAATCCACCGGCGCGACCAAGAAGTTCCGCTGGACGGTCATCTGTCTTAGCGCCGACGCGTTTGCCTCACGAATAAAATCCCGGACACAAACCGAAGGTCCCTGTTCGGGCGCCTGTGTCGCTATGGGTTCTTCAGGTATTTTGGGTTCTGAAGCTGTACGATCTACTTCCATTCGAGTGCTCCTTCCTTCCAGGCGTAACCCAAACCAACCAGCAGAATAAGTATGAAAATAATAGCCTCAATGTAAGCAAAAAGGCCCAGTTGGTTAAGCGCTACCGCCCAAGGATAAAGAAAAATAGTCTCCACATCGAAGACTACGAATACCAGAGCGTACAGATAATAAGCCACGCGGAAGCGTACCCACGTCTCGCCACGGGTCGGCACGCCGCACTCATAGGGAGACTGTTTTTGCGGGGTCTTTTGCGGTTTTGCCCGGAGAACCCAGGCCAAAGCCAGCATGAAAGCCGTAAAACCGATTACAACCAAAGGATAAATAGCCAGGGTTAAGTAATCCTGATACAAACAACTTCACCTCCGCTTTTCGGATGCAAAGCACCCTTCCGGACTGAAACCCGAAAACCGCTTATTCCTCAGGTCCGGATGGTCCCCTCGGTGCTACCACCCCCCGCCTTAAAATTTCAGACCGGAATCTCTGGAACCGTACAAATTGCAGAACACCGCCTATAAAAAAGATATATAAACCGCTGTTCTCCCGATCTTTTAACAGCGATTGTATGTTTGCCTTATTCCTTCCCAGGCTATCCAGCCAATCAACCGACTAGGAACTGCGAAAAAAATACGCTCCAATAAAAAACTCTATGAGCCACGATTGCGGACAAGAACCTTTTGCTTCCCGGCTCTTGGGCAAGTCTTTGTCGATTGGCAGAGGAAACGGCTTTCTTTAAACTTTTTAAAACATTTCCAACTAATTTTAATATAAACCCAACCCGCTTTCAACATTTTTCTTGTGACACAAGGCTAATCGGCCCCAAATGGGGCTTATTGCCACGGCTAAAGATTCAAAGCACGAGATTCATCAAAATAAAAGACATGAACGCCTTTCATTTTCAGCGAAACGACTTGCGAACAAATCTTCGAAACTTCGCTCCCACAGGACCGGCCAACCTCTTTCACTTAAAACGCCCACGTGTACGCGTCCTCGCGTAATCTGCACGGGTTTAGTCGACCTTAACAATTATTTAGATTCTGCTGAAAAAAGACGCTTTGTTAATTACTTCTTGGCACCATCGATCTTTGACAATTGATCATGGTTTGGCGTTGCTGCCCAGCTTAG
>QZIW01000011.1 GCA_003604985.1 Ammonifex sp.
CTATCTTCTATCTTCTATCTTCTATATTCTATATTCTGTATTCTATATTCCGGCTTCTACCTTCCGCCTTCCGGCTTCTTTTCCCGACTCCTTGCCTCACAGCAAGCTCCGTCCTCAACTCAAGGAGGATGTCCCGTAACTGCGCGGCGACTTCAAACTCGAGACTGCGCGCCGCCTCCCGCATCCTTTTTTCGTATTCGGCAGCCAGCCGCTTAAGCTTTTGCGCCGGCATTTCCTTAGGCCGGAGTTCGTAAACCCCTTCTTGTTCCGCGACCCTGGTCGCCTCGATCACGTCCCGTACCGGTTTCGAGACAGTGCGCGGCGTAATGCCGTGGATGCGGTTGTATTCCACCTGGAGCCTGCGCCGCCGCTCCGTTTCCGCCATGGCCCGCCGGATCGAGCCGGTCAACACGTCGGCGTACAGGACCACCAGCCCGTTGATGTTGCGTGCCGCCCGCCCGGAGGTCTGAATAAGCGAGCGCTCGGACCGGAGGTAGCCTTCCTTATCGGCGTCCAGGATGGCCACCAGGCTTACCTCGGGGAGGTCAAGACCCTCGCGGAGCAGATTGATCCCCACGAGGACGTCAAAGACCCCCAGCCTCAGGTCCCGGATTATGGCCATGCGCTCCAGAGTGTCAATGTCCGAGTGGAGGTAGCGCACCTTTACCCCGGCCTCCCGGAGATATTCGGCCAGGTCTTCCGCCATACGCTTGGTGAGTGTGGTTATCAGCACCCGCTCGCCTTTTCCAACCCGCGCCTTTACCTCGCCCAGGAGGTCGTCGATCTGGCCTTCCGTTTTGCGGACTACGACGGGCGGATCGACAAGGCCGGTGGGGCGGACGATCTGCTCCACCACCTGGGCGCTGTTTTCAAGCTCGTATTGACCCGGCGTGGCGGAGACAAAAACCACCTGGTTCACCCGCCGGATAAACTCCCCGAACCGTAGCGGGCGGTTATCGAAGGCCGAGGGAAGCCGGAACCCGTATTCGACCAGCGCTTCTTTGCGCGAGCGGTCGCCTTCGTACATACCGTGAAGCTGCGGTATGGCCACGTGTGATTCGTCGATAAAAAACAAAAAATCCCCGGGGAAGTAGTCCAAAAGCGTGTAAGGAGGCTCTCCGGGTTCCCTTCCCGTAAGGTAGCGGGAGTAGTTTTCGATCCCTTTACAAAACCCCACCTCACGCAGCATGGAAAGGTCGTAACGGGTACGGCTCTCAAGGCGCCGCGCCTCGACCATTTTCCCCCGCGCTTCGAACCACGCCACCCGCTCCTTAAGCTCGGTTTCGATCGCGACAATCATCTTCTCCAGCCGTTCGCGTGCGGTGACGTAGTGAGTCGCGGGGAAGAACGAAACATGGTAGCGCTCCCCGGCCACGTTGCCCGTGAGGGGATCGAATTCGACGATGCGCTCCACCTCATTACCGAAAAAGGAAACCCTTACGGCCGTGTCGGAAGCTGAGGCCGGAAAGACGTCCACCACATCGCCGCGCACCCGGAACTTCCCGCGTGTAAAATTGATGTCGTTCCGTTCGTACCGTATCTGTACCAGCTTCCGAAGCACCGTGTCCCGGTCGTAACTTTCGCCGCGCCGCAAAGAAACCACCTGCGCCGCATACTCCACCGGGTCGCCCAGGCCGTAGATGCAGGAGACACTGGCCACCACGACAACATCGCGGCGTCCGAGTACCGCCGCCGTTGCCGCGTGCCGCAGTTTGTCGATCTCGTCGTTGATCATCGAATCCTTTTCAATATAAAGGTCGGCCTGGGGCAGATAGGCTTCCGGCTGATAGTAATCGTAATAACTCACGAAGTACTCAACCGCGTTCTCCGGAAAAAACTCCTTGAATTCACTACAAAGCTGCGCCGCCAGGGTTTTGTTCGGCGCTAAGACAAGTGTAGGCATGCCCATCGCAGCGATAACGTTGGCCATGGTAAAGGTCTTTCCTGACCCGGTCACGCCGAGCAGTGTCTGCATCCGGTGCTCTTTTTGAAGGCCCGCAACCAGCCTGTCAATCGCCTGGGGCTGGTCGCCTGTAGGCTTGAAACTGGACACCAATTTAAAAGGAGACAAACTATCACTCCGTATACGTATTAATAATAATTATACCACATAAAAACAGGCTCCCTTAGGAGCCCGTCAGCATAGTTGCCGTAGCCGCACCGGCCTGATTCATGAACCGCCGCCGGCGTCGCCGGGTTCCGGTCCCCGCATGTAGACCGTCCTTATCGGGAACGGAATTTTAATCCCTTCTTCGGCGTACCGCTTATGCAACCGTTTGACGAATTCGTGTTTGACCGGGTATTGGTACACAAATTCCTTTACCCTGAGGATCACCGTAAAATCGATGCTTGAATCAGCAAACGTATGGTAACGGACCAGAGGTTCGAATTCGGGCACCCCGCCCGGGACCTCTTTCATAACCTGCCTTGCCACGTCGATGGTTACCCTCTCGACCCTGTCCAGGTCGCTTGCATAATCCACGCCGACCTGGCTAAGAACCGCCATTTCCTCCTCCGGAAAACTGTAGTTCGTAACGATTGAAGAAGCCATTTTGGTGTTCGGGATCACGAACGTGTTGTTGGCTAGCGCCCTGATGGTTGTATTGCGCCAGTTAATGTCCGTAACAAAGCCCTCCTGCCCGGTTTCCAGCTTGATATAGTCGCCGGGCCTTATCTGTTTGGAAATGATGATGTGGATCCCGGAAAAAAGATTCGCGAGGGTATCCTGCAATGCAAGCGCCACCGCGAGTCCGCCGACGCCGAGCGCGGTGAGTATCGGTGTGATGGAAATGCCGATAGTCTGCAGGGCGACAAGCAAACCGATAATGAGGATGATAAGCTTGGTGACGTTGACGAATAACGTCGTCGAGGGCAAGACCCCTTTGGCCTTTTCCGCGTAGTAGTTTATAAACCCGACCGCCACCCGCATCAGCACAAAAGTCACGGATAAGATGATGGTAATCTGAAGTATTTTTAGTAACAGGTTGTGAACCGCAGGGGTAAGCGAAACGGTCAGAATTGCCCCGTAAACACCGCATAGGACACCCCACAGTAATACAATCCCGCGAAAACCGCCGGCGATTATTTCGTCTCCCTGCCACTTGGAATTCCGGGCCAACCGCAAGATTGCCGCGAGAATTACTTTCTCCAAGATATAGCCGGCAACATAACCGGCGATTACCATTAAAACGGGCAGGAAAACCTGGGGCAGAAACAAGATACGCACGACCTCCTGTGCAACCGTATGCTTACCCGTATTATATCAGTTCCCTTCGCGCCGACAATATTCCCTTCCGGACCACAGATAAAAAATGCGCCCCGCGGCCGCTCTCGGGAGCGCTTTAAACCTCTTACGCGCAAACAGCCGGGAACTCAAACAGTCTCCAAGAGTTCGTTTAACAGCGACAATACCTCCCGAGGAGATGAAAGGTTAAACCTGGCCTGAGAGTGGCTCAACCCAACCTTAATAGAATAAGCCGCTTCGGGAAGAATGCTGAAAATATCCTCATCCGTCCAATCGTCACCCACAGCCAGAATAAAGTCCCAATTCTCTTTTGCCACCCACTTTAACGCGGCTTTGCCCTTGTTTATTCCGAAGTTCTTAACCTCGACCACCTTGTTTCCTTCCAGAACCTGGAGGCCCAGATTAGCGGTGAGGTTCACAAGATTGTTCATTAACTCCCTTGATCTGGTCAATCCAAGTTCGGGTTCCGCCTTCCGGTAATGGAAGACCAGAGCATAGTTCTTCTCCTCCACAAAAGCACCCGGGGTCCGGTCGGCGTACAACTCGAGAATCGGCCTTATCTCCTCCTTCCATTCGCCGCTTAGACGCTCGATCATTTCCCACTGCCCGCCTTTCTCTTTGACCCATAAACCATGTTCAGCGATCAGGCCTATGCCGAGGTCCCCAAACCAATTGTCGAGATCATCTTGATCCCGCCCGCTTACCAGTACCACTTCGTTTTTGTCCATGCCGCCCGCTTTCTCCAGAAGCCGCCGCAATTCTTTCCCCGGTTTGGCCTTTTCGGGCCTGTTGAAAAACGGCGCGAGCGTCCCGTCGTAGTCCAGAAGAATCAAACGGCGCCGGGCACCGGCATATTCTTCAACCAGACGGCGCCTCGTTTCGATGTTCAAACGCTTGTCCAGGAGCGCTGCCTGCCGTTTTTTCGTCTCTAACAGCCTGTCCACGAATTTTTCGGCCCACTTGACTACGTTCCAGCGTTTAAGCCGTTTTTGCATAACCTTGTTTCTAGCCGTCTGCTCTTCCTCTGTCATCTCCAGTGCTTCATTTATAGCCGCCGCCATCTCCGCCTTGTTGTTCGGGTTGATGACAACGGCTTCGCCCAATTCGCTTGCAGCACCGGCCATCTCGCTGATAATTAGGACCCCTTTCCCATCGGCCTTGGTGGCGACGTACTCCTTTGCAATCAGGTTCATGCCGTCCCGGAGAGGAGTGATCAGGGCCACGTCGGCGATGGAATACATGGCGACAAGGGGAGCAAACGACAGTACGCGGCTGAAATACTGGATCGGCACCCATCCCACGGTACCGTACTTGCCGTTGATGTTCCCAACAAGTTCATCCACCTCTTTTTTAAGCAGGCGGTATTGGTCGAGGCTTGCGCGCGAAGGAGCGGTAACCAGGATCAGCGTCACCTTCTCGTGCCACTGCGGGTAATTCTTTAGGAAAAGATCAAAGGCCTCCAGGCGCTGGGGAATACCCTTCGTATAGTCCAGCCGGTCTATGGAGAGGATGATTTTTCTGCCGCGCAGCCGCTGTTTGAGAATATCCGCTTCGCCCCGGACTTTGGCATCACCGACCGCTCCAGCGTACCGGTCGTAATCTATTCCCATGGGAAACGAATCAACCTTGACCAGGCGCTCATCCGCCACAATTTCGCCCATCCTGTGATCCAGGCCAAGTAAATGGAGCACGCTGCTTAAGAAGTGGCGCGCATAATCGTAAGTGTGAAAACCGATAAGGTCCGCCCCCAACAGACCGGTCAGCAACTCACGGCGCCAGGGTAAGAGCCGGAATAACTCGAATGAAGGAAACGGTATGTGCAGAAAAAAGCCGATGGTGGCATCCGGCAGTTTTTCCCTCAGGAATCCGGGCAAGAGCATGAAGTGGTAATCGTGCACCCAAATAATGTCGTCCGGCCGTGCCATCCGGGTGATTTCGTCGCAAAAAACCCGGTTTACTTCGACGTAGGCCTGGTAATACGTATCGTCATAAACGGTGTACAAAGGGAAATAATGGAACAGCGGCCAAATAGTCTTATTGCTGAATCCCGCATAGTACTTATCAACGTCATGCGCCGAAAGAAAGACCGGGTGGCAGTTAAACCCCTCCATCAATTTCGTCTTGATCCATTCGGCATCCTCCTGGCCGTCCATTTCCCCCGCCCAGCCGATCCAGATGCTTTCCCGGGAACCGTAAAACGACTTCAAGCCCGTTGCCAACCCGCCGATGCTCGGTGAAAAGTTGTAACCGGTCTTCTTTTTTACGATGGTCACCGGCAGTCTGTTTGAGGTGATAAGCAACCTGCCCAAATTTGCCCCGCTCCCTTCACCGTACAGGCATGTTTCTTCGCGTTCCCCGATGCCGCGCCGCGTGAAAACCTCCTGAAAACTGTGAGATCCCGGAGGATGTTGAGGATTCCCCAACCATATGGAGTGGCCGTAATAGGGCGAAAAGGGAATAAATTATTGCTTTTGAAGACGTCTTGTTTGCATCCGAAAAAACAAATACACTCCGCCTCCGGAGTGCGCAAAAGGTCACGTAGGCCGCCTGATCGGCCGTTGCCGTTGACATTCCACGCTTACGAGGTTAGCTGACGGGTTCGGGTCGAAAGCTTAACCCTACCCCGCACTCAATTTACGTGATCAAGATTAATGCCTACTGAAAGCAAACTGTGAAATAACCAATTAGGACGGTAATTCCCAGAATTGAGTGCGGGGATTCACCCCGGAGTTAATGGTTCCCCCGTTTCTCCGGCAGGAGAACTCAGCGGCGCTTACTATTATCCTCAGTTTACCAAAAAACGAGAATCCTGTCAAGGTCGGCCCCCTTGTCGAACACACTACGCGGTCCCGCGAAAAAGGTCTCATCCTTTGTGTTCAACAAGGATAAGGCAAGCATAAACATGTTATAGCCTTTGGCTCAAGCAGACGCAGCAGACGTTGAGCCGGCGGTTTAGGATTCTCAAAGAAGCCGCTGCCCTAAGCGCAGTATGGCTGCCAAGGCTGGGAGGTTGGCATGGATGTTTTTTCGTATGGGCTCTAACCGGGAGCGCGAACAGCCGTTAATTGAAGAATTTTATCAAGCGCTTGATAATTTGAAACTTGTCCGGCGTCAGTTGGATTTTTCCGACCTGGAGTTTATCGACACCACCATATATAATATCGGCGCCGCCGAAAGCCGACTTGCCGCGGTTTTAAGACAGGCCCGCAAAGAAGGGGTTTCCGCCTGGTAGCTATAAAAGAGGCCGCTCCAACTATTTTTTTAAAGCGTTATAAGCGTCCCGGATTCTTTGGAAGTCCTCCCACACCTCACGTTTCTTGGCCGGGTCGCGCAGAAGGGCCGCCGGATGGTAAGTCGGCATTACCCGCGCGCCGTAAAGCGGCCCGACCCATTGACCGCGCACCCTGGTGATTCTGGCTTCCGCACCGATTAGATGCTGCAACGCTGTTGACCCAAGCAGTACAATAATCCTCGGTTTGATCAGCTCGAATTGCCTTCGCAAAAAGGTAAGACACGCCTCCGCTTCCTCCTTGGAAGGGACGCGGTTGCCTGGCGGCCTGCATTTTACTATATTGGCGATGTAGACTTCGCCCCGGGTAATGCCGCAAGCGGCAAGAATCCGGTCCAGAAGTTTCCCGGCCGCGCCCACAAACGGCTGTCCGAGCCGGTCTTCATCGGCACCGGGTCCTTCGCCGACCAACATAAGCAGCGCCAGAGGGTTCCCCGCACCGAAGACCACATTTGTCCTGTTGGCGGCCAGGCTGCATTTTTGACATTGGGAAATGCTTTTACTCAAGTCTTCTAAGGTTTGGGGTCCGGTAAGATCCTCAAAAGTAAGTTGTAGTTCTTTAGCCGGCCCTTTCGCCACGCCCGCTCACCCTCCAGTGAAAAACGAAAAGCCCGCTGTCCGGGCTTTTACCTGAGACTACCGGCTTAATCCCTTTCGAGAATTATCTTGTGCTCAACGAGAGCCAGTTCTTTGATTTTCGCTTTGATAATCTTCCGGCGGCCGTATATGTCTTCGAGCAGAAGCCCGTCCTCGGTGGGGATTACTTTGTCTACCATTTCGAGCACCAGTTCTTCCTCTTCTCCCTCGCGCAAGTATGCGTTAGCTTCGCACAATTCCCCCAACTCCCTTCTGTCGGAACTACTTGACCGTTCTGTGTAAAAATTATAAGGGCCTGCTGTTTCCCCTGTCAATGGTCCCGGTTTGGTCAGCCGCCGGCGGCCTGCTTAACGACGGGCTCCTCGTTCTGAAGACGGCGCATTAGACTTTCCTGGGCAACCGTCAGCTGACGGTCCCCTTCCCCGTCTTTCGGCTGCTCTACCAAGACGTCCGGCTCCACACCCTTTTCATTAATATCATTTTTCTTCGGCGTCAAGTAGCGGGCGGTCGTCAGCTTGAGCCCGGCCCCGTTCTTGAGCGGGTAAACCGATTGAACCATGCCTTTGCCGTAAGTACGTGTGCCGACCACCGACCCCGAACCTGTTTCCTTAATGGCCGCAGCGACGATTTCCGAAGCGCTGGCGCTATACTCGTTGACCAAGACCACCAACGGCAGTGAAAGCCGGTAAGAGTCCGCGTTGTGGACCTCGTCCCGGCCGCGCTTGAAGTCGACGTAGACGACGGGCCCCCGCGGCACAAAATAATCAGCGACTTTTACCGCGGCGTGCAATTCGCCACCCGGGTTGTCGCGCAGATCAAGGATCAACGCCCGCATACCCTGTGTCTTTAGGTCCGAAACCATCCGGTCCAACTCGCCCGGCGTTTTCTCGGAGAATTGGGAGATAGCGATGTACCCGACCTTTTCGGGCAGAAGTCTGCCTTCGACGGAGGGGACGTTTATCTCTTCCCTGCGGAGAGTAATCTCAAGCGGCCCGCTCCCGGTACGCATCACGGTCAGTGTCACCTCTGTGCCTACCGGCCCGCGCATGAGATTGACCGCCGTTTCCAGGTCAAGTCCTTCCGTCTGCTCTTCGTTAATTTTGGTGATAACGTCCCCGGCCTTCATTCCGGCACGACCGGCCGGCGTGTTTGGAAACGGTTTGATAACCGTAAGGTGGTCTTCCTTCAAACCGACGACAATCCCAAGCCCCCCGAAAGACCCCCTGATCTGATCTTTCAGGTGCCGGTAAGTCCTCGGCTCAAGATAGATGGAATACGGATCGCCCAAGGACTCCACAATCCCTTTGGCGGCCCCATCGACCAATTGGCCCGGACTGACGTCCTCGATGTAGTCGGAGCGGATGATGGCGATTACTTCAAGCAGGTTACCTACCTGCCTGAACCCAAGAACGGCGACAATAAACCCGATTAAAAGACCGACCGCCAAGAGTGCAAGACATCCGGCGGCCAACCATAATTTGCCGATACGTATAACTCTCACGCGACTTTCATCTCCGCTCACCGCAAAAAACTGCTTTTCATTATACCATAAATACCGGCGGCCTTTGAAAACTATGCATCAAAAACCACCCGGTGTGATAACTGCAGGCGGTTTTGTTGCGTGTGAGAACGCGATGAATACCCGTTGCTGAAATTGGCCGGTCAACCAGGCTTACAAGTACCCCATCGGATTTTCAGGCGTACCGTTCACCCTTACCTCAAAATGCAGGTGCGGGCCGGTAGACATGCCGGTGCTGCCTACACGTGCTATCTGTCGCCCGCGCTCTACTTCCCGGCCTTCTCCTACACTGAAACTGGAAAGGTGCGCATACAGGGTTGTCAGCCCGCCGCCGTGATCCAGCATGACTACATTGCCGTAGCCACGCATCGATCCCACGTATATGACCGTCCCGTCCTGCGCAGCGACCACCGGGGTGCCGTAGGCGGCAGGGATGTCTATCCCGGAATGAAAGCGGATTTGGCGGAGAATAGGGTGCATCCTGTTGCCGAAACCGGAGGAGATGACTCCCGAACTCGGTGCAGGCCATAAGAGTGAACCCGCCGCTCGTTCTCCTTTTTTCGCACGCTGGATGGCTATCTGACGCAGGATTTCACGTTCCTGGGCCTCCAGGGCGTCCAGTTCCGCCTCAAAGCGTTCCAGCTCCCCCTTGGCGCCGGAGAGCAGGTTGAGCTTCTGCTTCTGGCGGGAAGCAAGTTCCTCGCGTGCCCCTTGTTCCCGCGCACGCAGGAAAAGAAGGTGGTTGCGGTGCGTTTCGACCTCTTGCTTGCGCGCCGCCACAGCCTCGCGCCTGGCGGTCATCTCCTGAACCAGCGACTCATCGTAGGACACAATCTGGTGCAGGAACTCGGAACGGGAAATAAAGTCGTTGAAATCGGTCGCCCCCATCAGAACATCAAGGTAAGAAATGCTTCCCTCCTCATAGATGATCCGCAGGCGCTGGCGGAACACGGCTACCGTTTCATTCAGGCGTTCCTCGGCCGCCTGCAGCTCACGTTTCGCCTTGGCGAGCGAAGCCTCTGTTCTCCCCAAATCAGCAGTAAGATTATCTATCTCTTTCGACTTCGATTGAATGGCGCTGTCCAGCTTGCCGATGTCCTGCGTGAAACTTGTTATGGTACGTTTCGTGCGTGTAACCTCGCCTCGTTTCTGCGTCATTCTCTTCCTGGTCTCCTGCAATTTTTCCTCCAGGCTCTGTCCGAAGGCCGCCGTCCACGTGCCCGTCAATACGGCCAAGATCAGGAAGAAAGCAAGCAGATTACGCCAAAACCGCACCATGTTTTTCTACTCCCTTAACCCGGACAAGCCGGAACCAAAATAGTTCACCACAGAGGCACGGAGTTCGCAGAGAACAGAGATATTAAAATTAAATAACAAGTATTTTTAACAAAATACCGTTTTTTCCCCTCCGTGTGTTCTGTGTCTCTGTGGTTAATTTTTCTTGCCTCTTCTCGTAGATTTTCATTAACTAAACCGTGAGAAACCGGTGCACCGAGAGCGCACTTGACACCGCTCCCAGGAGGACCCCGCAGGCCAACAGGGAGCCGAAGATCGGCATGGCTACCTCGCTGCCGGCGACCGGCTGGATGAAAACGAAGGTTGCCCGCTCAATCTGTTCTACGAGAGACAGATACCCCCAATATAGAAAACTTGCAGCGAGCATGGCGCCGACGGAACCGATGATGATACCTTCCAGGATGAAAGGCCCGCGTACAAACCAGTTAGTCGCCCCGAGCAGCTTCATGATCCCGATTTCTTCCTGGCGGCTCAGGATTGAAAGCCTGATGGTGGTCATGGTCAAGAACACCGCCGCCAGACCGAATATGGCCACCAGCCCTACCGCCGCTACCCGGACCCAATTGGTGAGCGACAGGAGCTTCTCCACCACACCCTCGCCGTAGCGCACCTTCTCGACCCCGGGGAGGGCTTCCGCCTGCCTGGCGATTGCCGGGACCAGGGATGCATCCTCCGGTCTCAGCCGGAAAGCGTCCGGCAGCGGGTTGTCTTCTTCGAGTCCTGTAAGCAGCCCGCTCTTTCCGCCCAGGTCTTCTCTGAGCTTCTCCAGTGCCTGTTCTTTCGGGATAAAGGTAACCCCGGCCACGCCTTCTATTTGCCCCAACTCTTTGCCCAGCTGAGAGACCAGGTCCGGAGCCAGTTCCTCACCCACAAATACGGAGACCTCGATACCTTCCTCCACCATCCGGGAAACATGCGCGGCGTTCAAAGCAAGTAAACAAACAAAACCCAGGATTAACAGCGAGACAAGAACCATCCCTATCGCCGATAGTGCCAGCCAACCGTTGCGGAAAAGCGAAACAAGTGCCTCCCGCCACCAGCGCCACAGGACCCTAAGTTCCATACCGGTATGTTCCCTGACCCTCGTATTGAACCAGTCGGCCCTCTTCAAGGCTGAGCGTACGCTTTCCAAGCGTATTCACTATATCCAGGGCGTGCGTAGCCATGAGTACACTGGTCCCTTCGTGATTGATCTCCAGCAAAAGGCGAATCAGCTCCCGGGCGTTTTCCATGTCAAGGTTGCCGGTGGGTTCGTCCGCGATAACCAAACAGGGCCTGTTTACCAGCGCCCTGGCAAGTGAGACCCGCTGCTGTTCACCCCCTGAAAGCTGGCTTGGAAAGCTTTTGACCTTCGAAAGCAGCCCCACCCGGTCGAGGACTTCAGGTACCCTTTTCTTAATCTCACGCCATGGTTCCCCTGCGATCTCCAGGGCCAGCGCCACGTTTTCAAATACGGTTTTGCGCGGCAGAAGCCGGAAATCCTGAAAGACCATACCGATCCTCCGCCGGAAAAGCGCCATTTCCTTGGACTTTATCCGCGCGATGTTCTTACCGTCAAAAATCACCTGGCCGCGGGTGGGAAGTTCCTCCCGGTGAATAAGCCTGGTCAGCGTGGTCTTGCCGGCACCGCTGGGCCCGGTAATAAAAAGAAACTCCCCCTTATTTACCGACATCGTCACGTCCGTCAGTGCTTTTACACCATTATCGTAAATCTTCGTTACGTTGTAGAGTTTAACCAAACCAAAAAGCACCCCCATCCAGCAAAAGGTCTGATCTGTCGTTCATTGGCTGCAGCCTGCGTACCCGACCCTGGCTTGTTAATTTCCGGATTTGCGGTGTTGGTCCTTACCCTTTTCCGACAGAACGGCAACTTTTTTTGTTCATTCGACATTCAGTTGGTTATTCCTCTAAAAACGGGAAAAAAAGTAAGTAGAAGTTACTGTTAAATGACCAGAAAAAACAGAAAAACACGTGTTTAGAGGTGGGAGGTGGGAAGTTGGTTTTGGAAGCGGAAGGGGGCGGCACCTTGTCTAAGCCGTATTGGTAGCGGCCCCCCGGAATTCCGGATAAGCCCCCACAGGGCTTAAAAAACTTCCGGCTCACTTCTTGCGCTGCAGTACTTCTTTAACCGCCGCTACAAGCTGTGACGGAGTCAGACCGTATTTTTCCAACAACTCCTCGGGTTTCCCAGATTCGCCGAAAACGTCCCTGATGCCGACACGCTTCAAGGGTGCCGGGTGGTTTTCTCCCACAACCTCGGCCACGGCACTCCCCAAACCGCCTATTATGCTGTGCTCTTCGGCGGTTACGATCGCGCCGGTTTCCCGTGCGGCACGTATTATCGCCCTCACATCTATGGGCTTTATCGTGTGCATGTCAAGAACCCGGGTTTCAACACCCTGTTTCGCCAACGCGTCGGCCGCTTCGAGCGCGGCGGAGACCATAATCCCCGCAGCGATGATGGTGACGTCGCTCCCTTTGCGGAGGAGCACTGCTTCTCCGGGTTCGAAAATAAAATCCTCGCCGTGTAAAACCGGCACCGGCGACCGCCCGAGCCTTATGTATACGGGGCCCTGAATACGCACCGCCGCCCGTACCGCCCCGGCCACTTCTACCGCGTCGGCCGGCACGAAAACCGTCATGTTGGGAAGCACACGCATTAGGGCGATATCCTCGATGGACTGGTGGGAACTCCCGTCTTCCCCGACCGTGATACCCGCGTGGCTGGCACAAATTTTCACGTTCAAGCCAGGGTAAGCAACACTCTGTCTTACCTGATCAAAAACCCGCCCGGTGGCGAAAACCGCAAAACTTGAACAAAAAGGGACTTTCCCCGCCGCCGCCAGGCCGGCGGCCGTGCCGATCATGTTCTGCTCAGCCACACCGAAGTCAAAGAACCGTTCAGGAAAACTCTTTTTGAAGTCGATTGTTTTCGTGGACTTGGACAGGTCGGCATCCAGCACCACCACGTCCGGGTTTTCCTTCCCCAGCGCCACCAGCGCTCGACCGTACGCGTCCCGGGTAGCTATCTTTTCCGGCATCATCCGAGCCTCCCCGTAGATTACGTTCAACGTT
>QZIW01000042.1 GCA_003604985.1 Ammonifex sp.
CATGCTATTGAGTTTGAAAATGGTGGTCTACAGATAATCCAGTGTACGGAACCCACTTCAATTCATAATCAATTGTTTAAGGCCCTCGAAATAAAGAAATCCCCGAAATTAGTTGCCTTCGTTCATCAATGGACTGTCGAACCCGGGCTTTACGTTCTTGCGTTCGTGGCCAAATTTGCAAGATTTGTTTTTTGATGCCAATACTCTGCGTTTAGACTAATGAGGACTGGAAGCAACCATAGCAAGAAAGTAGAGATATATTGGGGCCAACGGTTTACCTTGTCATAGGGGGACCACCAGGCAAATAAAACTATCGCCGCGATGCAAATAAGAGGTAAAACTCCGCTGCTCCTGTTTGTGCAAGTTGCAAGTAACGGTACTATAGCAATCAAAACCAGCAGAATATGGTGAACTTCAACGGCAGGAACGATCAAAAACAAAGCACACAACAAAAAGCCGGTGAACAAAGGTTCGGGCAGCTTATTCGCTCTAGGAAGAAAAATGCCAGTGACAGTGGAAATAACTATAACCAAAAATGAATATGCAAACAGGCCACCCGCTTTCAGCACGGGTGTTAGCTGGTCACGGTTTGGACGGTCTATCCCCGATTCCACATCAGAGACAAGCGCCCTGACCCAGTTGTCCAATAGAGTGATATCTGTAACAAATAGCAAGAACGCCATTACTAAAAGCCCACAGAAGAGAGCACGCTTTTCTTTTAGCATAAAAACGAGAGCGATGGGTGCGGGGAAAAGTTTAAAGACAGTAGCAATCCCCCAAAGAGCACCCCCAATATATGGGCGGTTCCTGTTGAATACCAAATAAAGTGATAGAACCGTCAAAAACAGGATAACCCCGTTGCTCTGGAAATTGTGCTGGTTGCTAAAGAAGGGAAAACAAATCAGGCCTAAGGCTAAGGTGCCGAAAAGAGTGAGCGAATTTTTTAAATTACTGCGTTTAAGCAATAACCAAATAGCTAACATATATAGGGTTAAATTGGAGAACAGCCATATTGCTTTCGCGGTCTGGTAAGGGAGCATGGCTAAAGGCGCAGCGGCGTACGCAAAAGGTGGAGGGTAGATGTAGGCCATAGGCGGGTTCCATATCCCGAACATCGACTCGGCGTTAGCAAGCCTGAAGTTAGCATCATACAGCAAATCATTCTGAAGTGTGTCGTCAAGTACTATGCGACCGGCGTAGTAGAAGGCAGCATAATCGACGCTGTGTGAATGTTTCACGCTATCAATGCCGTACCATAAGTGGAAGAAAAGCAGGACAATACACATGGTAAAAAGGATATTGCGATTATTTAGGCTACTCTGAGATCGGTGCTTATCGGTCTTCAAATTTTCTTGGACCTCCGTATTTCGAGCTCACAAAATTTTCAACCTTGGTTTGCGTTTAACATTTTACTAGTTAAAATTTTTTCCACTCATCAACCAGCCGTCTATCGTTTAGATACTTATTCCTTTTCCCAGAAAACAATTCTCTTTAGTCATACGACAAAGCTTTAGATATTCAAAAATTGTTGGAAACAATTTTAGCTTACTTGAACTTTCCTTTAAGTCATACCTTAACAGTAAAGGAATCTCCGTGATTTCATGCGCCTGAGTAGCCATCTTAAGTAACAACTCGGCCGTAGCTGCAAACGTATCACATATAAGAAAAGGGTAATCCCTTAAACCAAGGGCCTTTTTCACCAGTGCGGTTCTATAGGCGCGGAAACCAGTAGTGTAGTCACGTACTCCTTTTAAAGGGAAAACGGTGGAAAGTAGTATCCGGGCGCCAAAACTTAAAAACCTCCGGCTTGCAGATACCCCTTTTTGTCCACCACCTTCAGCAAAACGCGAAGCAATGGCAATATCGGCTCCTGATAGAATTGCGTTGATCAGATCGTTAATAACTTTTACCGGGTGGGATGCGTCTGCGTCTATAGTAACTATGCAGGTACAATCCATCTTTATAGCTTCGCGAAAACCGGTTAAAATTGCCTCACCAAGGCCCATATTTCGTTCATGAGTAAGGACGGTTACCTGGTTGTCTTCATCCGCCCAGCGAGCAATTAAAGAGGGTGTTTTATCGTTGCTTCCGTCGTTCACAATAATAATACGGTGATCACAGTCAGGTGGTAAGTATAGTTGTCCTGCAAACATTCCGCGTAACGAAGGAATTGATGGCTCTTCGTTGTACATAGGCAATATTATAGTCACCAAGTAATGAGCCAATTCTTATCTCGCCTCAGTCGATTGAAATTGTCATCGGTGTAAAAAGTAAACTCCAAATAAAATGGAAATTAGGCCGACTATTTTATTTAGATTGACGGTTTCTTTAAAAATCACTACGGAACTAATAAACACCAAGCAATAAGACAGGCCCACACTTGGGTAAGCTCTGCTAAGCTCCATGTTTGAAATTACCCTTATCCAAAGTACCATGCTGGCAACAAAAAAAGTTATACCTAAAACGACCCAGCCATTTAAAAAAATTTTAATGAGAGTGGAAAATACCTCCGGCCATCCAAGAATGACGGGGCCTAATCTGCCAACAGCAAATTTAAGCAAGATTTGACCGCACGCTCCGAGAAGAATCGAG
The DNA here is from genome assembly GCA_003604985.1 of Ammonifex sp. GTDB lineage: Bacteria > Bacillota > Desulfotomaculia > Desulfotomaculales > Ammonificaceae > SURF-55. The sequence goes on from QZIW01000042.1 coordinate 2,593, forward strand.
GTAAGTAAAAACAGAAAATCAATTTTTATTGAGTTCACCCCCCTTATAAACGAAAGGTAAAAATCGGGACACAATTCTAACGGGGCTTCGGGTTCCGATATGAAAGACTCCTATCTTACTTTTAAATTCAATTCATAAGGGGTATATCGGCAAACAGGTTGTATATCTTTAGGAAATGAAATTCTTAAGTCCGAACATATAGGAGAATGCGGCATTCAACATTAAGTAGCTGGCAAAAGCAAGGTATTTTATTACTTCACTTCTTTGGGAAAAGTTCGTATAACTAATGGCCAACATTTGCAATAAAGGAAACAATACTGATGCAAAACGCAAGGCGCCAATGGTATGCGGCGGCGGCACTCTGGGATTCATTAACAACATTATGGCTATAGCAACAGGAATAAGAAGATAAGATGGTCGGAATATTTTATAATACTTTAATGGAAAATAAAGGAAGAAAACTGCACTCAAAAGGTTGAACATCGTTACAATGTCCATACCCCTACCTGTAATAAAATCCAACGTATCCTTAACCACTGCCTCCCACGGCCAGGCTGAGCCACGGTAGAAGTATTTGTGACTTGTAATAGTCAGGAAAGGATCGCCAAAGCGCCAATAAAGGTAGAGCATGTAGCCTACAAAACCTGATAGAACAAAACATATGCAAAGAATAGGTTTTAACTTTATTCTTTGGACGTTATAGTTGAGCTGGTAAAAATACTCAACCAAGAGGGAAATAAAAATAACAGGTGCAGGGTTACGCGTAGCGCCGGCTAATGCGCCGCAAATACCTGCCGACATCCAATTGCTCTTACGGGCAACGTAGAACGTCAGTAAAAGCAGAAGAAAAAACAGTGATTCAGTATAAACTGCCCCAAAAAAAGCAGCCGTAGGGAAGAATGCCGCAATCCAAACGGTAGTCCACGCAGTCTCCTCGGGAAAATCAAGCCTGGATAAGCGGTACAGGAAGTAAAGAGCAAGAAGGAAAGCAAGGTTCGATATAATTACTCCGGCAAAAGCCCGGGTTACTTCGGAATTACCGCAGAATTTAAGTAACAGAGGATATAGCGGGAAAAAGGTTGCGCTTACTTTACTGTAGCCCTTGGATGCTATTTCAAGATACCATTGACTATCATATGTCGTCCAGGGGTTCAGAATCCACTTATTTACCCCTTCCCAACCTCTAGGGGGGGCGGGCCCTCTAACTGCATGTCCCCAATAGACAAAAATAGCCTGGTATACTTTCGAAGATAGATAGATGAGGATAACTTTGTACCATATCCTATTAATACTTATGTTCATAGGAATCATCCAGTTCTTACTCTGAATTAGTTCAAACTCGCATCCGTTTTGTTCAATAATACTTTATTTGGTACTTTATTAAGCCTTAGATGTGCCCCCATAAAGTACGGGAAACCTAAAGCTACAGTTAGTAAAACGATTCCGATTTGATAAGCGAAAGAATGAGCAAGGGCTTGCTCCTGTAATAAGCCAAAGGGCACCAGGGCCATACAGAAAGCGACTTGCATAACGCCGAGGGCACCGGGAGTCGAGGGGACTAGTAAGCCAAGGTTTACAAAAAGAAGAAGGAGCAACGCTGCCTCCAATTGGTTTTCCCCACCAGTATTAATAAGTACCAGCATTGAAACATAATTACTGGCCCATGCGGCAAGACTTAAGCCTATTAAAGCCACGAGTGTTTTCGGCTGCTGGAGTTTGCTAATCGGCTGGATGAATTCTTTTACCCTATTTTGAATATTTAAGAGTATAGCCGGCGATTTTTGTCTGCTGCTATTAAGGCGAGCAAGGCAGGTAAAAATAAGCACTCCTATTAAAAGTACCAGAGCGAGAAAACTAAGCGCTACGACTGCAGCTTGCGGGACAAGTCCGCGAACTCCCCAACAAAGCCCAAGCATAAGCAGGAGTAAAAGCGAGAAAACGTCCAGGAGACGCTCTACGCAGACTGTAGAGAAAGCTGCCGTGCATGATACATCGGCACGCACGGAGAAGTAATATGACCTTACCAGTTCTCCGGCTCGCAACGGTAAAAGGTTATTGGCCATATACCCGATTATGACGCCTCCAAAAAGAGTGGGGAATGCCGCCTGTGCAAGAGATCGGCTGGTAATCCGCCACATAACAGCGCGGAAGACACAATTTAAGATGAAGAACCATAGGCAAAGTAATAAGGAGAAGACATTTACTTCCCAAAGCGCTGACCAGAACTCTGATAGTCTGACGTTATAAAAAGCCCCTGCTAAAAAGATCAGGCTGACTCCCGCTCCCGCGGCAATCCGAATCGCTCTTGACCGGAACATTAGTTATCCCTCATTGTTCATCTTTCGCTTGAACGTACGGTGGATCTTGGCGTTTTCCAACTAATGAGTTCTGAGAAAACCCGTACTCGCCTTTGACTATATATAGTGGTCTTTGTTTCACTTCACTGTAAATACGACCGATGTACTCGCCGAGAATCCCTATCGAAAAGAGCTGGACGCCACCTAAGAACAAGATCACCGTAATTAAGGAAGGGTAACCAGCAACATCTCGGCCCATAATTAACGTACGGGTAACGATAAATAAGGCGTAAAGAAAAGCAAAGAATGCAACGGAAAGTCCAAAATAGGTAGCAAATTGCAGTGGTATATAACTAAAAGATGTAATGCCTTCTACTGCAAAATTCCACAACTTCCAGTAATTCCATTTGGTTTTACCTGCGTTGCGGGGATTGCGTTGGTAAGAGACGGAGGTTTGACGGTACCCGACCCAACTGAATAAGCCTTTCATAAAGCGGTTCCGTTCACGCAACTGCTTAAGCGCTTCTACAACCGGTCTGCTTAAAAGCCTAAAATCACCGGTATCTTTAGGTATACCAATTGGAGTGACTTTCCCGATTACACAATAGAACAGATGTGCGGTCCACCGCTTAAACCAGTTGTCTCCTCTTCTTTGGGTACGGGTTGCATAGACCACGTCATAACCCTCACGCCATTTAGCGATCATCTCTGGGATGATTTCAGGGGGATCTTGCAGGTCTGCATCAATTGGAATTACAGCATCACCTGAAGCAAAATCAATGCCGGCAGTCAAGGCGATCTCCTTTCCGAAGTTACGGGAAAGGTCGATAATTTTTACTCTGGGATCCCTTTCTACGAGTGAGAGCAAACGCTGAATGGTATCATCTCTACTACCGTCGTTAACGTAGATAATTTCATAGTTTACTCCGACTTGTTGCATCACCTTGGAGACTCTATGATAAAAGGCGTCAATGTTAGGTGATTCATTATACACGGGAACAACAATTGAGATGAGCGAGTTACTTACCGTCACTGTATCACCTTAATCAAAAGATAAGCTTCCGTCCATGGGCAACAATTTTACAACTTACTTATTGGGCTTCGTTCAAAAAGTAATAAATGGCCGTATCTTCTTACCGGAATCAAACACTTCATAGGTGGAAGCGAGGAGCGCTTTGTATCTAATAGAATATATTTTACGTTAGTGTTTTGTAAGAATTCTTTCCGGTTAAACTTTGTTTCTGTGAAGAAATTTCTAGTTATGCGGTGTTTATCCTCTTTTTTAAAGGTCTGGTCATGGTGGCCGCACCAGACGCGGCACCCGGCCCTTCCCGGGATACGCAGTCCGTACGGGAGGTCTGCTAAGACTACATCACTTTGGTGTAAGTTTCTATCCATCCATTTGTACATTGAAACTTCTGCCTTGCTCATAAAACTCCTTGTCGGCGGGTTAAAAGTCGGCGCCAAAAGAGCTACAATTGCAGGGATAAGAAAGAATGAAAATATTAGTGATACTAGGTGTTTTTTCTTTTGATAGATCGTCTCTAATGAGCTTATCGTTATGCCACCCGCAAAACTTAAAACGGGTCCGACGGCCTCAAGAAGGCGTTCTTGAAAGTAGAAGGGGATAAATATAAGAACAAAAGAAAGGGTGCACAACCAGAGAAGTTCGTTACGCCATCCATCCCTTCGGTACATTAGAAAAAAACCCATTATACCTAAAATCATAAGAATGCTGTTGAACATGATGGGTTCTATAGGGGATGAAAAGAGGGTGGAGCTTTGAATTTGCCACTGTCTAATATCAGGATGACTCATCAATAAAAAAAGATACGCTAAATATGGGGTACAGGCAACCATTGAAGCTGCGGCCATAAATATCTTTTTGTAAGAGAAACTGTGTTGTTGAAAATAATACGATACCAGAGCGATAAGTGTAAAAGGCAGGATCATGTACGGGTGAATTAAAACCATAATTAATACCGCTATATTAATCAAGGCTATGTAAACCAGTTTTTGACTGCGTAGAAAGGTACGAAAAAGATAAAGCCCAAAAAGAAATAATGCTTGAGAAAGGGTGACATGGGGAAGTAGGAGGATATTCGCAAACGGGGAAGCCTCCGGATGGTGAACAACCAACCCCCAGTAGTGGTGGCAAAATGCCGGGAACTGAATTGCCAAACAGAAAATAATAAAGCCCCATTTGCGCTCGTTCTCCGACAGGTTTAAAGTTCTGAGGAACAGCCAGCCTGCAAGTATGAGAAGCATTCCTGAGACTACGCGGGCGAGATGATACATGAATATCAATGAAGTGTTTAAAAGCAAGGCCAGCTTACCAAGGAAAATGTAGAATAAGAAAATGTATCCACCTTCCGTCTCCTCGGAGGTGAACATGAAGTTAAATTTCCAGCCGGTTTCAGCGATTTTCATGTTGGCCAAATATGAGTCCGGGTCGTCGCTGGCGAAAATAAAACCCGTAAATTCCAGTCCAGGCGGTGTCTGGTAATACAACACAACATAGGGGATTAATGTGGCCAGCGGGACCAAAACAATAAGAAGCCATACGAAAAGCGGGAATCGTTTATAAACTTTAACAGTTGGCCTAAGGATCAAGCCCCGAATTCCCTCACTCTCGAACAACGGTCAAATTAGGTGGATTTCTTTAACAATACAGCTGCTTTCTTGTCCTCATATAGCACCGACCAGTGCGGGGAAAACCTTAGTGCCTCCACTAGCGGGGCATCAGAGGGTAAAAACGCGTAGTCAATCTTGTATTTATCTAAAAGCTCATCTGCTCCCGGTTTAAGCCGGGTAATTTTGCGGTAATCCCCAAAAACCTGTTTCATATACACGTCCGCACGCCCGTCTATGAAAACCTTTTCCTCCGGCCGGTTCCAAATTAAATAACCGCCCCAGCCGTAGTCGTTGAGCATTTTCCCCGTCAAAGGGTTGGCTTTAAGGTAGGTTAAGGCTTCTACCGGGAAAAATCCATCTTTTGGCGTAAACTTATAGTCAATGGCTGTTTGCGGCGGCGCACTTTTAACCAGAGCAATTGCGTAAAGGGCAATTAGGACGGGTATGGCGGCGGCCTTCAACCGAGAAAGGCTTAACTTGGGGGAAAAACGTATTACAAAATAGCGCGACCATAAGAGCCCGGATATTAGTAAGACGTAAGCAATGAATCTAATGTGGAGAAAAGCCGCGATCCCAAAAATCAGGTAAAGCAAAAGATCGACCAATTGAATCCTTTTTGGCGTGATAACCAGGGTTAAAAAGGTCATCAGGTAGTAAGCCAGGAAAACCTGGTAGTAGAGGTCGTGGAAGTCGGGTGAAAGCCATTCTTGAATGTTGTCGGTCATCTGACTGTCGCCCAGGGTTTGCAAGGGATAAAGGAGAAGCTTGGATCCGTTTGGATTGATCAAAACTGCGAGAAGGCACAAGATTAATACTGTAATAAGTTTGGTGGTCTCTGATTTTTTCAGTTGATAATGCGTAATTCTGCCTTCACCGGTCTGGGGCCTGTAAAAGCCGCACACAATAAACAAGATAACCAATACGGGCCCCAGGAAGAAAGAACCGTGACTGTTTGTCCACAGCACGGTTAACAAAGGTAGAACGAAAAGGTTATCCTTTTTATCCTGCACAAAAGAATATAAGACGTAAAGAAATACCATAAAAAATAAATAGGAAATCACTTGAGGCCTGATTTCGATAAAGGGAGCGAGAAGTTCGCCGGTAACCAGCAGGGTTAATGCAGCAATGAAGAATGAATCTCTGGGTCTGGAGAGGAGTTTCCAGTAGAAGACCATCAGTGCTGTGGAGAGTAAAAGTATCAAAAACAGTACCCCGTAAAACTTGCCGGCGAGGTAAAAGAGGTAGAATAGAACCTCGGAAAGCCACTCGTGCGTGATCCAAGGCTCCCCGGCGACGGTCCACGAAAAAATGTCGTGGTGGGGGATAGCCTGATTTGTTATCATATACTTACCGGCGGCGAGGTGCCACCAAGTATCGGGGTCGCTGATTCCGTTTTCGAATGAGATCACGATCTTGACTAAAATGCCTGTAATTATCAGAACAACAAGGGCTTTTCGGAAAGCTCCTTCGTTCACTCAGTTCTTTCCTTCCCCTAACATTCTACAATTATCGACTATTCAATCAATTGCACTTCACTTCCTGCTTTTTTTGTCATTTTGAAAAATGTTTACTCCACCAATCCTTCCGATCTCCGAATGGCATTTTAAGAAGGGTGTGGCTCTCGGGCCACCATCTGGAAGGATTTTTGACTATTGGGCGCAAAATAGAGAAAAAGTGAGGTGGTGGTGAAGTGCCGGCTAAAATTGTGAGTATTATCAAGGAGCGCCGGTCGGTCCGGAGGTTTAAGAAAGAACCCGTCTCACGCGAGGTTATCGAGAATCTTCTGGAGGCCGCGCGCTGGGCACCTTCGGGGGGCAATATCCAGCCCTGGTTTTTTTACGTGGTGGGTGACCAGGATAAGAGGGCGTGCCTTGCGGCAGCGTCGTTGAACCAGAGATTCATCGCGGAAGCGCCGGTCGTGATCGTGGTCTGCGCGGAACCTTCACGCTCCGCGCGTATCTACGGGGAGCGGGGGCGGTACGTTTATTGCATCCAGGATACCGCCGCGGCGGTGCAAAACATCCTGCTTGCGGCAACCGCCTATGGTCTCGGATCCTGTTGGGTAGGAGCATTTGATGAAAACCAGGTACGGCATTGCCTTGGGATTCCGGCCGAACGGAGGCCGGTGGCGCTGATCCCTTTGGGTTACCCGGATATTGACCCGGAAAAACGGACAGGACGGCGCAGCCTGGACGAAATTAGAAAGTATTTATAGAAATCGTTCAAAAACCGTGGGATAATCAGACTTGCACGACCCAGCAACCATTTTAGAAAGGAGATCAAATTTTGCTTTTTGATCTGTTTTTGCCGCAGCGGGTTTTGTTCGGACCAGGTAGTACTTACCGCCTGGGTGAAGAAGCGGGCCGTTTCGGCACAAGGGTGCTCCTGGTCTCGGGACGGCGGAGTCTAAAGGAGACCGGTAACTTCGAGCGGGTAGCGGCGCCTTTAACAGCGGCGAAGCTTGAGGTGGCCTTTTACGACCGGGTCGATCCGGAGCCGTCTCTGCAGACCGTTTCGGCACTGCGTGAATATGCGCGTGAAAAGAAGTGCGACGTCATGATAGCCGCGGGTGGGGGAAGTGTGCTTGACGCCGCGAAAGCGGCGGCCGGCCTGTTTTTCGAAGAGGGCGAAGTAAAAGACTATTTTTACGGCCGGGAGATCACCCAGAAGAATCTGCCGTGGATCGCCGTGCCGACTACGGCGGGCACGGGCTCTGAGGCTACGACCAACGCGGTGCTGATTGACGAAGAAGACAGGAAAAAGCAGAGTCTACGGCACCCGCACTGGTTGCCGGACGTGGCGGTAGTGGACCCCGTTCTGACGATGTCCCAATCAAAACAATTGACGGCCTGGGCCGGTCTGGACGCTTTAACCCACGCGATAGAGGCCCATACGTGCCGTTTCATCAATCCTCTTAGCAATGCAGTGAGCACCGAAGCGGTCAGGCTGATCGTGCAGAATATTTACACCGCTTATACGGTGTCGCGGAACCGTGATGCCCGGGAGCGGATGATGCAGGGAAGTTTTCTGGCGGGCATGGCCATCCAGAACGCCGGGGTCGGGGCGGTGCACGCCATGGCCCACGCTATCGGCGTCCGCTATAATAAGCCTCACGGACTGGTATGCGGCACGCTTTTACCCATGATTATGGCTTTCAACCTCCCGCTGGTAGAGGACAAATACGGTGCCCTCGGTATAGCGGCTGGAGTAGTGCCGGCGGGTACCGAAATAAGTATTGCCGCTGAAAAGTTTGTTCACTACGTTCAACGGCTGGTAGAAAGGCTCGGTTTACCGTCCCGGATCAGTGAACTCGGGGTCGCGGAAGGGGATATTGAAGCGCTCATAGAGACCATCACCCCGGCAGGATCGCTGAAGACCAACCCGCGCCGCGTCACCCACAAGGAAATGGAAGAACTGCTCCGCGAGTTATTATGACTTCTAGTACAAAAAAGAAAGAAGAAACAGGGGCTTTTACCTTTAAATATTAACGAATCGCGCGAGACGGGCAAGCGCTGCCCGTTTTTCATTTACGCCAAGGCGGGATTGGTCAACGGTACGTTTTAAAAGCTGGATGCTGCTCTCATAGGCGGTTCGGTCGACTGGAAACGGAGTGCCGTCTTTGCCGCCGTGAGCGAAAGCGAAACGGGCGGGGTCCCGGTAACTGGGGGCGTTCCCATATACAAGTTCGGCAATGAGGCTCAATGCCCTGACACCGCGCGCTCCTACGCCTGGGGTTTCGAGCAGACCTGCAAAGTCTTCAGGGGGATTAAGATAGCTCTTTTCGAACACAGTCCGCAAGCGGGCCGGACTCAGATCGCTGAGAAGAAGGCGGTGCCTTTCCGGTAAATCCAAGACCAGGTCTTGCATACGCTCAAGTTCCCTGGTCAGCCGGTCGGGATGCTCTTTGGAGATGAGCGGGAGGTTTTTACGGACCGCGTCACTTTCTTCAGCCACGAGGTTCAGCGTCAAACCTTTTAAGTCGCAACATACGGCTACGTGGGGTTCGACAACAAAGTCCCGGCAGGCGCTCGAAAGCCAGTGGTAGCGGCGTGCCCGTTGCAGGCCGGCATTCATTCCTTGCTGGACCACCGTCCAGTTTCCGCGCGCGGTGAAAATAAAGGTGTGGTGGTAGAGGTCGTAGCCGTCCTGCACCGCAGCCTGGTCCACCTTAGCCGTTAAACGGGAAACCCGGGCCAACCCTTCGGGGTTTGTTGCAAGGGGATAACGGTCGGCAAGGCGGACGATTTCTTCGGGCGTTTTAAGCGCGGTTGCGCCTTTGCCGCCGCAAATGTAAATACCCAGGTCCCTTTCGCGGCCGCGCACCGCTTCTTTCAGCGCACCGCATACTGTGGTGGTGAGACCGGAAGAGTGCCAATCGAAACCGAGAACACACCCGAGGGCCTGAAACCAGAAAGGGTCACTAATACGTTCCAGGACGTTTTCCGGACCGAACTCGATGACCATCAACTCCACCAGCACCCTGCTTAGTTCCACCATTTTGTCAAAGAGCCAGCGCGGGCACTTGCCGGAGTGAAGCGGAAGGTTGGCTATGCCTGACCGCAAACAGTCACATCTCCTCTCTTAACCTTAATCTAACGTGTCAATAATGCGGGATCAATTAGGAAGGTCCCCAAGTGTCAATATAAGAACCCGTCAGCATCGCGGCATATGCACTGAAAGCAAAACAGCCGGACAGGTGCAATTGACCGACCGGCTCTTTTACTAACAAGTAGTTGTCCCGTGACCTCTTTACCTCGGCTTGCCTGTAGATTTCGAGTTCTTTTGTCCCTGCGCCTTCTTTGGCGTGGCCTGCTGTGGTGTAGTCTTTTCGAGACCTACGTCCTGCCGGGTCAGGATCTTTTCGGTAATGGTCACGGTAAGTAACGCAGATTTATACCCGGGCCGGTGTACCAG
>QZIW01000002.1 GCA_003604985.1 Ammonifex sp.
AGACCTAACAGTTCTCGGTAGGCACCTGGAATGTGTCTGTAAGACCAGTTTTCCCGCGTTTCGATCAAAACCCGCCGCCCTCGCCGTAAGGTGACCTTCAGGTGGTGGACGTGCTTCCCGCGGTACACGCCGAAGAGTTTGTCGGACGGTTCTGTTGACATTGCCGAAGCTGCTCTGCGCACAACTTGATGTTGTCAAGGGAACCGTCAGACTGTATGAAAACTGTTTGCGCAAATTCTTATTCCCACTTGCACCTTTGTTTTTCAAACATTCAGGAGTCTATTATATAAACAGGTCATTTGATGACTTTATCACTCCACTTTTAAAGATAGCGATTCGCTCCGAGCGACTTTTACACAGTCTGCCGTCCCCTTGCCATCCGAGACCATCCATTTGTACCTGGTTATCTTCCTTTTGGCGACGGGGCTGCGTCGGAATGAGGCGCTGTCTCTCCGGTGGAAAGACGTAAATTTTGAACGCGGGATATTACCTCTCACTAAGCAACTGAAGCGTAACCGGAGAGGTCAACTTTGGCCGAGGAAGAACAAAAACTAAGAAGAGCCGGACTGTGCGGTTATCAAAAGCGGCGATTCTGGCATTGCAGCTGCAAAAAAGGAACCAGGCCGAGTGGCAACTGATATGTGGTTCGGCCTGGCGTAACGACGAGGGTTATATCTTCACGCGGCAGGACGGGAGCCGGATTCACCCGGATGCCTTTACGCACGAATTCACCCGGATAGCGCGGCGGGCGGGGCTGGACGGGTTGACGCCGCATAGTTTGCGGCATACCTGCGCAACGTTTCTACTAGAAGCAAACCAACATCCGAAGAAAGCCGCCGAATGCTGGGTCACTCACTGGAAATCCTGCTTGAGCGATACAGCCATTTTTCTGCGCAAATGCAGGAAGGCATAGCGGAGTGCATTGACCAAAAAACTATACCCGGCGGTGGAGCAATTTCTCCTGGAGAATGACGAAGACAAAAATACCGATTGCGTTTGTAAAGTGCGCTAGCAACCGGCTACGTCAGGTCTTGAAACTGGTGGGCCACGAGGGACTCGAACCCCCAACCAGACGATTTCAAGGAGCATTGGTCAATAAAAGGCCGTTAATGTAAAACGCAGTAATATCAAGGCTTTGCGGAATTGGAAATGTAAGTAAAATACCGGTTTGGTAGCACAAATTCCACCCGGTAAGGGTACGGGTAAGGGTAAAACTTGACGGCCGGGAATGTGGTTGCCTTAAGGGTTAGAGGGCACCGTTCCTTTTTTTGTTTTTACGTGCCCAAATTTTTTTGCGACAGGCGTCACTGGCATAAGTTGCTTTTTCTGATAACACAAAGTGTCCACAACCACAAGGACAAAGCTCGTGAGTTTGCGGCTGAGCCGTCAATATATGCTCGGCTAAAACCGGGTACAGACAGGGCATGGTTACGGTTGTTGGTGAAAAAGAAATGTCTGCTTTTAACTTAAAATCGAGAGAGATCCCCTTTGTTGCTTGCAACCACCGTAAAAGATATGGCTCAAGATAGCCGGGTACATTATGTTTTAAACAAGCCGTAAACGAAGCTCCTTCAGGCAATAGCAAGATTTCCTTCGGCGGCTTTACTTTGTGTTCAGAGGGTAAATTATTGTAGAATTTCTCGAAGTAAGGGTGTAAGTTCTGAAGGAATAGCATTGTTTCTCCGGTTTCCTTCCAACCCTCCACAGTTCTTCTTTTCTGCTCACGCTGCCATAGCCTCCACAAGTATAAAGTGGTTAACGCAGTGTCAACCCAAGAAAGTGGAGCTGCGTACACGGTCATTTTGAAGGCGTCCTGCCATTGTTGGCGGCACCGCTTGCACCAGGAGGGCGTATAATCTGCCACCAAAGGGCCGTGGGTTTTCCAGAAAGCAAGGATTGCCTTTTTATCTCCGGGCTTTGGCAGGTCTCCTACAACCGCTTCCGGTTCAAAAATCTTCGGTCTGTCTCTTTCCCATAGAATCCACTCAACCAGTTTCCCTGGGTTTAGTTTCTGTTTTTCTTGAAGATCGAAACTTTGCTTAAACTCTTGAAGTATAGGAGCAGGTCCCTTTACGATTACAGGATTCTTTGCCCCGATGACACGCCAAAGCATTATTACCCCTCCTAAAAAAGGTAGAAATTTTTGACACGCGAGACACGCCTCAATATTTCCAAAAATCCTCCTAATCCGTTGTCTCTCGATGGTATTAGACGGATTAGACGGGTTATTTGATTAATAATACCATATTAATTAACATGGGGTCAATAGAGGTTACGGGGGTGAACTTATGAGCAGGGTAGCGTTTTTTGTAAACGATGTAGCCACTTTAACCGGTCTGTCCTCGCAAAAAATACGCAGAATGATCAAGGCCGGGGAGTTAAAGGCCGTTCGGGCGGGTAAGAGAGTTTTAATCCCCAAAGCGGCACTAGAGGACTTCCTAAAAAACGGGACAAGCCATAGGGCGGCCCAGTAGGAGGGTTCAGATGGAACGCTGTGATTGGAATGACCTACCCGCGATTTTAACGGTCGAGGAGACGGCCCGGTTTTTGAGGCGTGGCTATAGGTGCGTGCTTTGCTTGTGTCATTCTAAAAACTTTCCGGCGGTCCGGCTAGGGCGGACTTGGCGGATAAACCGCGACGGCCTGCGCAGATGGCTGGAAGAGCAGGCGGGTAACGGTGGCCGCTAAAAAGGATGTAAGCGATGATTAACACGATCCTTGCACGTTTGGCGGGCGTCAAGAAAAGTAGCCGGGGCTGGACCGCCCAGTGTCCCGCCCACGAGGACAAAAACCCGAGTTTATCCATTGGAGTAGGCCGGGACGGGCGGATATTACTCTATTGCCATGCCGGGTGTAGCTTTGAGCAGATAATGGCCGCTCTTGGACTACAGCGAACCCCCGACTTTACACCACAGAGACTTTTGAGCCCTCCGACCTGGAAGCGATGGGCTAATATGATAATTTCCAACCTACCGGAAGGCACCGACAACAGGGTAAAGTTCGCTATTGAGACTTCTTTACGGTGGGGCCATGAGGACCTACTTAAACGTTCCCCGTTAGAGGTAAAAAGCTTACAGGCTTATCAGGACTCGTGCTTAATTCGACACGCTTGTCTTAAGGTTATGGCTCCAGGCACAAAGGCGACAGAGGACGGCTTGGCCGCGGCTTGTAAGCTCCTGCCGCGGGTCGAGTTTTTGCTTGATGTTATGCAAGGCGGCACCGTTGAAGAGATCGAGGCGATAGTTAAGGAGTTGGAAGGCCATGATTACAGCACAGGGCGAAACCCAGCCAATGTCCTTTCCCACAGAAACGCTTCCGGAAGTTATCAGGCGGTTCTGTGAGGAAGGAGCTACCGCCAACCGGGTACCCGTTGAGTTCTTTACGATCCCTGCGTTGGTTGCTGCCGGTTCTGCTGTCGGAACGTCGCGAAGGTTGGAGGTAAAGCGGGGATGGACTTTCCCGGCCAACGTCTTTGCCGCAATTGTAGCCCATACCGGCGCCGGCAAGAGCCCTGCCCAAGCTGCGGCGCTGGCACCCATGGAAAAGCTTCAAGCAGAGTTGGCCCGGCAATTTGAGCAAAACTGGAGGAGCTTTGAGGATGAACTCTCGCAATGGGAAAGTAAGGACCGGAAAGAACGCGGCCTGAAACCAAAACCCCCTAAGATGGGCGAAATATTAATCAAAGACACCACGGTAGAAGCCCTGGTTGAAGCACACGCGAACAACCCTCGCGGTCTGCTGATGGTCCAGGACGAATTGACGGCCTGGGCGCTCTCATTGAACCAGTACCGCGGAGGTAAGGGCGCAGACCGGCAGCACTTCTTATCACTTTGGGCCGGTGCCCCGGTAAAGGTCAATAGGAAAACCAAACACCCCTTAATCATCGAGAACCCCCATGTATCCATTATCGGCGCCATACCTCCAAGTGTCCTTCACCAGCTAACAGATGAACGTAGCGAAGGTGAAGACGGTTTTATACATAGAATCCTTTTCGCCTATCCGGACTTACCCCCCGGCGAATGGACAGAAAAAGTAATTTCGGAATCCACATGGAGAAGTTACGAAGACTTATTTCACGCTCTCTTTAAGTTATTTGCCGATCTTGATGGCCGGCCTGAAATAGTAAAGTTATCACCGGAAGCTAAGTCGTTATGGGTTGAGAAATTCGAGCGTACCGAAGTTGAGAAATGGCACTTTGCAAACACTTTCTCCCCTTTGAGGGGACCTTGGGCAAAGATGCCGTCCCAAGCCGGTAGAATTGCTCTGATATTGCACTGCTGCAAGGTAGTTTTGGGAGAGGCACAGGATTTTGTTTTAGACCGGGAGACTATGGCGCAGGCATGGCTCCTGGTCGATTATTTTAAGGATCACGCGCGAAGGGTATACCGATCACTAACCCAGACACCGGAAGACCGTCGGGCCGAGGCAATTATGATATGGGTCAAAAAACGTGGCGGGGAAGCATCAATTAGAGATATTTATACCCACGAAGTAGCCGGTTGCCGAAGCGCAAAAGAGGTGGAGCAGGCAATTAACCGCTTGGTCGAACAAGGTGTAGGTGAGTTGGTAACGTCGAAGAAGGCAAGCGGGCAACAGACAAAGATCTTCCGTTTAATACAGTTTGTAAATAATTGACCTTACCCTGCACCCTGCACCTTGGGTTAAACCCTTGGGTCAGTAAGTAAAAGGTGATGGGTAGCCCACCCGTCAGCTTTAAAGCTTATCACCCGAAACCCTTGCGGCTGTAAGGGAAAGGTGCCGGGTAGGGATATAGAAAGTTACCCAGCATCTTTAACAGAATCACGAAGGTGCAGGGTAAAGCGGGCAAAACCCACCCAGCACCTTAACCCTTGCGGCTGTGACGATTCAGGAAACGGAGAGACAAGGCGCAGGGTAAGCAATCCAGCACCTTAAGCGTTAGGACTGTAAGTCGGAAGGTAAGATGCAGGGTGCCGGGTAGGGTAAAAGTTAGGTAAATGCAGTGAACCCCAAAGGGGATTGAAAACCATGAATGAAGTCATTGTCTTCCTGGCGCTGGGTTACGCGATATACCGCGACATGGGGTATACAAGGCAGCAAACGACACAAATCATGGAGCATTTAACCAAGGAGCACGGGCTTAATTGGCGGGATGTTGCTTTTCAAGTGGAGCGTAAAAGTCGGGAGATATCCGAGGCCCTAAGTGCGATAAAAGTTCAATTCAATGAAAGCGGCGGCATTGAGCGGGCGGCTGTGGACACCACCAAACTTGACCCGGAAACGGCCCGTGAGATTACAAAGGCGATAGAGCACTTCAATGCAGCGGCACGATCGCAGAGCAAGTATGTTCTCCTACCCGCTGCCGGAGACCCTGGGGATCGGTAACATTGATCCAATGGATTATCGTTTTGACGTTGGGCGGCAGGAATGGGTTTATGACCCTGGCTTTAGAGTTAAAGAAGGTGCAGGCTGTGCCAAGACCTTGTAAAACCAGCCGGCTGAAAAAGTCCTTGTCCGATTGCTGCCCGGAATGCATGGCGTTAGAGCTTCCCTGCTTTTGGGTTGAGGACAGCGATTCGTTTCGTGCTTCATACCGCTGCCGCGAGTGCGGCCATCAGTGGCGGACGTGGTGGGATCGCGGCTACATTTTAAGCAGAGGGAGAAACCGCTGATGCCGCGCTACCGCCAAGAGGTGATCATCCCGCTTGGCCGGGGCTGTATAGCCATCTTGACGCCGGAGGAGGCTCGCCGGCTGCTGGAGATGAACCCGGGACTGTGGGCAAAGGCAGTTGAGAGGGGTAAGCGCCGGAGAAGAGTAGAGCGGGACGCCGGTAGGCTTGTGAAATGCTCAGTACCCACCAGGTGAAACAGGAAACGATTGAAAGGAGCAAAAAGGCTTGGAGGTCTGGGGATTATCAGAAAACACCTTCTGCTTCTACACGAGGGACAAGCATCAAGCCAAGGCCGCGAAACTTGCCGGTTTGTGCTTAATGGCCGAATACACGAAGGGTGGTCGGATCTTCGCCTTACAGTTCGCCGGCCCGAAGGAAAAGGTCCTGGCTGTCGTTCATCACCCGGTTAAAAAAGATCAGCCGATAAACCTGCCCCTTCGCGATCAAGAGGAAGTAGCGGCACGGAAGCTATTTGGCGAACCGGAAAAGCCGAAACCTCGAAAGGTATGCGGACGGTGCAAGCAACCTTTTGAGGCCGCTAACAACAGGCAGCAGTATTGCACCAAGTGCCGGAAATGGGCTAAACGCGAAGGAGCCCGAGAGCGAAAACAAAGGCAACGACGAAAGGCCGAATAAACGGGGGTGGGCGTCACGCTTTAGAGAACCCCGGAAGGCTTGATATGACTGAATTCTTTTTTGCGAAAAACGGCGGGTACGTGGGTTACTATTACCGCGGACTTTTAGGCCCCTTGTGGAGCGAAAGACGACACCTTCGAAGAGTCAGACCTACATACGCGCGTTAAGGGTGCAATTCTTGACACTGTAAAACTTTCCGATAGCAGGCACATCGTCCTACATTACACGTGGCGAGTGCAAGGAGGTAGTGCGGGTGTCTAACTCACTTAAAACTCTGGAGGAACAGATTGACACGGTTTCTCTCTTTGACGGGATCGGCCATAGAAAAAAGAGGGCGTTTTTGATTGCCTTCACAATGCAAGGCACTGTTTTAAAAGCGGCAGAAACGGCAAGAGTCAAGCGGACAGCACACTACCACTGGCTGAAAACTGACCCGGAGTATGCTGAAGCATTCGAGGAAGCCGAGCGGCTTAGTGCCGACCTTCTGGCAGACGAAGCCTTCCGCCGGGCGGTTGAGGGGGTTAAGAAGCCGATTTACCATAAAGGCGAGGTCGTGGGGTACGAGACGGTCTATTCCGACGTTCTGTTAATGTTCTTGGCAAAGGCCCGCAACCGCCAGAAGTACGACGACCGGGCGGCGGCCGGGGTTCCCCCGGAGATAAACATCAAAGTCAGTATCCCCGAAGAGCTACGCCGGCACAAAATTATCGACGCCGAAGTAGTGCCAGAAGGTGGCGGTGAATAATTATACTCACCAGTGCAACATTTTGCATTGTAAAGAGGAGGCAGGAAAATAATGTGGTATCCAGGCATACCGGGAATGAACATAGGGAAAGAGCCGACGATTCAAGACCTTCTAAAACAGATATCGCAGTTGAACGACCAGATAATGATTTACCAGCGGGATCAGGCTTACCGGCAGGACGTGGCCGGGATGAAGCGGGCTTGGCAGGAGCGGGGGGAGGATAATGTTAAATCTGGAAACCCGCTTGTGCTCGACGTTTATATTCCTCCTGACACTAAGTTGGTCAACCGTGCTTACCTTAGAATCAGGCTGAAAAATTTTAGAAGTTACGGATCTTCGGCAAGCGGTGGCGGGGGTTTAATTATGACCAGTGAAAGCGAGGATACCCAACACAAACATATTGCTGGCGACGTTCAAACAAGTGGGCCCTGGGGATGGGACGATCCACCTACCCATACACACGCTGTCCCGCTTTACAATACGGGCTATCAATTAGTAAGCCATGCTCATAATGTAACCTTGCCGGATCATATACACGGCATAGTACATGACATATATGAGGGCACAGCCGCTTCCAATGTAACCGTAACCATAAACGGCGTTGACCGAACGGTTGCTTTAGGCGGTCCGTTCAACACGAATCAGGACAGGCTTGATATAACTAAATACTTAACTACCACGGGTTGGAACACAATCGAGATTGGCTCCGGTTCTCTCGGGAGAATCCATGCGACCCTTTTTACAGAAATCTATCTACCGTAGGAGGAAAACTAAATCATGGCCAATATCAAAGTTTCTAAAAAAGGCGATGGGATATACGAAATTACCAGAACAGAAATAGTCCAAGATATGAATGAGCTTTTTCGTATTCGTAACAGGCTAAGGCAGGAAATACCCGAAACTGAAAAGCGACTTGCTCACATGAAACAAACCTTGGCTGAAGTGGAAAAACTGTGTGCTGAAGTAGAGAAAGCTAAATGATCCCGGCTGTACGAAGGTCGTTTTCGCAAACATACGTCCTTCCATTGACAAGCAAACCACGCACAGTAACGCCGGTGTCTGACACGCCGCTTATGTCCGGGCCGCCAAAAAGGGGCAAAATAACATAGTGACCGTTGCCTTCAAATCTAACGTATTCCTCGTTTTCACCGATACAACCTACCCGAGTGTGGGGATATTTGGTGTTAAGTGTCCGGGGGCTATACCAGCCAATGGGAACTCCAGTGAATTCAGCTTTTGATGATACCTTGACGCTTTGTGTTTTACTGTCCCACTCCACCTCCGCACCCAGGGCCTCAGCCAGCGGCCGGGCGGGGACCATGACGCGGTTGTTGATAATTTGCGGAGGGGCTTCGGGGAAAAGAATCTCGCGGCCGTCAACAAAAAGGCGGATGTTTTCGCCGGCGAAAACAGTGGTGGTTAAGGCCAGAAGGGCGCCAAGAAGAAACCCGATCAGAAAGTTTTTCACAGGATACACCTCCTCTTTACCCTCTTTTGACTGAGTTGCTTTTTATACCAGTCTGTCGTTCCTGAGAAAGCATATAGTAAACTGATCCAATTGCTACGAGCATGCCGACAATATTTACGACACATCCTAAAAACATGGTTATAATTGCTCCCCCAAATCCGAGCAAATACCTCTTGGTTTTGATACCTACAAATAACGGAAGAAGTGCCCAAAATACAGCACTAAATAGGGTGCGGTAAACCAGAACATCCTCAGAAATACCGATAGCTGGGTCGTCGTAACTGATTGTAATAAACCGCCGCGCAAATAAGTCAATGACAATCCAAATGAAGAATACCATTCCCCAGCTACCCAGTTCTTGTTTTTTACGAGCAGGTTCTTTTAAGGGTTGCGTATCCCTATCCATTTGGCGCCCTGTCCTTTGTTCCGCTTCTTCTTCACAATGGGGGCAAACCCACGGGTTGTATTCCGTCTTGCACAAGGGACAGACCAGAGCAGTTATGATCTCCAGATTTTCATCGGCGGGTTCCAACTCTTCCTTGCAGTTGGGACACTTCCAAGGGCTGTATTCTTCGTTGCAGTGATAGCAAGTAATTGTTTCGTGATTGGGTTCTTTTTTTGGTTCAGGAGATGAGGTTACGGCGGGTGGTTCTTCGCTTTCGAAAGCTGCTTCTACTTGTAGCACGTCATTCTCTTGGTTAAGTAATCGCCTTTTCCTTAACGATGGTCCGAGCCAGGCTGCCCATAGGAGCCATGCTATCGAGACCAGAAATACCCCGGTCCAAACTCGGGTTAATGTGTGTCTTTTACTCCAGGCGGCTTTATCTTTCGACGTAGGATAGTTATAGCCCGGTAATTTGTTCGGATATTCTCTAAATCCACTTGGCCTATAGAGTTCCACCCATGTTTGATTAGCCCAGCGATCAACCTTCCACTTGACGATATATAACCCTTCACTCTTGGTAGCCTTATAGTCCCAGCGGAACGCTAATGCCAACAGAAGTAATGCGATCATTACACAGGGATACACCCACGGCCTTGACATGCTTATTCCCGCTTTCATGTCACTTACCGAACCATTCTTCTCCAAAGTTATCCATATTCCCTGCAAGCCGCACCAAAAGACCAAAGATCAACAAACGAACCTCGCGGATCAAAGAGAAGGCATAGAAAGAGGCCGGGGTCGTGTGCCCCGGCCCTGTACCCATCCGACTAAAGTGATTAATTACTTCCGTCCTTATCGGTTCCTTCCTCCGAGTCTTCGAATCCGAAACCTAACTCTCGTGCCAGGCGGATGCCGTCTCTGAGCCCTTGCCTGTAAGCATAATCCGCTACTACAGCTTCCATTAGGACAATATTCGCTTTGTAATCCTCCAGTAACTCTTTTAGTGACTGGCTTTTGTCACCCATTAACCGGGTGATTTCTTCTTCTATGCGGTCAGTTTCTTTTGAAAACGCTCGGTGTCGTGGGTCTTTTTCCGCCCTACGAGCGCTTTCTTCCTTCCGCTCCCCCAAAAACGATATAAAATCCTCGTGGAACTGCTGTGACATTTTTCAAACGCCTCCTTAGGGATTATTTTTTCTTGGTGCGGCCTGGGCTCTGTCCCGGGCCTTTTAATTCACCGCCACCACTTCGCCTATTGCCGTCCCTGACTTTTTGCCGGCGCCGTTCTTCGCGTAAACTGCGGCCTTCTTATCGCCCCCTTAAAAATGATTTATACCCTGGTCATATTGTAGTATAGTTTAAATGCACGTGGCAATACCTTTTTGAAATTATTTTTAATCATTACGATTAACATACTTGCCGATATGAATATTAGATGTTACAATCTTAATGAGGTGATTGAATTGACCGTACAAGCAAAACTGAGCTTGCTCATGGGACAAAAACAAATAAGGAGTATTGCGGATCTGTCGAGGCGTTCGGGTATAGCACGTACCACACTTACAACTCTTTGGTACGGCAGGGCGAAGGGTATTAGTTTTAAAACTTTAAACTCCCTATGCAAGGCCCTGGACTGTCAACCGGGCGATCTCCTGGTGTATGTGCCTGACGGTGATGCTTGAAACCGCGGCCAGTCACGCCAGGGCAGCGTAGGCGGGTTTAAGGATACGGGTAAGGAGAATTCTTTGTCCGGCTAAATTTAAGGCCCTTGTGGGGCAAATGTGAAGGGGGGATATCGATGGCAAAGAAACGCGGGCAGGGCGAAGACAGTACGCGCAAGGAAAGAAAGCGCGGACAGGGTGAAGGCAGTATCCGCAAACGGAAGGACGGAACCCGGGAGGCCCGGCTGACTATCGGGGTCGATCCGGAGACCGGCAAACAGAAGCAGATCAGCAAATACTTTAAGACCCGTAGGGAAGCCCAGGAATGGTTAGCCAAGGCCGTCCATGAACGGGCGACCGGCGCTTTTGTTGAACCCAACAAAGTAACTTTAAAGGAATGGCTCGACCGGTGGCTAAAAATCTACGCCAAGCAAAAGGTGGCGGTGACCAGCTTCGATTTTTACGGGACCCTGATTCGCTGTCAGATCGTGCCGGCCATCGGGCATATAGAGTTACAAAAACTAAAGCCGATAGACGTTCAGGAGATGTATGCCGAGAAGATGAAAAACGGAAGGCTGGACGGCAACGGTGGCTTATCGGCGGAAACGGTAAGGCGGATACACAACGTTCTACATGGCGCCTTGAAGCAGGCGGTTAAAGAGGGATATGTAAGCAGAAATATCATTGAGGCGGTGGAGCCACCGAAGGCCAATAAGGAGGAAGTTACTCCTTTGGCCAAGAAAGACACCGATCAATTCCTTTCCGCGGTCCAGGAAGACAGGCTGTATGCTCTGTTCGTCCTGGCCCTAACGACGGGCTTGCGCAGGGGCGAATTGCTATCCTTGCGGTGGCAGGACGTGGACCTTAACAAGCGGACTGTGACCGTCCGGTACACCCTTGCGAGGGCGAAACAGGAGGAAGGTCCCACTAAAACGGCGCTGATCTTCAAGGAGCCCAAAACGGCAAAGTCGAGGCGGACCGTGCCGCTTACCCAGTTGGCGGCGCAGGTACTCAAAACCCACAAGGCCCGCCAGGCGCAGGAGAGGCTGTTCTTTGGGCAGGCGTACCAGGACAACGGCCTGGTGTTTGCTACTGAAGACGGCCGGCCGATCGATCCCCGGAACTTCACCAGGCGCTATACCAGGCTGATGAAAAAGGCCAAGGTAGGGCATACCCGGTTCCACAACTGGAGGCATACCTTCGCAACCGTTCTGCTGGAATTAGGAGAACACCCCAAGGTAGTGCAGGAGATGCTCGGGCACAGCAAGATAGCTACTACCCTCGATACCTACAGCCATATCACGCCCGGGCTCATGGAGCAGGCGGTGGCGAAGCTGGATGCCGTTTACGGTCAAAAGGGGAGCCCTTCATCGTAAGCTCTCCCGTATCGGAAAGAAGTCATATCAAAATAAGTGCCAGGGATCGCCCCTGGCAATATTTTTTCCGGTAAGGGTAAGGTAAGGGTAAAATCCTCTTTTGCGGTAACCTCCCGAACCCTAAAGCCGTTGGTATAACTGGTTTCTGGTGGGCCACGAGGGACTCGAACCCCCAACCAGACGATTAAGAGTCGCCTGCTCTACCAATTGAGCTAGTGGCCCAAAATAGATGTCGGATGCATGAGGTCGGATGTCAGACCTCGTAGGAAATCGCTCCTGGCGATTTCCCCCTTATTTAAGTAGATGTCGGATGCATGAGGTCGGACGCCGGATTAATCGTCGGCATGCGCTTTGCGCTTTCCTTGCTTAATCTTCTGACCTCTGACTTCCTGCTTCTTACTTCTAGTATGGTGGAGGGGGCTGGATTCGAACCAGCGAAGGCGTCGCCAGCAGATTTACAGTCTGCCCCCTTTGGCCACTCGGGTACCCCTCCGTTTTGGATGTTG
>QZIW01000072.1 GCA_003604985.1 Ammonifex sp.
CAGAATACAGAATACAGAAGATAGAAGGTAGAAGTCACGAGTCACGAGTATGTTCTAGCTTGTATTTTAAATTCTATATTCTATTTTTGGACGTTGAACCTTGAACGGACCCCAAAGGTCCATCACCTTAAGCATAACTTAGAACGTTGAACGTTTCCTTGAGGAGGGAAGGTTGTGGCTGGGTTTCCCGGTAACTTTGCCGGAATTCTGACCGTCATACAGGTATTTTTCGGCGTGGTCATCGGCCTTTACTTTTGGAACCTTCTGCGGGCGCAACAGAGCGGGAAGGTCACCGTGCGCCGCGACTCAAACCGGGAGGTTGAGAAACTGCGCCAGCTTAGAGCGATTTCACTCACCGAGCCGCTGGCGGAAAAAACGCGGCCCCAGGACTTCAGTGAACTCATCGGGCAGGAGGAGGCGGTAAAAGCGCTACGGGCGGCGCTTTGCGGCCCGAACCCGCAGCACGTAATCCTCTACGGCCCGCCGGGCGTGGGCAAAACAGCCGCGGCGAGGCTGATTTTGGAGGAAGCCAAGAAAAACCCTCATTCGCCGTTCGATAAAGAGGCGAAGTTCGTGGAGATAGACGCAACAACCGCCCGTTTTGACGAAAGGGGTATCGCCGACCCCCTTATCGGTTCGGTGCACGACCCGATATATCAGGGCGCCGGGCCCCTGGGGGTGGCCGGCGTACCGCAGCCGAAGCCGGGAGCGGTCACCCGGGCCCACGGGGGCATCCTGTTTCTGGACGAGATCGGGGAATTACACCCGATCCAAATGAACAAGCTCCTCAAGGTCCTGGAGGACCGGCGGGTGTTTCTTGAAAGCGCATACTACAACCCCGAGGATGCGAACACCCCCGCGCACATTCACGACATATTTCAAAACGGTCTCCCCGCGGATTTCCGGCTGATTGGGGCGACCACCCGGCGGTCCGAGGAAATCACGCCGGCGATCCGTTCGCGGTGCGTGGAGATATTTTTCCGGCCGCTATCCCCGGAAGAAATAAAGGCCATCGCCGAAAACGGGATTCGGCGCGTCGGGGTGGAAACGGACGAGGGTGTTTCGGAGGTAATCACGAAATACGCCACCAACGGCAGGGAGGCCGTAGGTATGGTGCAGCTCGGCGCCGGCATCGCCCTGGCCGAAGGCAGGTCGGTGATCACAGTAGCCGACATGGAGTGGGTTGTGGCCTGCGGCCAGTATAGCCCGCGTCCGGATGAGCGGATGCCTTCCCGGCCGTCGGTGGGGCTGGTCGCGGGCCTGGCGGTTTACGGCCCGAATGTGGGCACGGTACTGGAGATTGAAGCTTCCGCCGTCCCGGCGGAAAAAGGGAACGGCCGGTTGATCATCACCGGGGTCGTGGACGAAGAAGAGATTCAAGGCGCAAGCCGCCGGATCCGCCGTAAAAGTTCGGTGAAAAACGCGGTTGACAACGTCCTTACCGCGTTGCGGTGCATAATGGGGGTTGAACCAAAGGATTACGACGTCCACGTCAACTTCCCGGGCGGTTTGCCGGTTGACGGTCCTTCCGCCGGGGTGGCGATGGCTACGGCTGTTTACTCGGCCCTCACCGGGAAGCCGGTGGACAACCAGGTGGCGCTTACGGGGGAAGTGTCTATCTGGGGGATGGTTAAACCGGTCGGAGGGGTTGTTCCCAAAGTAATGGCGGCGGCGAGGGCCGGAGCGAAGCGGGTTTTTATTCCCCGGGACAACTACCAGAAACTCTTCGAAGATTTCACCAATATCAAAATCATACCGGTCGACCGGCTGGAAGACGCCATAAAAGGTGCACTTTTTGACGAAAAACACACTTCAAAAGACCTTGCGACCCCGGCGCCGCTGCCGGTCTGCGCAGAGGTCAGCGTAAGAATGTAAACCATTCCATTTTAAGCTTTTATTAGCTTATCAAGACGTTTATTCCTGTAGCACCGGATAAGTATCATATGCTAAAATGGATTTTAATCAGTTGACGGAGAACTGGTTGGCATTACGGGAGGTGCTACAGTGGACGTAAGTAAGCGGGTTTTGCCGCTTCTGCCCTTGCGGGGCGTTCTTGTTTTTCCCTACATGGTGATTCACCTGGATGTTGGTCGAGAAAAATCGGTTCGGGCGATTGAAGAAACGATGCTTCGCGATCGGTTTATTTTTTTGGCGACGCAAAAGGACGCCCAAACTGACGACCCCCAGCCTCAAGACGTTTATGAAGTGGGTACGATTGCCGAAGTCAAGCAGCTCTTGAAGCTACCCGGCGGGACTATCCGGGTACTGGTGGAGGGTTTGGCAAGGGCGAAAGTTGTACAGTACCTTTCGGAGCAGCCATTTTTTACGGTCGAGATCGAGCAGTTAGCAGAGGAACAGACCAAGAACAGCCAGGTGGAAGCGTTGATGCGCAGCCTTATCAACCAGTTTGAGCAGTACGTCAGGCTCTCAAAGCGCATTTCACCCGACACCGTGGTTTCGGTGGTAAATATTGAGGAGCCGGGACGGATGGCCGATATCGTCGCTTCCCACCTCAGCCTTAAGATTGATGACAAGCAGGAACTCCTCGAAGCGCTTGATGTAACCACACGCCTGGAGAGGCTCTGCACGATTCTGACCAGGGAACTTGAGATCGTTGAACTTGAGCGGCGGATCAACATCCGCGTCCGGAAGCAGATGGAGAAAACGCAGAAGGAGTACTACCTCCGCGAGCAAATCAAGGCTATCCAGAAAGAACTTGGGGACAAAGACGAGCGCCAGGCCGAGGGCGAGGAGTACCGCGAGAAGATTGCGGAGGCCAAACTGCCGAAGGAAGTTGAAGAGAAGGCGCTCAAAGAGGTGGAACGTCTGGAAAAAATGCCGCCGATGGCGGCCGAAGCCACGGTTGTGCGCAATTATCTTGACTGGATCCTGGCCCTCCCGTGGACAAAGACTACGCGCGACCGCCTGGACATCGAGGCCGCATCGCGCATTCTGGAAGAGGACCACTATGGGCTTAAAGACCCGAAGGAACGCATCCTGGAGTATCTCGCCATACGCAAGCTGGCCAAAAACATCAAGGGCCCCATCCTTTGTTTTGTGGGACCGCCCGGCGTAGGCAAGACCTCCCTGGGACGCTCAATTGCCCGGGCGTTGGAACGCAAATTCGTGCGCATATCGCTTGGCGGCGTACGGGACGAAGCGGAAATTCGCGGGCACCGGCGCACTTACGTGGGGGCGCTTCCGGGACGTATTATCCAGGGGATGCGCCAGGCTACTTCAAAAAATCCGGTCTTTCTTCTGGATGAGGTCGATAAGATGAGTACCGATTTCCGGGGCGATCCGTCGTCGGCGCTTTTGGAGGTGTTGGACCCGGAGCAGAACAACTCCTTTTCCGATCACTACATCGAGATGGCGTACGATCTGTCGCAGGTGTTGTTCATTACGACGGCCAACTACCAGTACAACATTCCACGGCCGCTTTTAGACCGGATGGAACTCATCCCGATTGCGGGTTACACCGAAGAAGAAAAGGTCCAGATTGCGATCCGGCACCTGGTGCCGAAGCAGCTTAAGGAACACGGACTGAGTGATGACCGGTTAAAGTTCTCCGAAAACGCCCTGAGGAAAATAATCCGCGAGTATACGCGGGAATCCGGTGTGCGGAATTTGGAGCGGCAGATCGCAGCTGTTTGTAGAAAGACGGCTAAACAAATCGTCGCGGAAAAAGCGGAGCGGGTACACGTCAAGTCCCAGAACGTCGAGAAGCTTCTTGGCATCCCCCGTTACCGGTACGGGCTGGCCGAAAAAGAGGACGAGGTCGGTGTGGCCACGGGGCTTGCCTGGACGGAGACCGGGGGCGATACCCTTTCCATCGAGGTCACGCTCTGTAAGGGGAAGGGCAACCTGACGCTTACCGGAAAACTCGGGGAGGTAATGCGTGAATCCGCACAGGCCGGCTACAGTTACGTCCGGTCCCGGGTGCAGCAGTTGGGCATTGAGGAGGATTTTCACGAAAAACTTGACATCCACATCCACGTTCCCGAAGGGGCGACACCCAAAGACGGCCCTTCGGCGGGGATTACCATGGCCACCGCGCTTGCGTCCGCCCTTACCGGGCGGAAGGTAAGGCACGACGTGGCGATGACCGGGGAAATAACGTTGCGAGGACGGGTGCTGCCGGTCGGCGGTATCAAAGACAAAATCCTGGCGGCACACCGGGCGGGGATAAAGAAGGTGATCCTTCCTTTGGAAAATAAAAAAGACCTGGAGGATATCCCACCCCAGGTAAAAAATAAGCTGCGCTTTATCTTCGCCAACCACATGGACCTGGTTCTGAAGGCGGCCCTGGCGGAGGAAGAGGCGAGGAGTTACACCGCCGAAGCCGAACCCCTGACGGCCGTATCCTGGACCCAAGCGTAATTTAGAGGCGGGAGGTGAGAGGTTAGTGAAGGAATTCGCGAGCCGAATTCCTCCCTCAGGAAATCTCACTTCTCACCTTCCACCTCCAACTTCTGCCCCATAAAAACATCTTCGTAAGCCACAGGGCGGGGGAGTTCCCCCGCCTGTTTAAGTACTTCCTGGAGCCGGGCATAAGCGGCGGGGTTTACAATACCGCCAGCGTTCCAGATTTTTTCCTGTTGCCCCCGTTCGATGACTGTTTCCAGCGTAGAAAGGCTTAAGTGAGGGAAATAAGGGCCGGTGAGAAAGGCGATTTCCTTTGGCGTGTGAGCATAAAGGTAATCCCGCGCCTGATCGAGCGTACGGTTAAAGTCGGCAACCGCTTTTTGGTTTTGCGCCACGAAGCCCTCTTCCGCCGCCAGCACAATCAGGGGAAGCCGCTCTTCGAAATATACCCGCGTCGCCACAAAAGCCTGGTTTTGCTTTGTCAGCAGCGTGGCCTCCGGTTCGTATGCGACAAGAAAATCAGCGGTTCCAGCCAGAAAGGCGGGTACGCGTAATTGTGCGGGAATGTTCTGCATAAGAGTTACCTCCCGGTGCGGGAGGATTTTGTTTTGTTGCAGCATGTACTCAAGGATGGCCGTGGTGGAACTTGAAGGCCCCCCGCTGATAATGCTCTGTTCATGGGTTTTTTTCCACTCAAAGGGTTCCTGCTCGCGGCTAAGGAGCACGGCATTCTCCCGGTCGGTAAGGACGGTCGTGGCTATGAGCCGTTCCTGGTTCAACGTGCGGGCGTACAGTATGTCCTCAAGGCGGCATGCGATAAGCGCGGCCTCTTGCAGCTTGGGTCTGTCGGCAGCTGTATATGTGAAACGCACGTCACAACGATTTATTTCAAAGTATCCCAAGGCAAGCGCAAGATACGCCGGTAACAGTTCAACCTGCGGTGCGGGCGCCGCGACAACGAGCACGGAGCGTTCCGGTGATGGGCGTGTGTAAAGCAGCACTGACGTTGCGGCGATCAACAACAAGAAGCCCGCCAGGTAATAACGAAGCGCCCGCAATATGTTATGCGCCTCCTTTAATTGGTCGTCAGACGTCGGACGTCGGTTATCGGACAAACGTTGAAGTTCACGGAAAAGATGGACTCCCATGATGCCTGCGGCGTTAGCAACAAGGAGTAATGTTGAACCTTGAACTTAAGCGCTTAGAACTTAGAACCTCGAACCTAGAACCTTAAATCTAGAACCTTGGGACTCCAAGGGTCTATCCGTCTAAGCTTGCCGTTGAACGTAGACCCTCTATGTCAATATGTGAACAAGATAATAATTTACGCAGCAGAAAAATCAGGCAACAGAAGGAGAGTGTTTAGCCCTAGCTACCAAGAAAATGGTTTCATCATAAGGTTGGTGATTCAGCCACATAGCGAAAATAATTTTCACCCAAACGTTTGCTAAAGCTCGTAGGGCTTCATGATGTTTTTTGCCCGAATCACGTTTGCGCTTGTAATAATCGCGGGCCCAGGGCACAAGACGTATCGTTTGAAAGGCGTACAATTGTAGTGCGCGCCGTAAGAACTTTAAACATGCTCGGCGATAGCGGACAAAACGGATTTTTCCGGTCTGGTATAGGACAGGTGAAGTACCGGCCAATGCCTGGATAACGGCGGCGTTCTCATAGCGCCCACGGTCTTCACCCCACCCCGCCAGAAGCCGCGGTGAAAGCCGAGGACCGTCACCCGGGAGACCGGCAAAAATCAATCTGTCGGGGTGTGATTCAAAAAGGCGGGTAATCTCTTTGTCGTAGGCTTTGATTTGTGCAAGAATCGGTTCGAGTTGGGCAATGGTAGCCAGAAGAAGCCGGCTTTTTGCCCGCGTTATGGCTGAGTTGGCTTTCAATTGGGGCAGGTGCAGCTTCTCATAAATGCTGCGTGCAGTTAGATTTGCTTGAGGATGACGGTGTGCCTTAAGAAAAGCTGCCAACTCCGGCACTGATGCAGAACGTGCATCTTCCAGAGTGGGGTAGGTCTTTAAGAAACTAAGCGATATCGGGAATGAAATATCTGAAAAGAGAGTCAGGGCTACCGGATAGTATTCCTTCAGGCAAGCGATTAACCGGTTTTTAAGTCGGGTGGAGTCTTCTATAAGCGTATCCTGGTCGCGGCAGAGGGTCTTAAGCTCTTGGATATGCTTGGAGTCAGGGTTGAGGCGCTTAAGGGTTTTAAAGTCAGCCCGGCCGATGTTGGCTAAAAGACGGGAGTCAATAGCATCACTCTTGGCGCCGGAAGGCTTTCGCCGGTTGTCAACCACCTTGGGGTTTACGGGATAAACCGGGAAACCTACTTCGAGAAGGAAATGAACCAGCAACCCCTGGTTGGTTTCCAGGAAGCAAAGAACTTGTTCTGGATCATCCGACAATCGGAGTAGGCGGTTCTTTAGAGTCTCTAAGCCTTCATGATTGTGGGGAACCCGGAAGCGGGTAAGTTCGTTTGCGTTGTCGTCGGTAACTGTAATCTCATGTTCTTCGTCTGCCCAATCGATACCGACAAAGATCATTGGGGTGCACCTCCTTAGAGGGGTTTTTCGCAGGCAATTGGTTAGTCTTATCTAGCTCGGGCGCTCAAAACGCGTCCCCTCCTATCGACCATATTTGCCTGCAATTATTCCCGGGAAAGGCAGTCTACGTTAAGCAGTCGAACTGCCAGAACGGAAGGCCTTTTCCCGGAAAACTTGATGTATGATGTACTAAGATTCTGCTGATTTAAGTCATTATCCTTTTCATAATGAAGGCTTAGGTTGAGTTTAACAGATAAGAACGGACCCGGATGCCATACAGTATTAGCTTTAACAACCCTTCTCCTGGATGTTATGGCTTGGGCCCGATAAATATGCGGTTAAGTTGACATGGTAGTGCTTCCATGGGTAAGATTATGGGTGACAAATTACGGGTTTTACCCCGGATGTGTCTAAATTTTTGAGTCCAATCATTCCGGAGGAAAGTTGCTTTGAAAGATAAAACACTGCCGCCGGTTTACACCCCGGCGCTTGTTGAAGAGAAATGGTACCGCTTTTGGGAGAAGGGCAAGTATTTTGGCGTTGACGCCGATCTCCGCAAAGAACCGTTCTGCATCGTCATGCCGCCGCCGAACGTGACCGGCGAACTGCACATGGGTCATGCTCTGGACAACACCCTCCAGGACGTGTTGATCCGCTGGCGGCGGATGCAAGGATACGCCGCCCTGTGGCTGCCGGGCACCGACCACGCGGGTATCGCCACCCAGGCGCGCGTTGAAGCAATGCTGGCGAAGGAGGGCCTCTCCCGGTACGATCTCGGACGGGAGAAGTTTCTGGAGCGGGTCTGGTCGTGGAAGGAGGAATACGGCAACCGGATTACGGAGCAATTGAGGCGTCTCGGGGCTTCCTGTGACTGGAACCGGGAGCGTTTCACCATGGACCCCGGGTGTTCAGAGGCCGTAAAAGAGGTGTTCCTGCGGCTGTACGCCCGGGGACTCATTTACCGGGGCAGTTATATCGTCAACTGGTGCCCGCACTGCCACACCGTAATCTCCGACATAGAGGTTGAGCACAAGGATACTTCGGGGCACCTTTATTTCATCAGGTATCCCGTAAAGGACGAAAACCGTTTTGTAGTTATTGCCACAACCCGGCCGGAAACGATGCTCGGCGACACGGCGGTGGCGGTAAACCCGGACGACGGGCGCTACCGGCAGCTTGTGGGACGGGTGCTGGTACTGCCTCTTCTAGGGCGGGAGATTCCGGTAATCGCCGACGCCCACGTGGATACCGAGTTTGGTACGGGAGCGCTTAAGGTAACGCCGGCGCACGACCCGCACGACTTTGAGATCGGCCAACGGCACCAACTGCCGGCAGTCAAGGTTATCGGTCCGGACGGGCGGATGACGGCCGAAGCCGGTACCCGCTATAAAGGGCTCGACCGCTTGGAGTGCCGGAAACTCGTGGTGCAGGACCTGGAGGCACAGGGTCTGCTCGCGAAAGTCGAGGACCTGGACCACGCGGTCGGCTACTGTTACCGTTGTGACACGGTCGTGGAGCCGCTCGTTTCCAAGCAGTGGTTCGTAAAGATGAAACCGCTGGTGGAACCCGCGATTGCGGCGGCAGAGGACGGCCGGGTGGAATTCGTACCCGAGCGGTTCAAGAAAATCTATCTCAATTGGCTTGAGAATATCAGGGACTGGTGCATCTCCCGCCAGTTGTGGTGGGGACACCGCATCCCGGTTTGGTACTGCTCCGACTGCGGGGAAGCCACCGCCTCGGGAGGCGAGGTCCGGGACTGTCCTAACTGCGGTTCGGCGCGCTTAGACCAGGACCCGGATGTGCTGGACACCTGGTTTTCATCAGCGCTGTGGCCTTTTTCCACGCTCGGGTGGCCCAGGGACACCGCCGACCTCAAATACTTTTATCCCACTTCCGTGCTGGTCACCGGGCGGGACATCATTTTTTTCTGGGTGGCGCGCATGATCTTCATGGGGCTGGCCTTTATGGGCGAAGTACCCTTCAAGAAGGTTTTCATCCACGGCCTAGTGCTCGACGCCCTGGGCCGGAAGATGTCCAAGTCCCTGGGGAACGGCGTGGACCCGATCGACGTAATCGAGAGCCACGGTGCGGACAGCCTGCGGTTTATGCTTGTTACGGGTAACACTCCGGGAAATGACCTGCGGTTTCATTTTGAGAAGCTTGAAGGCGCGCGCAATTTTGTTAACAAACTCTGGAATGCTTCCCGGTTCGTATTGATGAACTTCGGGGGTGAAAGCCCGCAAACCCCGTCTCCGGAGGCTTACGAACTTTCCGACCGTTGGATAATCAGCCGTTACCGGGAAACGGTGGTCAAAACCACGGCCGCACTCGAGGCTTATGAACTTGGTGAGGCCGCACGCGTTCTTTATGACTTTGTCTGGGATGAATTTTGCGATTGGTATCTTGAACTGGTCAAGCCACGGCTGTACCGCGGCACCAGGGAGGAAGCGGCGGTGGCCAAAGGCGTGCTGCGTGACGTTCTGGGCGGGATTTTGAGGCTGCTGCACCCGGTAATTCCCTTTGCCACCGAGGAGATATGGTCCCTCCTTGAACCCGGAGCGCCACCGCTCATTTCTCAACCGTGGCCCGAAGCAAAGCCGGAGTTTACGGATCCGGCGGCGGAAGAGGAAATGACCCTCCTCATCGAAATTATCAGGGCGGTACGCCATGTCCGGGCGGAGATGAACGTTCCGCCGGGGAAAAGGGCCGCGGTCGTCTTGCTGGCGCCGAAAAAAAGGGCAAGGGACGCGATTGAAAAAGGGAAGGCATACATCGAAGAACTGGCCGCGGCAGCGGTGTCCGTGGCCGCGGACGCGGCGGCGAAACCCAAGCAGGCGGCGCACGCCGTAGCGGCGGGAGTAGAGATTTTCATTCCTCTGGGCGGGCTGGTTGATACAGGCAGGGAACGGGCTAGGCTGGCCGATGAGATGGCAGCGGTCGCCAAAGACCTGGCGCGGCTGGAACAAAAGCTAGAGAACCCCGGCTTTTTGGGCAAGGCCCCGGCAGCGGTCGTGGCCAAGGAGCGCGACAAGAAGGCGGAACTCGCCCGGAAGCTGGAGGTGCTCCACGCGCGGGTGGCGATGCTGGAAAAATAGAATTCAGAATCCAGAATAAAAATAGTTCGAAGTTCTAAGTTCTAAGTTATGCTCAAGCTGATGGAACTTTGGGGTCCGTTCAAGGTTCAACGTGCAAGGTTCCAGGTTCTAGGTTCTAAATTCTAGGTTCCAGGTTTTTCATTCTGTATTCTAACTTCTTGCTTCTATATTCTGACTTCTAGATACTGACTTCTGACTACTGCATACTTGTGGTTTTGTTATGACCTACGAAGAAGCGATAAATTTTGTGCAGAGCGCGGCGGCGGCGGGCATCAAACCGGGGCTTGAGCGGATAAGCGCGCTTGCAGCAAGGCTCGGGAACCCCCATCGGCGGCTCAGGTGCGTACACGTCGGGGGAACGAACGGCAAGGGTTCCACCGTTTCTATGTTGGCTTCAATCCTTGCGGCAGGTGGTTACAAGGTAGGAATGTTCACTTCGCCGCACCTCCATTCTTACACGGAGCGCTTTCGGATTAACGGCCGGACCATCCCGCCGGGGCGTTTTGCGGCTGTTGTCGCGGAGGTAAAGCCGGAACTCCGCGCGCTTGGTGAGGCCGGGGTCGTTCCCACCGAGTTCGAAATTCACACCGCGCTGGCGTTCAAGTACTTCGCCGAGGAAGGCGTAGACATGGCGGTTATTGAAGTCGGACTTGGCGGGCGCTTCGACGCGACGAACATCATTTTACCCGAAGTAACGGTTATCACCAATGTTGCGGTTGACCACACCGACTACCTTGGGGACGACATCCGCGGGATTGCCGGCGAGAAAGCGGGCATTGCAAAACGCCGGGTACCGATGGTTACCGGGGCGGACGGGGAGGCGCTGGCGGTGATCAAATGGTCCTGCCAGGCGCTACACGCCCCCCTATACGTTTTAGGGCGGG
This sequence comes from Ammonifex sp., assembly GCA_003604985.1. Lineage (GTDB taxonomy): Bacteria > Bacillota > Desulfotomaculia > Desulfotomaculales > Ammonificaceae > SURF-55. Next base: position 10,894 of record QZIW01000072.1, read on the forward strand.
ACTTTTACCCGCTGCCAAACGAAGAAGGGCTGGGAGGCCAGGTATTGGACGTTTACGGCTGGTGGGGTGAAAGCCGGGATTTGATAATCAGAGTCCTGGGGCGGCACCAACAGGAAAACGCGGCCATCGCCGTAGCTGCGGCAAGGTTGCTTGCCGAGAATGGCTGGCGGCTCGACGGGAGTGCGGTAAAGAAGGGACTTGCGACCGCGGTATGGCCGGGTCGGTTTGAAATCATCAGCGGGCAACCCACCGTCGTTCTTGACGGGGCGCATAACACCGCGGGAGCAGTGGCCCTTAAACAGGCGCTTGAAGACTACTTCCCACACCGCCGGTTGGTCCTGGTGATGGGGATGCTGGCCGATAAAGAACGCCACCAGGCGGTAGGGTTCTTATGCCCTATGGCTGCGGCGGTGGTGGTGACACGCCCGCCCGGACTGCGGGCCGGAGACTGGAGAGAACTTGCAACGTTTGCCCGGCAGGAGGCTGCGGCTGTCTACGAGGTAGAAGATATCCCGGCCGCAGTGGCGCAGGGGCTTGCCCTTGCCGGGCCGGAGGACGTGGTGGTGATTACCGGGTCGCTGTACCTTATTGCGGAAGCGCGGGCAGTTTTAGTCGGTCAGGAAGCATTAGGACTAAACCTTTGATTTTTGAGGAGATATTACCGTTTGATGCTTATCTCCCTAAAACTTCTTTGCTATATAGAAATACATAATTCCAACGGACCTTCTCGGGCAGCAAGTGGACCTGGTGTTACCTGAAGCGATTAAACCGCGACTTAAGCCGGTTATCTTAAAAGAGGCGGAATATGTCGTAGAACTTTAGAGACTTCAAGGTTATTTTGGAAGATATTCAAGAAGCGATTATCAAAATTGAAAATTATACTATAGGTTTTTCAATAAATTTCCCCATTTTAAGGGAGCAGGTAGCTCGTATTTTGAGCGAATAAAATAACAGGTAGCCCCCGGGTCTTACAGGATTAGGCGAGTCAAAACAAGGCATAATAGAGTTAGAAGGTTATCGGGGGTGGTAAGATGGAGATAGACTTGGGGTGGAACGAGTTTAAGGAATGGCTCGGCAAGGGCCTTAAAGCGATGCGGCTGGTGGGCGTGTCCGACGAAAACGCCGAGGAGGTAGGTTATCGCTTTGGCGAAATGCTCAACCGTTATATTGATCCATCCAACCGGGAGCAGCGCTTGATAAAGGAGTTATGGGACCAGGGAAACGAAATCGAACGCCGCGCTCTAGGGTCCATGATAGCCAGGCTGGTCGAACGCGATACCCTGGAGCGCAAGAAGCCTTCCCGGCTAAGCAAGGAAAGCGGGCCCGACGAAACCACGGAAGGCCGGAAGAAACCGTAGAATATAGAATTCAGAAGTCAGAAGTCAGAATCCAGAAGTCAGGAGTCAG
>QZIW01000014.1 GCA_003604985.1 Ammonifex sp.
TTTATTAGTTCGAAGTTAAATAGTTCGAAGTTCGAAGTTCAACGCTTGGAATGGGTTAGGGAACAAGGTTCAAGGGTAAACGGGGGTGAACTTTATGTCCTTCTGGAGAGGCATGGTGACCGGAAGTATTCTTGGAATCATCGCCGCGACCATCTTTCTACCCGAATCGGATCCCGATAGAAGAGTCAGGGCCCGTGGCAGGGTTAACAGGATTGACCGGGCGCAGCGAATGGTACGCGGCGTGGCCAAACTGGCAGACCTTATGAAGTAGGGTAGGGGAGATATGCAACTGCTGCGGCAGGATTGGCGGGCGTTGTGCCTGCCTTTTATTTTGCTATAATGCCTGTTCTGGTAACTATGTATATACGGCCGTACCTTGTCAGGAGGGAGGATTTAACCAGTTAGTGACGAATCAGCTATCAAATGGAGGGGTGAACTATGGAGAAGATTGAGGTCCCGCTGCACGAGGCATACCGGCTGTTGACACCCGGTTGGGTCGTCCTGGTGGGCAGCCAGAAGGACCAGAAATACAATATAATGACGGCTTCGTGGCAGATGCCGGTCAGCATAAAACCTCCTCTCGTTTCAGTATCCATACAGAAGCGCCACTTAACGACGGAGTACATCCAGGCAACCGGAGCTTTTACCGTAAACGTACCCGGGTATGACATTCTTGCCATCGCCCATTACTGTGGGTCCATATCCGGACGGGACACGGACAAGTTTGAGGCCACCGGCTTGACCCCCGTTCCCGGCAAGAAAGTGCCGGCGCCGCTTGTCGCGGAATGCCTGGCGGGGATCGAGTGCCGGGTCTGGCAAACGTACGATGGGGGAGACCACTTCATTTTTGTGGGAGAAGTCATGGCCGCGGCTGCGGCTCCAGGGCATTTCGAAAAACACTGGCGCCTGGACCGGGGCAAAGAGAACTATCCCTTCAGCCACATCGGCGGATCGGTTTACATAATACCGGGAGTCATGATCAGCATCTCTAAACAGGGTAAAGAACTGGTGCCGCTGGAAAAACCCCTGGCCAAATAGTGTTTCGAATGACAAACGCCATTGAAGCCTTAACCCTTACCAGGAACTTCAAGGACCTCGTTGCCGTCAACGGGGTGAGTTTCACTGTCGGCACCGGGGAGATTTTTGGTTTTCTCGGGCCGAACGGGGCAGGGAAGACCACCACCATAAAGATCCTTGCCACGCTCCTGAGACCTACTTCCGGCCGGGCCACCGTAAGCGGTTACGACGTCGTGCGGCAGGCGCCAAGCGTGCGTCGCGCCATCGGTATGGTATTTCAGGACCAGAGCCTGGACGACCGCCTTACCGCCGAAGAGAACATGTTGTTCCACTGCGTTCTTTACGGGGTACCCCGGCAGGACGCGCTTATCCGCATGGAGGAATTGCTTGACCTGGTTGGTCTCAGTATCCGGCGGAAGGACCTCGTCCGGACGTTCTCCGGCGGTATGAAGCGGAGGCTGGAGCTTGCCCGGGGGCTGCTGCACCGGCCGGCGGTTTTATTTCTTGACGAGCCTACCTTAGGACTCGACCCACAGACAAGGAGCCACATCTGGGACTACATCCGCACCCTCCACCATGAACTCGGCACGACAGTATTCCTCACGACCCACTATATGGAAGAGGCCGAAGTCTGCGACCGGATCGGCATCATCGATCACGGCAGGATCATCGCGCTCGACACGCCGTCGGGTCTGAAGCGATTGGTCGGCGGCGACGTCGTAATGGCAAAAACGGCGGACAAAGAAGCTTTACTGACAGCCGCGCGGGAGCGGTTTGGCCTGCCGGGGAAGTTGGACGACGAAATGGTTTACTTCGAAACTCAAAGAGGGGAAAGCTTCATCCCGGAACTGATAAAAGCCGTACCCGGCATACTTGAAGTTCGGCTGCGCCAGCCGACGCTGGAGGATGTTTTCCTAAAACTGACCGGCCGCGCCATACGCGACACCGGAGGCGGCATACTGGATGCCATGCGCGTACGGCGTACGGTACACCAGCGAAGGAGGCAGTAATGCAGGCGTTTTTCGCAACAGTTTACATAATCTGGCTACGCGACGTCAAACGTTTTACGCGGGAAGGCACCCGCATTCTTGCCATGCTCGGACAGCCGCTTCTTTACCTTTTGATCATGGGACAGGGGCTTCGGTCGGCCTTTAAGATGAACATTCCCGGTTTCGATTACCTGGGCTTCGTATACCCGGGGGTCATCGGAATGTCTGTTCTGTTCACCGCAATATTCTCTTCGGTCTCCATCATTTGGGATAAACAGTTCGGCTTTCTGAAAGAGGTGCTGGTGGCGCCGGTACCCCGGGCTTCCATAGCGATGGGAAAAGCCCTCGGGGGCAGCACCACCGCGTGTATACAGGGAGCCATTCTCCTGATCCTGGCCCCCCTGGCGGGAGTGTCACTCGGATTGGGTCAAATCATCGCTCTCGCCGGCTTAATGTTCACCATGGCCTTTGCCGTAGCCTCCATCGGCACCCTCGTCGCCGCACGGATGGAAACCATGGAAGGCTTCCACCTTATCACGAACTTTCTCACCCTGCCGATGTTCCTCCTCAGCGGGGCCTTTTTTCCGCTCAACACGGCGCCGGCCTGGATGCAGCCTTTAATGCGCATCGACCCTGTATTTTACGGTGTCGACGCTTTACGCAACGTCATCTACGCGGACTCCCCGGTGCGACCGTACGTAGTCGCCCAAACAGTAACCGTGGACGTTATAATTCTGCTCGCTTTTTCTTTCGTGATGATCGGACTGGGGATGCTGTCATTCAGCCGTACGGAATAGCCCGGCACGGCCAAATCAAGCGTTTGAAGCGCGGTCGGCGGTCTCCGGCAAATTTTTATATACTTCTTTTACAACTCCCAGGAAAACAGAAACGAGTTCCGGGTCGTACAAAGTACCGGCGTATTTTTCTAATTCCAGGCAGGCTTCGGCCAGAGTCAACGCTTTTCGATAGGGCCTGTCGCTGGTCATGGCATCGAAACTGTCGGCAATACGCAAGATCCGGGCGACGAGCGGTATTTGCTCACCCTTTAACCCGTCCGGGTACCCCGTCCCGTCAAAGTTTTCGTGATGGGAGCGGATAATCGGGACTATCTCCTTGAAGGCGGCAAGCGGCATGATCATCTCACTGCCCCAAACGGTGTGGTTTTTCATCGTCTTCCACTCGTCTTCGCCGAGTGAATTCTCTTTGATCAAAACGGCCGTCTCGATCTCGATTTTGCCGATGTCGTGCAAGTAGGCGCCGTACCGGAGCGTGTCTTTCTGCTCATCGCTTAGACCTACCTGGTCCGCGAGTGTAAGCGCGTAAGACATGACTCGTTCGGAATGGCCGAAAGTGTACTTGTCCTTCGTATTGATAAAAGCGATTAAGCTCTGAAGGGTGGGGAAGGCGTCCTTTATTCTCAACGTGCCGATTTCGCTTAGCACCGACTGGTAGAGATACGGTTTACCCCTGCTGTACTTGTTTCTGAACAGGTCGTTCTCGGCGGCGCGGATAAGCTGAAGGGCCTCAATACCGTCGGCGGGATAGCTTACCACCCCCATGGACATGACAAACGGCTTGGGACACTTTTTCTCCTGCATAAATGTTGCCACAACCCGGATTTGGATAAGATGCTCCACATTATTGCCGGCGGTGCGAGCTTCAACCTTGCTCAGCCCCGGAAAGACCAGCATGAACTCGTCGCCGCCGTAGCGGGCGGCGTAAAAGGGTTCCCGCAACTCCTGTTGCAGGAGCCCGCCGATGGCGGTCAGGAGTTCGTCGCCTTTCTGGTAGCCACAGACCGCGTTGTAGTACCTGAACTGCTCAATATCCAGCAGGACGAGGGAGACGGTGATGTTTTGCCTGAACGCCTGTTCCAGCGTGCCGGCGAGTTTCTCCTGCAGGAAGCGGTGGTTGTGCAATCCCGTCAATTGATCATAGTCGGCAAGTTTAACCAGCTCCCGCTGGGTATTTTTTTCTACTTCCATAAGGCCGCCGACCAGCCACGCGGATAATATGGCAACGCTCCCGATGATCAGGTTGGTTTGAAAAACCGTATCGGGCATTGATTTCGCAATTTCATAATCAAAGACGAACAGAAGGGCACTGGAGAGTGCAGCCGTAGCAAGACCGACGTATTTTCCGAATGCGGTCGAGGCTATTATTACCGGGATCAATATCAGTACCTTGGCGCTGAAGAAGTCTCTGCTGTACCATAAGAAACCGAACGTCAAGGGGAGGACGATTAGCAACAACAGCAGTTCGTCTATCTTTGTCTGGTTGAGGAAGGTGACTTTAAGAATAAGCCTTCTGATAACGTAAATCGCAATACATAAAACTAATAGAAGAAGCAAACCTGAACTAGTTACAATATTAATAATGTTAGAATGACCCAACTTGAAGTTATAAAAACTGGCGATGATCATTACTAAAATCAGAATGCAGACAACGTGGCTAACCAAAACGTATTCCGATAATTGCTCGGTTCTTTTTTCTTCCCATTCGCGCATTGGCAATTCCCCTGCTCATTCAGCTTAATTAAAGTTTTTGTTACAGCACTGCGCGGTCCTTAATCCCAGCCCTTTCCCGGCGCCCCAGGCGGGCCAAGTACTTTGAGGAAGGTGACTTTAGTCATTTAGGATTCGGCGTAAATGCCGCTACGATTATAACCTGAGTGCCGGGAGGGCGGGATCCTGTCCTAATCGTTCTTTCTATCTATTTCCTTAAAACCTTAGGCACCTCAGGCTGATAAATTATTAACCAACAAGCTGGTTTAACACCGGCGTGGGCCACAGCCACCAATACCGCGAAGCATGCCGGCAGCATCCCATACAAAAAGCGCTTCATCCCTCTTCACCTCCTTTCTTTTAAATTGTCCATGAAAGTGGCAAACCTGTGCCCGCCTTCTGTTAAGGTGAATGTTTGCCACCACAGACCCAGGCTTGCGGCCAGAACGAGGGCCGGAGCTTCATTAATTGCTAACAATACAAACTGTCCCACGGTTACGAGTAGAACCGACAGCAGAGATAAAAAGCGCAGCCTCCGGCGCTGCTCCGAAGAGGTAATCGGCTTGGCCGGGGAGTCAACGGGGGACAAACGGCTTACAATATTAAGACATAAAACGAAACCGGCGGCAACCGCCAAGAATAGGGTTAAAGAAGTTAAAAAGGGAGCGGTTATCGCCGCCGTTTTCCCCAGCAGGGGGGCGACGGCCATTCCTATTATATTGCAGGTCAAAGGCGACCTACTGTGGGCACCGCCGGAAAGGAGCCGCAAATAAGCCGCTGTAAGGGCCACCGTCACGGTAGTCCACATGCAGCCCAAGAGCCAGCCCACAACAATGATCGAAAAGAAACCTGTTATCGTATAGAGTATTATCTGTAAACCGAAGCGGGCGATTTCTTCTTCTTCCGGCGTCAGATCGAGCCGTGCCCTTAAAAAAGCTGCGGCAGGGCGGGTAAGGTTAAACCTAAGCAAATAAACCCTTCCTTGGTGTATTAATTGACTACTAATCCTTTCCTGTTATTATAACAGTTTTTACCTAAAGCCAGCAATAAAAGAATTGCTTCGTATGGAAGGGCAAAAGCCGCTCTTAAGAAAGGATTGGCAAAAACAACCTCATAATTTAACCCGGTAAATTGAAGAAGCGGCATGAAATAAGCGACCTGCACTGCTGCGCTTACGCTAAAGCAAATAAGAACCGCGGCAAAAGTTCTGCTTGGCCGGGCCCCGGTAAAAAGGCAAGTGTAGATGACTAAAGAAATGATAAGGATTACAGTGTGGATCCCGAAAGCGATGGGGAGAAGCCGAACAAGGTTGGTAACGGTTTGCAGTAAAGATATCGACAGCACTCTCTTATCCCAGAATCGAAAGTTTAAAATACTGAAGACAAATAACACCGCTATCAGGCTTTCAGGAAAATCTTGTAACATTAACGCCCACAGCAAGTTGGGAAATGTTTCGTGCACCATAAAAAACCCCCCTTGTTGATCGCGTAAGCAATTAATCTGTTGTTTTCCGGCTATTCGACAATATTTTTATTTCTCCTGCTAAATTTCTCTTTTACATAGCATTTTTTACACAGATTTTTATCCTTGTTAGTTATATAAAACAATAGTATATAAACCATAAATTCAATTTAAATCAGTTTAAGATGGTATATTTGCGCTGAAGGATTAAGAAATTGCGGCAATGGGGGAGAAATTTAAGCACCCCTCCCTCCACACTCAGGAACGTCAATCCCGGTTAATCAAGATGACGCCCTCCGTACATACAGGTTTCTCCCGAGTGTCGGAGGTCAGGAGTTTAGCGAGGCTTTTACTTCCTTAAAGCCCTAGGCGCTACCGGTTCGTAGATCAACCAACTCCAGCAGTTTGGTCTGACCCCGCCGTAAGCAATTAAAACGAGGGCACTGTAAACTGCCGGAAGCAAAGTAAAAAGGAGACGTTTCACCCTGTCCACCTCCTTTCCTTAAGGTCGTCCAAAAAAGTTACAAACCGATGACCGACTCCGGTGAGAGTAAACGCCTGCCACCATACGCCCAGACTCGCCGCCAGGACTATTTGAGGCGCCTTGACGACCGTGTAAAAAAGCAAAATCTGTACCGCCGTTATGGAACACAGGACTGCCACGGATACAAAGCGTAGTTTGCCTCGTTTTTCGACGGAAGAGATCGGCTTCGCCGGCGAGTCTACGGGCGCAAAACGCGAAACCGTGTATAGAGAAACCAAAAAACCCACCGTTATTAACATTAACAGAGCGCTAGGAGAAAGCATTTCGCCGCACAATGCCGCCATCTTTCCGAGCGAAGGGCCGAGAAAAACTCCGAGTATACCGCACGTTAGGGGCGTTTTGCTGTGGGCCCCGCCGGAGACCACCCGAAGACAGCCGGTCGAGACCATTACGGTCAAGGTTGTCCAGAAGCACCCCAACAACCAACCGGCAACAAGGATTGATCCAACACCGATCAAAGAGTAAATGAGCACCTGCAGCCCGTAGGAAACGATCTCTTTTTGGTCTTGTGTGAGGTTTAGTTCTTTTTGTAAAAAGGCGGCGAAAGGGTTAACGACGTTAAACTTTACCAAGTTAAGCCCTTCCTCTTATGGCATATGGCACCACAATTATCCATCCTATATGTAATATACCATGAGAATTCTTTCTTTGGGGAGAAAATTGTAAAAAAAAATTGCAAAAAAGAAACCCCGGGGTTGCCGGGGTAAGCCGGAGGTGGGTTGTTTTTCGCTTTATCAGCCGCGCCGCAGGCGAGAAGCCGGGAATTCAGATCGGTGAACCCCCCGGTGCCTGCGTGCGCGGCGATTCCTATTCACAAGGCGGTCGTGTCGGAACAGACGCCTTTAACTCCATACTACTCTTTAAATCGACAAAAATGTGTTACATCTTTATAAAAAGTGCAATATTTTATAATTTTTATGGCCAAAATTTTTCATAAAACCTTATGCAGATGCTTTTTGTGCCTTTGTCGCATACATCCGTTTATCAGCCAGAGCTACCAGTTCGTCACCGGTTGCGCCATCCCTCGGACAGAACGCCGTACCTATGCTGGCGGTCCTGGAGTACCCCTCCAGCCCTTTAAGCAACCGGTCCATAACCCCTTCCTCATTCGCGGCGCCCGTAAAAAGAATCACAAATTCATCGCCGCCGAAACGAGCTACACAATCGGAGGTTCTCACCGAGGCGCTCAATAGCTGGGCCAATTCCTTTAACACTTCGTCGCCTTTGAGGTGACCGTGTTTATCGTTGACCTCCTTGAGTTCGTCGACGTCAAGGACCGCGACGCCAAAGGGTTCGCTGTGCTTGTGGTAGCGCTCCACGGCTTCTTCCAATTTATGATAGAAATATCGCCGGTTGGAAATGCCCGTAAGCGAGTCGGTCAGCGCCTCGCGTTCAAGTTTCTGGTGAAGCCTCACATACCTTATAACCAGGTAACCGATACTGGAAGAAAGGAAGATAAAACCGCCGCAGTGGGCCAGGTTTACCCAAAAAACGTACTGCCAGAGGCCTATGGGTTGGAAGTGGCCGTATATTTTTGCACAACCGCCTACCACAAAAGAAATTAAACTCGCAACGAGCAGTAAAAACATTATCCGGTCGCGCAAGAATCGGGTTGACATGTATATTGAGACCACGACCCAAATAAGCAGTGCGCCCTCTACGAGCAAATCCGAGAGCAAAAGAACACACGCACCGTACCCTGCAGTTGTTGCAAACAACAAGGTAATACCTCCCGGCTCTTTGAGGGTCACTTCGACATTAATCGGCAATTTCCTGCGCCTTTTGAAAAAATTTTTCTGCAGAGGGTTTACATAGTTACTTTAGACAATTTTAGGTGTAAGCGTGGGGGCCGTTGTGGGACGAAAAATCTGCCATGAGAATGATCGAGGGCCTGACTACTCTGGAGAGAAGAATTTTCAAAGGTGCGTAACGCGGGACAGTCTTAATTACCCGCCGAGCGTTACGTCCTGGGTTTCGTACCAACTCAGCGCCCAGTGGAAGTGCTCCGGCTTAAAGTCGGGCCAGAATTCATCGATAACGTAAAAGTCCGCGTATATGGACTGGACGGGGAGAAAACCGCTCAACCGCCGCCGGCCGCCCCAGCGAATTATGAGGTCAACGCGCGATATGTCTGAAGATGCTATTGAATCAACAATGTTTTTGACTGAGCGTTTCTCCGGGGCAAGAGGGTGCAATGCATGGTTTAAGTCCCACTTCCAGCCGTAATTGACCAGAAAGTTCACTTTTATTAAACCCTTTCCGAACGTGTATCTCTTCGCGAAAGGTATAAGCTCCGGCGGAAATAGGGGGGAAGAGTAATCGCCGATGACGAGTAAAGCCGCGTCACGGTTGGACAACATTTTTACGGCTTCTACACATGCCTTTTGGAACGCTTCCCGCTGGGCGGACGGCCGCTTGTTGTTGTCCTGGGTAAAACCGTAAAAGGTCAACTCTTGAATACCCAGTTCAAGGCACATTTCATACAACATAACACCGGGGGAGAGACCTTTTTCGTAACCAGCTTCCTTGGGAAGCCCATGCTGTACGGCCCATCGCCTGTTACCGTCCGGTATTACACCGATATGATTCGGGAGGCGTCTAAATTTATGGCCGGTCATACGTCTCACCCCAATTTAGCATTACCCGATAAAAGCATGATAATAACAAGGTAAGATGTAAGGCCGGATTATAAGCTTCTTAACAAACCGGTGAAGGAAATGGTATTAAAGTGTCGAAGAGGTTATAAATTGATTCTAAGTCTACGAAAATATTGACAGGGATTGTGGCTTGAATAAATTATTTCTTAAGAGGATGGGTCTATGAACCAGCACCAACCTAAAGTTCTGCGTATAGGGGATTTAACCGCAACAGTACCCATTATCCAGGGGGGAATGGGGGTAGGTATCTCCCTTTCCGGGCTCGCATCCGCCGTGGCCAATGAAGGCGGTATCGGAGTTATTGCCACGGCGTGCATCGGCATGCTTGAATCCGATTTTGTCTCTAATTCCCTTGAGGCCAACATTAGAGCTTTAAAGTCAGAAATTAGAAAAGCCAGACGTCTTACCGACGGCATCCTGGGAGTTAACATAATGGTGGCGCTGTCGAATTTTACTGATATGGTAAGGACTGCGATCGACGAGGGAATAGACATTATTTTTTCCGGCGCCGGGCTTCCTCTAAATCTCCCGCAGTTCTTGAACGGGGCCAAGACCAAGCTTGTTCCCATAATCTCTTCGGCGAGGGCGGCGGGGATTATCACCAGGAGATGGTTGGAAAAATACAACTACCTTCCGGACGCTTTCGTGGTGGAGGGCCCGCTCGCCGGGGGGCATCTGGGCTTCAAAGAAGAGCAAATAAGCGACCCGGGATATTCATTGGAATTGTTGGTACCTGAAGTAATCAGTGAGGTTAGACCTTTTGAAGATAGATTCAAAAAACCGATACCCGTAATCGCCGCCGGGGGAATCTATACCGGGGAGGACATATATAAATTCCTAAAACTAGGGGCTTCCGGGATACAGATGGGGACGAGGTTCGTGACCACTCATGAATGCGATGCGTCTGCAAAGTTCAAGCAAGCTTACATCGATTCGTCCAAAGAAGACATGGTGATCATAAAGAGCCCCGTGGGTATGCCGGGAAGAGCGATCAGAAACAAATTCATTGACGATGTAAACAGCGGGAAGAAGAAACCTTACAAGTGTATCTATCACTGCATTAAGACTTGTGACTACAAAAACAGCCCTTACTGCATCGCCCTTGTGTTGATCAACGCCCAAAAAGGTAACCTGAAGCACGGTTTTGCGTTCGCCGGGGAAAACGCCTATAGGGCAAAGGAAATCATTTCCGTAAGAGAATTGTTTGCGATTTTACTGGCCGAATACGAACGCGCCTCGCGTTCCGTTTCTTCGTCGGAACCGTGCTTGCATACGGCGCTGCCGCTTTAACCACTTGTGCCTACTGAAGATAACCGGGATTTTGCTCCACCGGTTTTTACCTGCCGCTATACGCTCAAAATTACTACAGTTTAGCGCCTAAAAGACGAATTCTGTTTTAGAAGACTTTAAAAGGGGCCTGGTATGTGCAATGCCGTATGAAATCCTTTTCCAGCACCTCCTCATGCACAGCAGGGAGGCCATCCTGGTAAGCCGGCGCGACGGACGGATTGTTCAAGCCAACGACGCGGCTGGGAAGCTTTACGGTTATTCCAGGGACGAGCTATTGGCCCTAACGGTACCGGATCTATGTGCCCCCGGGGAAAAATTTGATGTTCCGGCCCTCGTAGCAGAGTCCGCCGACAAAGCGTTATTTTTAGAAACATCACACCAGCATAGAGACGGGAGCACCTTTGCCGTAGAGATGTACTTACGGAGCGCCCCATTGGGAAAAGAAGAAGTACTGATCGGTATCGTATGCGCTACCCCCGAAAGCGAGTCTGCCGCGGCGCTTAAAACTTTGTCCAGGAGTTATGAGGACCTTAAAGTAGATTACGAAGAGATCAAAACGGCTTATGAAGAACTTGCAGGCACTACGTACGACTCCTTTGTGGACATGAACAACCTGGTGATTTCCCGACTAAGGGAAGAAATGGCACGGAAGCGGGCTGAGATGATGTCCACTACGGACTACCTTACAGGCGTGTTGAACCGGCGTGCCTTTGAAAGCCAACTCGAGGCGGAAATCAACCGGTCTAAAAGAGAATCCGTACCCCTGGGGCTAATCCTTTGCGATATCGACAACTTTAAAATCATCAACGATACTTACGGCCACCAAATCGGGGACATGGTTTTGAAAAAGGTCGCGATGCTCCTGCTCAGAAAGCGGCGGTCCTATGACTTTATCGGCCGTTACGGTGGGGAAGAGTTTGTCCTTTGTTTACCCGGCGCAAAGAATGAAGAGGTCTTAAAAATAGCCGAACGTTTGCGTCTGGTTGTTGAAAAGCACCAGATACCGGTACCGGGTTTTCACCATGTGAACGTCTCGGCAAGCTTTGGCGTGGCCGCACTGAAACCGGACGATGAAGAGGACCTCCAATCGCTGATCCGGCGTGCGGATGAAGCATTGTATCAAGCGAAGGCAGCCGGAAAGAATTGCGTACGGTAAAAAGGAAATTAACATTTAATGTCGAATAGGGGAACCAATGTTTGAAATTTAGGGAAGAGGGGAGTGAAAATTCGGGATGACCGTTTTCTCCTGGATTGTCGGGTTGTTATGCATTGTCGCCGGTGTTTTTACGTTCTTAAAGGGTAACTCTAGTCAGGGCTGGTTGCTGGTTGTATGCGGGATAGCGGTTGGATTTGTGGGCATGGCGTGGAAAAACAGAAGGAGAAAGCAGGGTTAGAATCTCGCTTCTTAAAATTGTAGGCATAGAAAAAAGGACCAATAAATCTTTAACTTCGCGAGCCTTGTGGACCGCCGGGTTTGACGTAACCCAAGGGAGGTCCTTCACCGAACAAGGCTCTTTCATTTTCACGGAAGGTCGAAACCCCGTAAGCTTTTGCATGGGATAGCTTTAAT
>QZIW01000076.1 GCA_003604985.1 Ammonifex sp.
CGGCATAAAAAATGGTTTTTTGCCGGGTTCTTCATAGCATTTTTATTTAATCTTGGGTTGATAGTTTACGGAATGGAATACAGGTTTACGGACTTTCCCGCCTTTTATTACGCCGCCAAAGCCATCCTCGATCCCACGCTGCCCAACGCCGCTGTCTACTCCCAGGAAATAAAGAACGTTATTCTAACTCAGAAAGGTTTGCAGGCCACGGGTGATTCGTTCGTATACTCCGTGCCTGCAGCATATGTATTAGCGCCTTTAGGGTTGCTACCATATGTTGCCGCGAAAACAGTCTTTAGTTTGATAAGTCTGGTGCTCTACATCATCGGCGTTGTAATAGTGGTTCGTTATTTAGCGGGAGTCTCGGGGAATCACCTTGTCGGCATTCTGATGCTGGCGCTGCTTTGGGCGCCTTTTATTGATAATCAAACTTGGAACCAGACCAACGGTATTATCTTTTTCATCCTCGTGGTAGCAGTTTGGCTTGCCGTTGTTAACCGGCCTTATCTTGGCGGCGCTGTTTTTGCCGTCGCCTGCCTGTTCAAGCTATTCCCCATCATCGTGGCCCTTGCACTGGGCGTGAAAAACTGGCGTATCCCTGCCGCGTGTGTTGCGGTCCTGGGCGCTTCGTTTCTGATTCCCGGTTCAGTAGAGTGGTTCACGGCGCTTGACTCAAACCTTCACCGACTTTACTCGGTTTTTTACAAGTTGGGCCTGGTTTGGTACGGAATTATTGTTGCGGCGGCTGGGAGTCTAACTTTTTGGTTAATATACAGGTATCGCAACGCCGACCATGCCTTGATTGCGTCCCTTGCTCTTTTCCTTTTTCCCGTAGTGTTGCCAATAAACGAAACGCACCAAATGACGTTGCTCGTTTTTGGGATCGCTTACTTCTTGGCTTTAGAACCGCCCCGCTGGTTCTCAGGACTATTGGTAGGAGCTTTTATCCTTATGACCGCTTACTATTTAGCACTTACACCAAATGTATCGATAGACGTTTTCACTGTGGGGGCGGCTGCAATTTGGTCTTTCGTCGTTTTTTATCTGTTAAGGCAAAAACCTCTCATGCTGCGGCGGGAACCTTCGAAAGCCCCCTCGGTTTAGCCATTCCCTTCATTTTCAATTTGGCATTCCAGAAGGAAATGAAAGTCGTCGCGTTATTCCCTTGTTTTGCGGCTTGCCTTTTTTACTGTTTCAACGTACTTTTTAAGATCGTCCGGGGACAAGCCGACGCCGGCTGCTTGTGTCAGTAGTGAAGCCCACCCACCAGACGCCTTGATTAGATCGGTGAGGAACCTTTGGTACTCGTCGATAGTCGGCGGCTCTTTGAGAAACTTGACTACCACGCCGGCGATCCGGTACTCCTTGCCGTCCAGCGGGGTATCTTTATGTGACGGGTTAGCGGACCGCAGCAACTTCTGATCGTCCTGCTCGACGTAAAACTTGATGGTGACTTCCCATCCGGCTTCCGCCAAAGACGCGGCGACCATTTGACCGGAGCGCACCTCCATTGCCGCCGCATCCCTGCACACGGCAATGTCACCCTCCGTGATACCGGCCCAGGACATGCCGTCGTCGGACATGCGCACGGCAAAGTCGGCGTGGATATGCATGGGGACCTCTACGTATTCGTCCGGAGCCAGGTCGGTTATCGGGGTTTCTGCGCGGATGGTGGCGAGCAGGGGAATTCGGGCCACGGATCCCACGTGAATTTGGTAGTAAGGCAGGGCAATTTGTTCCTTAAACAAACTATTAAGTTTTTCCGTTACCTTTCGGGTAGTTGGATAATTAGTTCCGGTTTCAGGTTCCGGGATGCCGGAAATATACCCGGTTGCGGCCATAAGTTCTTCGTAGGGCAGACCAAGAAAGGGAGCAATTTTTCTCAGGTTCTCGGGCATGGGCTTAACGTCCCCGCGTTCCCAACGGGCGATTGTGGAATGATCGATGCCGCAAACCCTGGACAATGCCCCCTGGCTCCCGAAACCGGCTTTTATTCGTTTTTCCTGTATCCACCTGCCAAATGCCTTCTGATCCATTCTTCTCACCTTTAACCATTATAAGCCCGCTATTGCATCCGTGCAATTAATGACTTTCCCAAGAAATATTTCCCAAAGTAGTTGCATCAATGCGAGGTTCGTGATAAAATGTCGTTGCACGGATGCGACAGAAGGGCGGCTTGGTTGAACGTGGCCAGTATTCGTGTGAAAATAAAGGTCCTCAACACCATTCAATCACGCTTTGAACTAAATAATTCACAGATGGCTGTAAAGATAGGCGTTGACAAGACGATGCTCTGGAGAATAAAGACTGAACGTAACAACCCAGGGGCCGAATTCATCGCGAAGTTTCTCCTTGCGTTTCCTGAGATGAAATTTGAGGATGTCTTTTTTATAGAGTGAGTGCGTATTTGCGACGCAGCGAGTTAGTTTCAATGAAAACGCCGCTGGTATTTTTGCCTGCGGAACGGGGCGGAGAAGGGCCCTGGAAAGGGAGGTGAAGCGGCTGAACATGCAGATCTGCCCCCGTTGTCAAACCGAAAATTACAGTGCGGCAACCCGGGGGAGCTGCCATAAATGCGGTACGGACCTGACTGGGGTCCCGGCGCGCCCGGCCGGCAAGGGGAATGAAAGCCACGGGACGCGGGGGAACGGCCGGCACCGGCCAAAAACAAAAAACTCGCAAGACCAACGCCCTTCGTGGCAAGGGTAAGGGGCCGGCCATCGAAAAAGAAGTGACTCGTTGTTTCAGGGGTGGTTAACCGCCGCAAAAGTAGTACCTGCCGGAGGTTTGACATCAATGGACGGAAACGATCGGCGCAGTCGAGTCGGCATATTTAAGGGCAAGGAGTGTGAATGGGGGGCAGGTTGTCTGAGGGGAGACAGACCGGGCAACCTTCATACCTCTGTCTTTATCGCGTTCAAATTCATCACCAAGCGGCTGAACAGCGCATATTTCCCCAGGCTGGAAGCCGACCCTTGCTTTGTCGCCCTGGATATCGAACGGGAACGGTTGGAGAACGAGCTTAACGGGATGCTCGGGTTGACGGCGAAGGTAAAAATCGAACAATACATCGGTATCCGGATGCGTTGTGAGGCTCTGAAAGCAGGCCATGCCTACTGTCAGGGGCTCGTGGACGGAGTCTTTTTCGCGGAGCTGTTCGCAGACCCGGCCAAGGGCGGGGATCCGCTGAAAAAAGAGACAGACCCGGAGGTCCCGCGCTGGGTGGACCGCCTGAATAACCCTAATTCATCGGGCGGAGGGGCGTGACCTCAGGCTGTGGTACAGTCCTGCACAGTCGTTGTAGCTGAGTTGCCGGATCGACCCGGTGGGGACCGAAGGCGACCGTAACCGTACGCATGGCTTCCGGCCTTTCTTTTTTAGTGCCATTATACTTGAGTTTGTTGACGGCATGACGGAGAAAAGAGAGATTAATTTATTGTATTCGAAGCTGCGCAGAAGTCTTTAACCGCCTTAGATTAAAACGCTGTACCCCGTTAGCCTTCTATCATAGACGAGACTTCCCTACTAACCTTCTTTTATGACTAAAGGAATCCATTAACAAAACTAAACGACCGATACAAGTACAATAAGCCTAGAAATGTTGATACTGATATTTTTGTGCCCCCGTAGCCGTCTGTTGACGTACCGGCGCAAATAATAAACTATGGTACCGCTGCGGTTTATTGGAGAAGCTTTCAAAGAGAAGGTGGAATGGGACGGTAACACAGGAACAGTATATATTACGTCGAAATAAGACCAGTCTCGCCGAACTCGGCTATACTGTTCGACAGAATCCGCTAACCCGGCGAAGGAGTAGTTAATATCAGAGCGGAAGTGTTTTAAAAATAGCCTGTCCCTGTTTTTCGTTCAGGTCTTTACGGTTGCATACTCTGCCAAAACAGGACGAATAATAACTTTAACAACCCACTAGTCCCGGGAGGGTTTGTGATGCTAAATCCGCTCAAAATATTTCAGGCCAAAAGGCCGCAGTTGAGGGAATTCGACCCGTCCACTATCCAGCGGATAGACGAAGGTTCCAACCTGGCGAAAGTAATCACGGAGACACAGGTTTCGGCCCGCAAATGTCGCTTTTTTGCCGGCAATGCCGTGGACCAGGAAGTGGCGAAGTTCTTCAGCGCTGAGGCGGATAAGTTGACCAAAGGGGCGCGTACTCTACAGGAATACTACCAGAGCATGACGCAGGAGTGACCAACCGTGAAGTTCACAGACATGGACATGCTGCAGGATTACGAGAAGGATGCAAGGATGGCGGTAATAGCCTACTCCATAATGGCGACCGAAACCCTGGATCCCGCGTTGCGCCAGCTTTTTCAAACGATGTCCAGCAGCGCGAACGAATCCCAGGCAAGGACCGCAAACTTGATTATGAGGAAAGGAGACCGGCCTTAACCGAATCGTCGGTCTCGCTTTACACCTTTTAACCTCCTTTGATGCATCCGTACACCCAACCAAAAAATTAATCAAAAGACTGTCACAAAAACCCGCCTGTAAAACGTTTAGTCTATAGGAAATAGTTGCAAGTTCTACTTGGAATTCTCGTGCAAAAACGGTTTCTGGCGTTGGTTATCCTGGTTCTCATCGCGGTTGGGTTGGGATGCACATCCCTTACCGACTCGCCGGTCACGCCGGGTGGCAGCCAGGTTAGAAATATCGAAACAAGGGAAGTGCCGGATCTCAAGCTGCCGTTTTCACGCGATGAGCTAAACCAGGCCTGGATCATCGGCTTTATCGAGAACGCAAAGTTTGAAGGTGTTGAGGACGGCAAGATCGTTTTTGTTGCCAAAGGTGATGGCGACTGCGGCGACTTCTCGTTCCCCTACCGGTTGGTTTACGATCCCGAAAGCGGGGTTCCGGCCCGGAGGGAAGCACTGTTTATTCCTGCGGGGCAGGGGGTGGCCTTCGGGACTGCAGGTGCGTGGCAACAGGTGCTTTTGCTGGTTGAACCGCGTCACACCGAACTTGCTTTTGGGTTCAAGCCTCAAAAAGGCCAGGTCCTAGCGGGGGCCACAAGAGGCCGCTGACGACCGTGGATTACGACCCTATCACGCGGGAGTTGGTGTTACGATTCTATAACGTAGAGCCTTCAAGTGAACTGGTGCAGGGGAAAACCGTTTCGGTCGGCGGCCACGGGTTTATCACAGAATACAGGATAGAAACGTTCCCGCAGGGATGCGAACCCGAAAATCCTTCTGTCCTGTCGCAGACTTTGCCTATGGTTTGAATTTCACCAATACCGTCGGGCTTAAGGAGCTACCTTCGATAAAGGTTTTCTTGCAACTCAACGGGGAACCCTCGTACAGCATCGTATCGCTTGCCTATTACGATGAAGGCGGTTACGAGAGCACTTTGAAGCACATCGTCAGCTTTAAGTAGCCTCCTGTGTATTCTAAAGTTTGTTGCGGTACCCTCTCTTCAAGGGGAGATTCCAAATTGCGTTTTATTGCGTCCGCGGTGTATGGGGCCTTGATGTTTACGGCTGCCGGGAAACTTTCCAGGCAGCCACGTTTTTGCCGGCGCTCATATCTTGTATATAAGGGAAACTACGACTTTCAGTAAAGGATGCGCACGGTTCATGACGAAACTAGTTAAAGGGGTGAAGTTTTGAGCGCGCAGACGAACAAATGGCAGGCCCTGGGCGTGGTCGGGGTAGGGATTTTCATCATGGCCATGAATGCGAGCATGATGAACATCGCGGTACCGTTCATCGGGGCTTACTTTCATAGCAGTATGGCGTTGGTGGAATGGGTGCTCATGTCGTTCCTACTCGTTATTTCCACGCTCCTGCTTACCTTCGGCCGCCTTGGCGACATGTTCGGGTTCCGGAAGATGTACATCCTGGGCGCAGTGATTTTTACCGTGGGCACGGTCCTGTGCGGCCTGGCCTCTTCTATATACCTGCTTATCGCCTTCCGGGTCGTTCAGGGGATTGGTGCCGGCATGACCATGGCCGTAGGCCCGGCCTTGATAACGGCGGTTTTTCCGCCGACGGAGCGCGGCAAAGCTTTGGGGCTGCTTGGGATATTCACCGCCGGGGCTCTCGGCTTCGGGCCGACCCTTGGGGGACTCCTCCTGAAATACGCGGACTGGCGTTTCCTTTTTTACTGCAGCGTGCCCCTGGGGTTTATCATCATTCTGTGGGCGCATCTGGTTTTGGAACCGACGCCCCGTAGGGAGCAGAGTTTCGACCTGCCCGGCGCCGTCACGGTGTTCTTCGCCCTCGGTTCGCTGCTTCTGGCTTTGAGCCACGGGGAAGAATGGGGTTGGACATCAGGCCCGATCCTTGGCCTGATGTGTACGGCAGCCGTTGCCTTTGCGCTCTTTATGTGGCGCGAACTTACTTGCACCGCGCCGATGATGGAACTGCGCTTCTTCAAAAACCGCCTGTTTTCGGCGGCGACCACCAGTGCCCTGCTTAACTTTATGGTGCAGTACATGGTCGTCTTCCTGCTTCCATTCTATTTTAAGGATGTGCTCATGCTGGACGCGGCCCGGGCCGGGCTGCTCCTGTCGAGCTTCCCCCTGGTAATCCTTGTAGTCGGTCCTCTAAGCGGCACCCTGTCCGACCGCATCGGCTCCCGCGGCTTGAGTTCCTTCGGGATGGCCGTTTCGGCGGTCTCGCTGCTGCTGCTGAGCCGCTTAACCCCACAGAGCCACTGGACGGAAATCGTATGGCCCCTCGTACTCCTCGGTTTCGGCAACGGCATCTTCCAGTCGCCCAACAGCAGCGCCCTAATGGGCAGTGTCCCTCGCACGCACCTCGGTATCGCCGCCGGGATCCTATCAACCGCGCGCAATACGGGAATGGTAATGGGCGTGGCACTCGCAGGGGTTGTCTTTAACCACCGCCTACCGGCGGCTACGGCCGCTCTGGCCGTTACAGGAGTCGACCAGGGGCAACTGGCGGGTCTTTCGTTTACTACTGCGCTGCACGATACCCTGCTGGTAGGGGCTGCCGTCGCCGTTGCGGGGATGATAACCTCCCTGGTCCGGGGCCCGCGGATCGCTCCCGTCGGCAGCCCTGTCAGCCAGCCCGGAACCGGTCAGCCTGCAAATTAACGTTCAATCAAGGTTCAAGCTTAGACGGATGGACCTTTGGGGTCCGTTCGACGTTCAAATTACAGAATATAGAATATAGAATATAGAATATAGACAGAAACCGCCTTCCGTGTTCTGTATTTTACCTTCTACCTTCTGGATTCTGGCTTCTGTATTCTGACCCGTAAACTATTTCTGATAAGAATTTCAAATTCCCCCTTGCTTTTTACTGGCATTGTTGTATATTCAATGGTAAGTGTTTAGCATGTTGCGTCCGCGGGACAGTTTATATATCCGCAGGATAAATTAAGAATAAATGCGGTATTTAGGCTTAAATATCCTCCGGAAAGGATAATGGTCCACAGGATAAACAGCCAGACAGCGGACAACCTGGAACTGGTTGGAGCTTGTGAAAGTAGGGGTGCCGGTGCAGGAACTCAAGTGGTCCCGCTGGTTCCGCTGCGGTAAATACGTGATCGAAAAAGTAAGTAGAACCGACTGGCCGGACGTGGAATACATCCGCCCCGTGCCCGAGAGCGGACACATCTTCTACGATTTTGCCGATCTCGGCCGGAAGAGAGGCAGCAGGAAAGCCGAAAAGACCTACATCGTGCAGTGGCTTCTCAACCTGGACACGTCTAAAAACGATGAGATCCTGGACTTTGTCAACCACTTCGGGCTTCTTGGGTTGCTCCAGCACTACTACGGGGAAATAGCGGCAGTGACGCTTGAAGGTAATACCCCCCTGCACTTTGCCCACAAGCCGGGGGGGTTTCTGCTGATTAACGCGCAGCAGGTCGCCGACCTGTACCTCATCAGCCTGGAGGATTTCCTCGACAACGAGCGGAGGCAGAAAGCGTTCGCCTCCGAGCCGCTGATCGTTTTTAAAAAAGAAGTGGAGGAGTTCCAGAAAGTCGGCGAACTGGTGCACCGCATATACAAGGCCGCTTTCGGCTCATACTGGCCTTTGCGGGGCTGGTTTTCCGCCAGCGGCATGAAAGAATTCGCGGAGACCGCCGACAACGAAAAGCTGCTTGCAGAAGCCCGGAAGCGCCTGTCCGAATCGATAAACCGCAAGATCCAATATATGAGGTGGATGTTCGCTCCCGGAGACGGCGGGGGATGGTCGGAGCACACCGGTTTTGACAGCCTGATAAGTATGGTCTACTACCTGTTGGCCAAGGACGTGGAGAGCAGCTTTTGGTTCGGCAGGTGCGAGCGCTGCAACGACTTCTTCCTAAGTTCAGTCGGCTCGCAGCGGCACTGCACCCGTCAGTGTGAAGACGCTGCGCGCAAAGCCAGGAAGAGAAAGACGGTCAAGGCGGTGCAAAAGGCGATAGTTTAGTACAAAGGGGTTTTTGGAGGTTAACGCCCGGGCAGTATTCGGGTTTAAATAAGGATTAGGGGCGAAGGAGGGATTTCTTGACTCGTTCAAACGATCACGAGACTTCAGAATTGGTTCCGGTCGTAATAAACGCCTTTGACCTGCCGGACGCGTGGTTCCAACTGCTTTACAAAATATTCGACCACGGCCGGGTCTACCCGGTGGAACGGGGAAGTTTCGCAGGTACCCGCCGGCTTGAGTTCGACTTCATGGTCCTCCGGGTGGAAACCCCCAAAAAACGGCCCCTGGTACCCGACATCCCGCCGGACATCTCTGTTCCTGTACCGAGCGACATCGGGTATGCGGAAGAGTATTTCGCACGTTATCTTATGAGTACGGAGCGTGCGGAAAACGAGCAGTACACGTACGGTGAGCGCATTGTCCCGGGGGTGGAAAAGGTGCTGGAAATCTACCGCAGGGACGGTTTTGGGACAAACCAGGCCTGCATTGAGGTGGCCAGGCCAGAGGATATCGACCTCGAGGACCCGCCCTGCCTCCGGCTGGTCGATACGCGTATCAGGGACGGAAGGCTCCACTTCTACGTGTATTTCCGGAGTTGGGACCTCTGGGGCGGGCTGCCCACCAATCTTGCCGGGCTACAGTTAGTCAAGGAATACATCGCCTCGGAGTTGGGCGTTGAGGACGGGATGATCACGGCCTGCTCCAAAGGTCTGCACTTGTACGAGTACACATGGGAATGGGCCAAGCAGCGCATCCGCAAGAGGTTTGACAAACCAGGTGCCGGTGGTTGACCGATAGGCCGAAAACAGGCGCCCGCCGGGTGTCAACTAACTTACGCGGAGGGGTGTTTTATGCGGAAGCTGCTGTTCTCCGCATCCGTATTGGTGATAACCGGGACGGCAGGTAATTACGCTTTGGTCTTCCCGGCGGAGTCCCCAAAGAGGTCTCCATATTTCACTATGATGTAACCCGCAAGAAGTCCGTAGATTACATGACTCGTAAGCGATACGACGGCGGTGGCTAAATTCAGTGGCTCCGGGGGGCCCGGTATGATCAAGGGGCACAGAATTACTTTGCAAATGAGCCAGGATGAGAGCCCGTAGACGGCGCCCTTGATAAGATAAAAATCAGTACCCCACTTTACATATACAAGGCCGAGACCGACGGCCAGTATACCGCCGAAAAGAACATGCGCAAATTCGCCTAATAAAAGATAGCTGAATTTCAAAGGCATCTCTTTCATTTGGAGTATAATTTCCGCCAGGACGACCGGGGCTATGTTTTTTGTCACGCCCAAAGCAAAAGGCACGGCGCTGACTACTGTTCGAACAGCGGCTGCCACGGACCCCGCAATCAGGGCGAGCATAATAAAATCTTTTCGCAAGTTTTTTCCCATGCGCCATTCCCGCTCTATAATTTATACGTAGTATACCCGCCCCGCCAAGATATCCGGTACCTTTCTCCCACCTGGCATAAGCCCCCGGAGATTGAATAACCGGAAAGTTCAGAGCATCTGCGAAAAACTGTTTCCCCTTTTTTCATGAATCATTAGACTAATTGGGATCTTAGCGGGCTGAGCCCGGAAGGGGATCAAGCGGGGGTCGCCGTATTTATACGTGGAAAGTTATCTTGTCCGGACCCACTTCCGTCAGCACCGTTCAAAGGCCGTAGTTCGGCCGGAAAGGCGTGTTCATTATGGCGGTAAAACTGACCTTTTACGATGGGGCCGTGTGCATCGGCGGCAACAAGATCCTGCTTGAGGCAGACGGGACCGCCCTGCTGCTGGATTTCGGGACGAACTTCGGGGCCGAGGCGCAGTTTTTCGACGAGTTCTTGCGGCCGCGGTCCACCTTCGGGATCGGCGACCTGATGGAACTGGGGCTGCTGCCGCCGCTCAGGCGCGCGTACCGGCCGGACCTCGAGCCGCCGGGGTTCGGCTGGGAAGGGCTCCGTGGCCACCCTTCCTACAGTGAGGTGGAGCCGCAGGGAGTGCTGCTGTCCCACGCCCACGTCGACCACACCGGCTACGTTTCCTACCTGAAGGGGGATATCCCCTTATTCTCAAGCCTGACCACGGCGGTCATCGCTAAAGTCATGCAGGACACCACGCAGAGCGACGTCAGCCGGGAGACCTGCTACCTCACGCCGCGCGAGGTCAAGGAGGGGCTCCTCCAGGCGTCAAACTATCGCCAGGTGCCGGCGGAGCAGCGGCGGTTCACCGTCCTGGACGCGGAGGAGGTAGTGTCCCGCATCGCCGATTTCTGGTCGGTGAGCCCGTCCACGCGCGGGCTGAACCCCAGGCCGCTCCGGCCTTGCGCCCCCGCCGGAACCACGCGCATCGGCGGGCTGGAGGTGCGCTGCTGGCACGTGGACCACTCGATCCCCGGCGCTGCGGCCTTCGGCGTGAGCACCCCGGCGGGGTGGGTGGTGTACACAGGCGACCTGCGGCTGCACGGCGGCCGGGCCGAGTTCACCCGGCGATTCATGCGCGAGGCCGCGGGCCTCAGGCCATTGGCCCTGATCTGCGAAGGCACCCACCCGGGGACAGAGAAACCGGCCACCGAGGAGGAGGTATGCGCGAACGCGTGCGGGGCCGTGCGGTCGGCTTCCGGCCTGGTGGTGGCGGACTTCGGCCCCCGGAACGTGGAGCGCCTGCTCTCGTTCCTGGCGGCGGCGAAGGAAGCCGGTCGGAGGCTGGCGGTCCTGACCAAGGACGCCTACCTCCTGGAGGCGCTGCACATGGCGGGGGAGCCCGGCGTTCCGGACCCCACTACCGAAGAAGGCCTGGCGGTTTACGTGGAGGCCAAAGCCAGGCGCGACCGCTGGGAGAAGGAGATGGTCGACCAGTACCTTTCACTTTGCCCCGAAAGGGTCATCACCGCGCGCGACGTCACCCGCGACCCGGGCGGCTACGTGCTGTGCTTTTCATATTACGATTTGAACGAGCTGATCAACGTCGGTGTTTACGGCGGCACCTACATCTACTCTTCGTGCGAGCCGTTCAACGAGGAGATGCGGATCGACTTCGACCGCCTGCTGTCCTGGGTCCGCCACTTCGGACTCGATTTCTGCGGCGGCGAGGGCTCGCGGTTTCACGCCAGCGGGCACATTCACGGCCCCGGCCTGGAGGAGCTTGTGGAAACCATCAAACCCCAGGTCCTAATACCCGTGCACACCGAAAAACCCGACTACTTCCGCCGTTTCGAAACCGCCTGCCGCGTGGCGATCCCCGAAAAAGGCCGGAGCCTGGCGCTCG
>QZIW01000010.1 GCA_003604985.1 Ammonifex sp.
TGCGGGAAGTGCACTCCCTGCCGTGAGGGCACCACGCGGATGCTGGAAATATTAGAAAGAATAACCAATGGGCAAGGTAATCTTAATGACATACCACTGCTTGAATACCTCGGCGGCGTTGTAAAAACCACCTCTTTTTGCGGCCTTGGTACGTCGGCGCCGAATCCCGTGCTCACTACTTTAAGTTATTTTCGAGACGAGTACCTTAAACACATAATAGACAAACGTTGCCCGGCCGGTGAATGCATAGCCCTTCGCCAGTTTACGATTATTACGGAAAAATGTACCGGTTGTAAGGCATGCTCGTATGTATGCCCGGCCAAGGCGATAAGCGGCGAGAAGAAAAAACCCCACCGTATAGACGCGGAGGCTTGCATTAAGTGCGGGCGCTGTTACGAGATATGCAAAAAATACAAGGCGATCAAACGGCGGTAAGGGGAGGAACCTTTTGTCCAGTGAGGTAACGTTGGTAATTAACACCCGGGAGATTACCGTGCCGGAGGGAACCACGATTCTTGAAGCCGCCCGGCGGGCCGGTATTTACATCCCAACGCTTTGCTACGACCCCGAACTTACTCCCTGGGGCGGGTGCCGGCTGTGCATCGTAGAGGTCCGCGGCGCGAAGAACCTGCCGGCCTCGTGCATAACCCCGGTCAGACAGGGGATGGTGGTGGAAACCGAGAGTCCGGCGGTGCGCCACGCGCGGCGCACCATGATCGAGCTTCTCCTCGCTAACCACCCTGAGGATTGTCTGGCCTGCGAGCGGACGGGTGACTGCGTTCTCCAGGACATGGCATACCATTACGGCGTAAGGCGCACCGGCTTCGCCGGGAAGAGGCGCAGTTACGAGCTCCAGAACGGCAATCCCTTTATCGTGCGGGATATGAATAAATGCATCATTTGTGGGCTTTGCGTACGGGTTTGCAGCGAGATTGCGGGCCTAAACGTCATCGATTTTACCAACAGGGGCTTTAACACCAAGATCACACCGGCGATGGATCTGCCCCTGGAAAAGTCAGACTGTGTCTTTTGCGGTAACTGCGTCGCTGTCTGCCCGGTAGGGGCCCTCACTGAAAAACCGATCTGGGGGCAAGGCAGGCGATGGGAAGTGAAAAAGGTAAGGACGGTCTGCCCCTATTGCGGTACGGGCTGTTCTTTTGACTTAAACGTTAAGGAAAACCGCGTGATAGGTGTAAGTTCGACCACGAAAGCTCCGGTCAACGGGCGCTGGCTTTGCGTCAAGGGACGGTTCGGGTTTGGCTTCATCCACCACCGGGAACGGCTGCAAATGCCGCTGATTCGCAGCCCGTACCTTTTCAGCAAGGTTACCTGGGACCGCGCGATTGGTGTCGCGGCGGGGAAATTCAAAGAAATCAAAGCCAAATACGGCCCGGAAGCCATAGGCGTACTCGCATCGGCACGGTGCACAAACGAAGAGAACTATTTGCTAAATAAATTTACCCGGGCGGTCATCGGTACCAATAACATCGATCACTGCGCCCGTCTCTGACACTCGCCCACGGTCGCCGGTCTGGCGGCAGCGTTCGGCAGCGGAGCAGCCACCAACACCATTGCGGAAATCGAGGACGCTGACTTCATCCTTGTCTTTGGCAGCAACACCACCGACACGCACCCGGTGATAGCGATTCACGTTCAAAAAGCACTGCGCAAAGGGGCGGTGCTCGCGGTTGTAGACCCAAGGTTGACCGAGATTGCCGCACGTGCCCGTTACCACCTGCAAATCAAGCCCGGGACCGACATTGCGCTGCTTAACGGACTTGCCAACGTGATTATCGCGGAAGACCTGTGGGACAAGGAATTTGTGGCTACCCGCACAGAGAACTTTAAAGCTTTTGAGGAGGAAGTAGGGGGTTATCCACCCGAATCAGTCACTCCGGTCTGCAGTGTTCCCGAACACATCATCAGGGCGGTCGCCCGCGGTTACGCCGGGGCGAGTAAAGCGGTCATCCTTTACACAATGGGGCTGACCCAGCACACTTGCGGGACCAACAACGTGATGGCCATTGCGAATCTCGCAATGCTTTGCGGGCATATAGGCAAGGAATCGTGCGGCATTTACCCGCTGCGGGGCCAGAATAACGTCCAGGGAGCCTGCGACATGGGGGCCCTGCCAAATCTTCTTCCGGGATACCAACCACTTGATGACCCCAAGGTGCGCGCCAAGTTCAAGGCGGCTTGGAACGCGCCGTTACCCCGCAAAGAAGGCCTTACCGCACCTGAGATGTTTGAAGCGGCTGCCGAAGGCCGGATCAAGGCGATGTACATAGTAGGGGAAAACCCGCTGCTCACGGAAGCGGACAGCAACCTTGTCAAAAGGGCGTTGCAAAAACTCGAATTCCTGGTTGTTCAGGACCTTTTTCTAACGGAGACGGCACAGTATGCGCATGTTGTGCTGCCCGCGGCAAGTTTTGCCGAAAAAGAGGGCTCCTTCACCAACACCGAACGGCGGGTTCAAAGAATCCGACAGGCCATCCCGCCTGTGGGTGAAGCAAAACCGGACGGGGAGATTGTCTGCCTGTTGGCGCGGGCCATGGGCTATCCGATGTGGTACAGTTCCCCCATGGAGGTGATGGCGGAAATCGCCAGCCTGACGCCGATTTACGGGGGCATCTCCTACGCGTACCTAGATAAGGAAGGTCTTTTCTGGCCCTGCCCCGCCCCCGGTCATCCTGGGACAAGGATTCTGCACCAGAAGCGTTTTGTCCGGGGGAAAGGACTGTTCCACCCGATTAAATTTATCCAGCCCGACGAGCAGCCCGATGCTGAATACCCGCTGCTTTTAATCACCGGGCGGTACCTGACCCACTACCATTCAGGGTCAATGACCCGGAGGACTCCGCTTGGTTTCTACCAGCAAACCTGGGTGGAGTTAAGCGGGGAAGACGCTGCGCGGTTGGACATTAGTTTCCGGGACAGGGTGACCCTGACCTCCCGCTGGGGAACGGTGAAAATGATCGCGACCGTGAACGAGAACCTCCCCCGGGGAGTTGTATTCGCTACGTTCCACTCCGCTGAAAACCCGGTGAACATTCTGGTTGGTCCATTGCGGGACCCAAGGGCCAAAATTCCGGCGTTCAAGGGCGTGGCCGTAAGGATCGAAAAGGCGACCCGGTAAGAGGTAAGGAATACAGAAGTCAGAATACAGAATACAGAAGATAGTAGTCAGAATTCAGAACGTAGGGCGTGCATGTCGCATAAAGGAGCACCACCACAAAGGACAAAAATACATTAACTGGGATTTTCATATTGGTTGCCCGTGCCGCAAGCGGCACCATCAGATATATGAAAATAGCTTGATCCCTTAACTTCGAACTTCGAACTGTTGAACTTCGAACTATTTTTAGGGTGGGCGAATGCAATTAAAAAGGGACGGTAGAAGGATTTTGAAGGAATAAAATTGAAAAATAGTAGTAAGCGCATTTAGGGGTTTGGGGGTTGGATGCTGGAAAGGGGTAGGAGGCCGGTTTTTGCTGACTGGCAACTCTGCTTCCACGTCCAACCCCTGCTTTATGTCAAAAGCCTTTCCGGGTCGGTGTATACGTTGAACCGCTCGCCGCGAGCGAAACCGATGGTAGTGATGCCCTCGGCGGCCGCGATCGCAAGACCTCCGGAAGTTGGTGCGGCGGGGGACAGGATCGCTCGGATCCCCGCACGCGCAACGCGCTGAAGCACTCCGTGCGTGAGGCGTCCGCTGAAAGCCAGAACAAGGCTTGTGGGAGAAAGGCGCTCTTTCAGCAGAAAACCGGTGATTTTGTCCAGCACATTGAACCTTCCGGTATCTGCTGTGGAGAATATTACGGTCTCCTGCCGGGCGATCAGTCCGCAGTGCACCGCGCCGGTTAGCCGGAAGAGGTGGTTCTGGGCGAGTGTTTCCGCCAGGTGCACGACCAGTGGCGGCGAAACCTGCGGCTTTTCCAGCCGGGGGGGCTCGGGTGAAGACGGGGTCCGCAAGCGGCGCTTCGCGTGCGCTTCATTTTTTTCCGGGTCTACGATCAACTGCTCCAGGTCATCGTCATTCGCAATAAGCCTTGCTTGAAACAGGTATCCCACTACGAGAAGTTCCAGGTCGGAAGGGATGCAGAATACAGTCCCGACGCGCGACCCGTCGAGGTGGATGTTCAGCGGGACCTCCCCGATTACTGTATCCTGTATCTGTTCCCAATTTCCTGCCGTGTGGCGGTTCACCACCCAGTTTGCGGTAACCACTTTGATTCCTCCTTATTGACGGCGAAAAATTCCACTGCCACAGGGGTCAAAATTATTATAAACTGTGTCCGGGAGTGATAAAAGCATGAAGGAAAAAACATTCGCCAATATTCCCGGGGAAGTCCTGGAGGCGGTGCGCCTTGCCGCCCCGGAAAAGAGGATAACCTGCGTGGCGGCGCACAGACTGGCGGAAGAGCTCAAGGTCCCTGTACGCATGGTCGGCGAGGCGTGCGACGCGCTGGGGATTAAGATCAGAGAGTGCCAGTTGGGCTGCTTTTAGTTAGTAAGAAGACAGAAGTCGTAATATAGAACTTCGAACTTCGAGCTGTAGCACTTCGAACTATCTAACCTGGGAACGTCGAACGTTGAACGTTGAACGGACCCCGAAGGTCTATCCCTAAAGTCATGCACGTTGAACCTTGAACGTCGAACTTAGAACTTAGAACACTCCAGGGTCAGGTCGGCGGAAGCGTTCAAGGTAAGGGGGGCGAAGTCGCCGCGCAGGAAGCGATAATACCCCGCCGCCGCAACCATGGCCGCATTGTCCGTGCAGAGCGCCGGCCGCGGAACGATGAAACGTATGTTGCGAAGGGCTGCCTGCTCCGCAAACCGCTGTCTTAGCGGCCCGTTGGCCGCCACGCCGCCGGCGAGCAGGAGGGTTTCTGACCGGTATCTGGAGGCGGCCGCAAAAGCCTTGGCTGCTAAAACGTCGACCACCGCCGCTTGAAAACTCGAAGCGACGTCGGCCAGGTTTATGTCTTCCCCCTTCTGGCGCGCCCGGTTTACATAATTAACCACCGCCGTTTTTAACCCGCTAAAACTCGTATCCAACGTTTCGTCTTCCATCAGCGCCCGTGGCAACGGTATCGCCGCCGGGTCTCCCTCCCGAGCGAGGCGCTCGATTAAAGGTCCGCCGGGGTAACCGAGCTCCAGTACCCGGGCGACCTTATCAAAACTTTCGCCGGCTGCGTCGTCGCGTGTCTGCCCGATTAACGAAAATTGGCTGTGACCGGTGGCGTAAACGAGGTCCGTATGCCCTCCCGAAACAACCATTGCTACGAAGGGGAACGGCACCTGCGGCTCCTCCAGAAAGTTGGCGTAAATGTGGGCCTCGATGTGGTCAACGGCGAGCAGCGGGATCCCGAGGGAGAAGCAGAGGCTCTTGGCGGCCATCAGGCCCACGAGAAGGGAGCCCAGAAGACCCGGCCCCTGTGTCACGGCAACCCCGTTGAGTTCACCGTAGCCGATGCCGGCATCGGTCAGGGCCGCTTTGATGACCGGGTTCAAGGTTTCAATATGATTCCGTGAGGCCACTTCGGGGACCACGCCACCGAAGCGCTTGTGGACCTCGGCCTGGGATGCCACCACGTTTGACAGCACGGTGTGACCGTCGGCTACGACACCCGCGGCGGTCTCGTCGCACGAGGTTTCAATGCCAAGGATAAGTATGCTCAATTATCTCGCTCCCACCCGCTCAATTGAGTCCAGTCTGACGGCCATCCCTGCAGATGTTCCAGCCACATGATGATGGCGTCTTCATTGTTGTCCTGGTAGTACCGTTTTCGCAAACCTTTTTCCACAAACCCGAACTTCTGATACAACTTTCTTGCAGCTATGTTACTGGGGCGTACCTCCAGGGTCATCCGGTTCAAACCGTTTTCAACGGCGCGCCTGACTAAATCCTGAAGAATCTGCCGGCCTATCCCTTGTCTCCGGAAAGAGGGGTGGACGGCGATGTTGGTAATGTGCCCTTCATCTGCGACCAGCCACATCCCACCATAGCCGACCGCAAACTCGCCCAAAAGAGCAACCACGTAGAGCCCGAGTTCGTTCAACAGAATCTCGAACAAAAAGGTTTCCCTGTTCCAGGGCAGGGGAAAAGAAACGCGTTCGATGCTCAGGATTGCGTCAACGTGCTCCGGGCGCATCGGCGTTATTTTGACGTTCAAAATTTCAATCCTCCCGTGATTCCGGGGGGACGGAGGTATTCGGGTCTGAGGTTAAAGTAATCGGCAGACGGGTTGTCGGCCATCTCCTTAACAGCCAGAGCTGCGACCACGGCGCCCCGCGGGTAATCCAGGAATTGCGGGGAATGTATCACCCCGGACTCCGGCGAAAAATCTTCCGCAAAGGTACGCATCCCTTCACCAACGAGTATTATACGGGGGAAACGCTTCAACTCTTCCTTAACTTTATGCGGGGATGCGACAAAAGGGGGTACTACCGTGATCATTTTTCCACCTGCAGCTTTGTAAACCGCGGTGTAAACCTCGTCCCGGCGGGAGGTAAGGACCGGGCAGACAGGCAGATTGTCCGTAAGTAAAGGCGCTGCCAGAGCCATAAGCGTTGATACTCCCACAAGGGGGATGTTCAGAACGTCAGCGAGGGTCCTGGCTGTAATCAGACCGATACGGAGGCCGGTAAAAGAACCGGGACCAATGGAAACTGCAATCCCCGTAAGGTCTTTCAAACATATGCCTGCGTCAGACAGGGTATCGCCGACAAACGGCAGCAAGCGGACGGAATGAAGCCGCTTGCCGTGGGCGGAGCGTTCCGCAAGGATACCGTGCGCTGTGCAAACAGCAACGCTCAAAACATCGGTTGCCGTCTCAATGCCCAGGATAAAGGACACGTTTCAATTCCTCCACAACAGCCCGCGACCGGTGCCCGGTACTTTTAAACCGAATCACCCTGAATTCTTCTTCTCCGGGCACCCGCAACAATTCAACCTCGACCCGGTCGTCGGGAAGCGCCGCCGCAACGCGTTCGGCCCATTCGATTACGCAAACACCGGAGCCCCCGAAGTATTCCTCGCTGCCGAGTTGCTCCAGATCTTCGGGGCCGCTCAAGCGGTATGCATCAAAATGGAAAAGGGGTAACCGCCCCTCATACTCGCGGATCAGGACAAAAGTGGGGCTGGTCACCTTTTTTGTTACCCCCAGACCCCTGGCGAGTCCCTGGGCAAAACACGTCTTCCCCGCGCCGAGGTCGCCCGAAAGGGCGATTACGTCGCCGGGTATGTTCATCCGGCCGAGTTTTTCACCCAACGACCTGGTGGCTTCCGGGGAATTACTTTTCGCTTCCAAGCTCGCCAACATTGCAGCTCCCATTATTGGCACATTATTGCGACTTCGGCGGTTTTTTAACCATGACGTTGCAAATGTGCTATCTGTTTCCCCCGGCGGCTGCAAAATGCTCGTAGCCGCGCCTGGATAGCTCCGTTAGGCTGCCGTCGGTAAGCACCATCCACAGACCTTTCCCCTCCAGGACCTTTCCCACAGGCCGGCAGTCGGCGCCGCATTCCGAAAGGGCGGCCGATACCTCACCCATTGCCGCGGGCGCTACCGTGAACAGCAACTCGTAATCCTCACCGCCGTAAAGGCCCCAGTCAACCGGGTCTTTACCGGCCCGGCGGGCTACCAGTTCCGTGGCGGGTTCCACCGGGACCGCTGCTTTGTATATGTGGCATCTGACGCCGCTTGCCCGGGCGATGTGGCTTGCATCCGAAGCAAGGCCGTCGCTGATGTCTATCAGGGCGTGGACACCACTCAGCGTGCCCAACATGCGCCCGGCCGCCACACGCGGCTCGGGACGGCGGTGTTTTCTGAGCAAAAGATCCCGCAGGGGTTCCGGACACGGAAAACCCCCGTTTTCCTGAAGGAAAAGGCCTCCCGCGGACCCACCCAGGGAACCGGTGACGCACACTATATCGCCGGGGAGAGCGCTGCTGCGGTAACGTACCCCGGCAGGCGATGCTTCTCCCAACAGGGCTACGCTTACGATCAGCACGGGCGCACCTGTGGTGTCCCCGCCTACCACGGCTACGCCGTAGTTACGCGCAACTTCTCTCAGCCCGCGGTACAGGGCGTCGGCGTCCGCCACGGTAAAATAATCCGGCAGGCCCACAGAGATAACGGCGTAGGTAGGTTTCCCACCCATAGCCGCGATGTCGCTGATATTTACGGCCAGGGACTTATACCCTACGTCCTCTACAGCAACGTGTTGAAGATCGAAATGAACTCCTTCAACAACAGCGTCCGTGGTAAACAGCAACAAGCGTTCCCCGTTGTCCAGTACTGCCGCGTCGTCACCAATCCCTTTGACCACCCCGGCGCCCGTTTCTATTTCCGACGTGAGCCGGGCGATCAGTCCGAATTCCCCGATTTCGTGGATTTTCATTTCACCCTTAACCCTCCAGCCTATTCAACAGCTTCCCTTTGTGGTACCCAGAAAGTCGCTTACCAACCTCATGGCGCAAAATTCGCCACACATGGTACACTCGCGGATCCCGGCAGGGTTGCGTTCCTCGCGCAGCCGCCGGGCTTTTTCCGGGTCGATGGCGAGCGACAACTGGCGGTCCCAGTCGAGGGCCTTGCGGGCTTGCGCCATGGTCAGGTCCCATTCACGGGCTCCCCGAATCCCTTTAACGATGTCGGCCGCGTGGCCGGCGATTCTTGCCGCAATGATCCCCTCGCGGACGTCCTCAACCGTAGGGAGACCAAGGTGTTCCGCCGGAGTAACGTAGCAGAGAAAATCGGCGCCGGCCGTCGCCGCGATGGCCCCGCCGATGGCGGAGACGATATGGTCGTAACCCGGCGCTACATCCGTAACCAACGGGCCCAATACGTAAAACGGCGCTTCACGGCAGAGCGATTTTTGCAGCGCCACGTTGGCCGCTACCTGGTCGAGCGGTACGTGCCCGGGTCCTTCAACCATCACCTGTACTCCCAGATCGCGCGCCCGGTCTACCAACTCGCCCAGAATTATCAACTCCTGAAGCTGCGCTCTGTCGGTAGCGTCGGCCAGGCAGCCCGGTCTTAACCCGTCGCCCAGGCTCAGGGTAACGTCGTAACGCAGGCAAATATCCAAAAGGCGGTCGAACTCCTTATAGAGCGGGTTATCCAGGCCGTGATGGAGCATCCAACCCACAATGAAGCAGCCGCCCCGGCTTACGACGTCCGTAACGCGCCCCTGCCGGCGCAGGCGTTCAACACTTTCGAGTGTAACACCGCAGTGGACGGTTACGAAATCGACGCCGTCCGCCGCCTGGCGTTCAATTATTTCAAACAGGCCGTCGGCGGTAAGGGCAACAATGCTGTCGCGGTTCTCGAGTGCTTCTACCGCCGCCTGATAAATCGGGACCGTACCGACCGGGACACGGCTTTCGGCGAGAGTTTGCCGCCGGAGGGCATTAAGGTCCCCGCCGGTGCTGAGGTCCATCACCGTGTCGGCCCCGGCTTCGAGGGCCGCCCGCAGTTTCAGAAGTTCCTGCCCGGTATCCGGAAAACGGGGTGACGTGCCAATGTTTGCATTCACCTTCGTTCTTAGCCCTTTGCCGATCCCCTGGGGATCCAGCGCCTGATGATTTATGTTCGCCGGGATGACGATCGTACCGGCGGCCACACCCCTGCGCACAAACTCGGGCTCCACGCCCTCCCGATCTGCAATTCTGGCCATCGCTTTCGTGATTTCGCCTTTTCTCGCGGCTAGTAGTTGTGTCAAATCGATCCCTCCAATAGTCTGCGCAAAAGCCTTGCTGCCTCCGCCACCTCAACCGCGCCCGAAACCGCACTGATCACCGCCACGGTGGAGACGCCGGTGGCTAGGATCTTACCGACGTTGTCCGCCGTGATCCCGCCGATGGCTACCACAGGCACGCGCACAGCCTTCAACACTTCGGTCAGAAGGGCTGGTCCCACGGGCTGCACATTTGGTTTAGTAGGCGTGGCGAAAACCGGTCCTACCCCGATATAGTCCGCACCTTGCCGTTCTGCGGTGACCGCTTCGTCCACGGAATGCGTGGAAACGCCAACTATTGCTTCGTCCCCGAGTAGTCGGCGGGCGGCGGATACCGGGAGATCCGTCTGACCCAGGTGTACACCGTCAGCACCGACGACCGCGGCGATATCCAAACGGTCGTTGATGATCAAGGGGATGCCTGCGCTCCGCGTCAAATCCCGCAGGTTTTGCGCTGACTCAAAAAATTCTCGGGCCGCCAGGACTTTTTCACGGAGTTGGATCATCCCCGCCCCACCTTCAATAGCCGCGCGGGCGACATCTCCTACCGGACGGGAAGTAGTATGCGCGGTGCCTACGATTACGTATAGTTTTAGACTCCGCAGGCGCAAAACCTTCGCTTCGGCCGCCATTTTTTCCGCAAAGTCCTTCTCCAGTTCGTAGGCCGCGTAGCGGAGACGCTTGAACGCCTCGACGGCCTCCGGAAGGAGGTTGCGGGCGGTTTCCTCAAGTACGCGTGCCGCTTCCTGAACTCTTCTTACGTTCGCGGTCACCAGGGCTCTTGAATTGTCATGCTCATTTGACGCGTAAGCGGCACCGAAATCCCCGGACACGTCGCGTGCCGGAAGGAGCCTGTGATAATAGCGGTCCGTGATGGCTTTGAGTTCATGCCGCTCCAGCCTGGCCTTTTCGGCAAGTGCGGCGTCACGGAACTGAAGGCGGGCGAGGTCTTCAAGTACACGAAGCCCTTCCCGGGCGCGATTTAAATTCACGTCTACAACCCGGAGCAAATCATTTTCCAACTGAACGCACCACCCCGGTCGCTACCCTTTTAATTTGCTGTACAAGGGGGGGGACAAGCATCGTCCGCTTGAATTCGGTCGCCAGGGATTGTAGGCATTAGCGTGGTCAAGCCCCCTAACAACAATAATGCCCCCTGGGAAGGGGGTGAAAACCTTTTCCCATTCCCTCCGCTGGTATTACCCAGTTCAGGTTCCAAGGGTAAAACCGGACAGCCTGCTGTTGTAAGTGCAACTCCCAGGCGCCGGGTTTTTCTCAGCCCAGCACTCAGTACTCACGCGCAACGAATTGAGCCGAATGGATTACTTACGTTAAGCGTAAGGACGTTAAGGTTTAACGAAAGCTGAGTGCTGGACACCCCTATGGGTCTAAATCCTATATTCTATTTTTTGGAGCAAACCCCTGGTGGTAAAAACACTCAAACAAATGCGTCATCCCGCTGCGGTAACGTCCGCTTGTTGACCTTATCCTTGTTATATAAGACGTCGTGTAAAATTCTCCTTACGGCCGCCATGTCGAAGGGTTTACCCAGAAACGCCACCGCCCCTTCTTTAAAGGCCCGCGTCACAAAGTCGACCTCCGGGCAGGCGGTCATCATTACTACCTTGGTTTCCGGGACGATCCCGCGGAGTTCTCTTAGGGCGCCGAAACCATCCAGCACCGGCATTTTTACGTCAAGAAAGACAATGTCCGGGCGGGACAGGCAAGCGATTTCTACCGCTTCGCGACCGTTTCTGGCAAGAATGCTGGAGTGCCCTTCGGTAAGGAGGAGAAAATTTAAGATTTCCAGAATTTCAGGCTCGTCATCAAC
>QZIW01000075.1 GCA_003604985.1 Ammonifex sp.
CTAAGGACCCTGCGCTGAAGGACCTGATTCAAACAGGCCTGAACGAAGGCAAACTTCAAACCAATTACAGCAAGTCTTAGGAGGGATGTAAACATGCTGGACGACAGGACCATCATCATTGACTTGTTAAACGCCGCGAAACTTGACGTAACCTCTTGCGCCAGAGCTTTAAACGAAGCTTCAAACGGCGACCTGAGGAATGTGCTTTCGCAGCAACTCCAACAAGCCCAGAAGGCGCACGAAGGAATTTTTGCATACGCAAAAAACAAAGGTTTTTACGATCCCTACATTCCACTCGAGCAAATGGTTTCAGAGGACTTCGTGATGCCGAGGCAACTCATGGCTCAGAAATAAGGCGGGACCCGTCCAGCATTCTTTTGAAAGGCGCTGACTAACCTTGCCCATCACAGGGCTTTTTTATTTTGTGCTGTTATTCGGAGGAGCAAAACTTTGTCTTGTAATAGGAATCGAAATCGGTCAAAATAGAGAATTGGTGATTGAGCGTGTACGGACATACTGTTAATCCTCCGGTTATCTTGTTGAACCTTTAACCCGACAGTAAAACCGACAAAAACTAAAAAATTGTCTTGACTTCGTTTCAATTTTTATGCTATCATATTTAGGTATTGTTTTTTACAGGTCATAGGGAGTATATTTTATTACGAAAAGCGGATACGTCTAAGAATTTCCTTGGGCCAGGCGCCCGATCCAAGTTGGACGGGAGCGTAGGTTTTTCTTTTCTTTTTTGGTACCCATAGTAATCTCGAAGATTACGGTGAGCGATCCTACAATTACTTCAAGGGGGTTGGGTTGTGGGAATACCTGCGGTCTTAACCGAAAGTGATAAGCGGGTTAGTTTCGGCAAGTTAAAAGAAGTGCTTACGATACCGAATCTTATTGAAGTTCAACGCAAGTCCTACCGTTGGTTTTTGGATAAGGGCCTGAAAGAAGCCTTATCCGACATTTCCCCTATTAAAGATTTTACGGGCAATCTTGTGCTCGAGTTTCTCGATTACACCATCGGCGACACAAAGTATTCGGTCCAGGAGTGCAAGGACCGGGATGTTACGTACGCGGCGCCGCTGCGGGTCAAAGTGCGTCTTATTAATAAGGAAACGGGAGAGATTAAAGAACAAGAGGTCTTCATGGGGGACTTCCCCTTGATGACCGATAAAGGAACCTTCATCATCAACGGCGCCGAACGGGTGGTTGTGAGCCAGCTCGTTCGCTCCCCGGGGGTGTACTTCGGCGTTCAGCAAGATACGAGCGGTAAAAAGATTTATACAGCGACCATCATCCCCAACCGGGGCGCTTGGTTGGAGTTTGAAACAGACATCAACGACATTCTCTGGGTCAGAGTCGACCGGACGCGTAAGGTCCCGGGCACGGCGA
This sequence comes from Ammonifex sp., assembly GCA_003604985.1. Lineage (GTDB taxonomy): Bacteria > Bacillota > Desulfotomaculia > Desulfotomaculales > Ammonificaceae > SURF-55. The sequence goes on from QZIW01000075.1 coordinate 1,393, forward strand.
TTATCCGGGTTTTGGGTTATTCCACCGACGCACGCATCCTTGAACTTTTTGACGACGACAAGTTCATCCAGGAAACCTTGAGCAAGGACACCTCTACTTCCGAGGAAGAAGCGCTCGTCGAGATTTACAAACGGTTGCGTCCCGGTGAGCCGCCCACAGTGGAGAGCGCCAGGGTGCTTTTGGAAGGGCTTTTCTTCGACCACAAGCGATACGACCTCGGCAACGTGGGGCGTTATAAGCTGAACAAAAAGCTCGGTCACGGTGTACTCTACCGGTACCGTGGTACAACTCCGGAAGAATGGGATCCTTACTTAAAGAAAATGGTGCCCAAAGACCGCGAGTTCATACGTGAGTTGACACCGGAAGATATTGTAGCCACTGTCCGTTACCTGTTAAAGGTTATGCGCGAAGAGGGACAGGTAGACGACATCGACCACCTGGGGAACCGGCGCCTGCGTTCCGTCGGGGAACTTTTGCAGAACCAGTTCCGGATCGGACTTTCGCGCATGGAAAGAGTGGTAAGGGAACGGATGACCATTCAGGACGTGGAGGTGATCACACCTCAGGTCCTGATCAACATCCGCCCGGTGGTTGCCGCCATCAAGGAGTTCCTGGGTTCAAGCCAGTTGTCTCAGTTTATGGACCAGACCAACCCTCTGGCGGAACTTACGCACAAGCGGCGCCTATCGGCTTTGGGTCCTGGTGGTTTGAGCAGGGAGCGTGCCGGTTTTGAGGTACGGGACGTTCACCACTCACACTACGGTCGGATATGTCCCATCGAGACGCCTGAAGGACCGAACATCGGGTTAATCGGGTCGCTGACTACTTACGCCCGGGTTAACGATTTTGGTTTTATCGAAACGCCATACCGCATGGTTGACAAAGAAAAGAGGCGGGTGGTGGACGAGTACGTGTACATGACCGCCGACGAGGAGGAGCAGCACGTCATTGCCCAGGCTAACGTGGCGCTCGACGAGGAAGGGTATTTCCTCGAAAAACGGGTCAACGCCCGGCACCGGGGCAAGATCCTTGTGGTGCCCGTTGACGAAGTGGAATACGTCGACGTCTCACCTAAGCAAGTCTTCAGCGTGGCCACTTCCCTGATACCGTTTTTGGAGCACGATGACGCAAACCGTGCGTTGATGGGTGCGAACATGCAGCGCCAGGCGGTCCCGCTCATTAAAACGGAAGCTCCGTTCGTGGGTACGGGGATCGAAGGCAAGGCTGCCCGCGATTCGGGTTCGGTGATTCTGGCGGAAAAAAGCGGCACCGTAACCAAGGTTACGGCCGCAGAGATCGTTATCACCGCCGATGACGGGACCACGGAAAAATATAGACTCGCCAAGTACAACCGTTCCAACCAGGGAACTTGCATCAACCAGCGGCCGACGGTAAGGGTCGGCGACCGGGTTTCAGAGGGTGACGTGATTGCCGACGGCCCGAGTACGGACCACGGCGAACTGAGCCTCGGCAGGAACGTGCTGGTCGCCTTCATGCCGTGGGAAGGTTACAACTACGAGGACGCCATTTTAATCAGCGAGAAGCTCGTAAAGGAGGATTATTTTACATCCATCCACATTGAAGAGTATGAATGCGAAGCCCGCGATACCAAGCTCGGCCCGGAGGAGATCACGAGGGACATCCCCAACGTCGGCGAGGACGTCCTGAGGGATCTTGACGACCGGGGGATTGTGCGGATCGGGGCGGAAGTGCGTACTGGCGACATCCTTGTGGGCAAGGTAACGCCGAAGGGCGAAACGGAATTGACGGCGGAGGAGAGGTTGCTCCGGGCCATTTTCGGCGAAAAGGCAAGGGAGGTTCGTGACACCTCGCTGCGGGTGCCCCACGGTGAATCGGGCAAGGTAGTGGACGTGAAGGTGTTTACGCGGGAAAAAGGGGATGAACTGCCGCCGGGGGTGAACCAGCTCGTAAGGGTGTACGTCGCTCAAAAACGGAAGGTGTCGGTGGGAGACAAGATGGCCGGCCGACACGGCAACAAAGGAGTCATCGCCCGCATCCTGCCTGAAGAGGACATGCCCTTCCTGGATGACGGGACGCCGGTAGAGATCGTTTTGAACCCGCTGGGAGTGCCGTCGCGGATGAACCTTGGACAGGTTTTGGAGACGCACCTCGGCTGGGCCGCCAAAAAGCTGGGGATCAGAATCACCACCCCGATCTTCGACGGCGCTAACGAGGAGAGTATTATTGAGATACTTCGGAAAGCGGGCATACCGGAAAACGGGAAAGCGTGGCTGTACGACGGCCGCACCGGCAGGCGCTTTGACAACCCGGTAACCGTGGGTTATATTTACATGCTAAAACTCGCCCATCTGGTGGACGACAAGATCCACGCCCGGTCTACGGGCCCCTATTCTCTGGTCACCCAGCAGCCGCTCGGCGGTAAGGCACAGTTCGGCGGGCAGCGGTTCGGTGAGATGGAGGTTTGGGCGCTTGAGGCTTACGGGGCGTCTTATACCTTGCAAGAGATGCTTACGGTAAAATCCGACGACGTGGTGGGCCGTGTCAAAACCTACGAGGCGGTCGTCAAAGGGGAAAACGTTCCCGAGCCGGGTGTACCCGAGTCTTTTAAGGTATTGATCAAGGAACTCCAGAGTCTCGGTTTGAACGTAAAGGTTCTTACCGAAACCAGGGGCGAGGTTGAAATAAAAGAAACCGAGGAAGACATCAGCGAGACCGCGCGCGAGTTGGATTTTGACATAAAGTACATGCCGCAGGTTTTACCGGCCAAAGGCGCGGCCAAGAAAACCGGGGATGAGGAAGACGAAGAGGACGAAGTGCTTACGGACGAGCTTTTCATAGAAGACGAGGAGATTGAAGAAGCTTAAGGCATTGTGGAAAGGACCGACAGGCTCCGGGTAATTGGGAGTTTCTCCACGCCGATGATGATAGTGGATTTTGCGCTTTCCACTTCCGGGAATGAAACAGATTTTGAGTGGGGGAGTTGCAGACGTGCTTGAGCTAAATACTTTTGACCGTATTCAGATTGGGCTGGCCTCGCCGGAGCAGATTCGCACCTGGTCCCACGGCGAAGTCAAGAAGCCGGAAACGATAAACTACCGTACACTCAAACCCGAGCGAGACGGTTTGTTCTGCGAACGCATTTTCGGTCCCACGCGGGACTGGGAATGCTATTGCGGCAAATATAAAAGGGTTCGTTACAAGGGGGTCGTTTGCGACCGTTGTGGTGTCGAGGTAACCCGGGCCAAGGTCCGGCGGGAACGACTCGGCCACATCGAACTCGCAGCGCCGGTTTCGCACATCTGGTACTTCAAGGGCATTCCGAGCAGGATGGGGCTGCTCCTTGACATGTCGCCGAGGGCACTGGAAAAGGTGCTGTACTTTGTGTCTTATCTGGTCACGGACCCGAGCGACACCCCTTTGGTAAAAAAGCAGCTTCTTACGGACAGCGAGTACCGGGAGTACCGCGAAAAATACGGTGACGGTTTTAAAGCCGGGATGGGCGCGGAGGTTATCAAGGAGTTGCTCCGGGAGATTAACCTGGACGACCTTGCGGGCGAACTTCGCCAGGAGATAAAGGAAACCAGCGGCCAGCGGCGGGTGCGTGCCATTCGCCGTTTGGAGGTGGTGGAAGCCTTTCGCAAGTCGGGAAACCGTGCGGATTGGATGGTGTTGAGCGTTATTCCGGTGATCCCGCCGGAACTGAGGCCGATGGTCCAGTTGGACGGCGGCCGGTTTGCCACTTCGGACCTCAACGACCTTTACCGCAGGGTGATCAACCGCAATAACCGCCTAAAGAGGCTTTTGGAACTTGGGGCGCCGGACATCATCGTCCGCAACGAAAAAAGGATGCTCCAGGAAGCGGTGGACGCGCTTATTGACAACGGACGCAGGGGCCGGCCCGTGACCGGGCCAGGCAACCGCCCCCTGAAGTCCCTGAGCGACATGCTCAAGGGCAAACAGGGCCGCTTTCGGCAGAACCTTTTGGGGAAACGGGTGGATTACTCGGGCCGTTCGGTGATTGTAGTCGGGCCGGAGTTGAAACTCCACCAGTGCGGCCTCCCGCGCGAAATGGCCCTTGAACTCTTCAAACCTTTTGTCATGAAGAAACTTGTCAACGACGGTTACGCGCACAACATTAAGAGCGCGAAGCGGATGGTAGAACGAATGAAACCGGAAGTCTGGGATGTTTTAGAGGAGGTAATCAAGGACCACCCGGTGCTACTGAACCGGGCGCCGACATTGCACCGCCTGGGTATCCAGGCTTTTGAGCCGGTGCTCGTTGAGGGCCGGGCCATCCAGATACACCCCATGGTGTGCACCGCATATAACGCGGACTTCGACGGCGACCAGATGGCGTGCCACGTGCCGTTGTCTGCGGAAGCCCAGTCCGAGGCGCGCCTGTTGATGCTTTCGACAAACAACATTTTGAATCCCAAAGACGGCCACCCGGTAACCATCCCGACGCAGGATATGGTCTTGGGAGTTCATTACCTGACCCTGGAACTATCCAGCCAGGATTACGTCAACCGGATGTTCTCCGGCCCCGACGAGGCAATCAGGGCTTACGAAAGCAATGCGGTGCCGCTCCACGCCCGCATCCGGGTACGCCTGCCCGGTATCGAAACCGAAGCATGTCTCGTAGAGACTACGGTAGGGCGTTTAATTTTATTCCAGAGCCTCCCCAACAAGCTGGTACTCGTGGAGGCCAAGGACGCTCCACCCAGACTGAACCGCCTGGGCGAAAAGGTCCTGGCGGGCGTAACCGACAAAAAGGTCTTAAGCCAGATTGTGGATTCCTGCTACCGGAAGCTCGGCTACGATCAGACTACCGCGCTTCTTGACAGCATCAAGCAGTTGGGGTTCAGATTTGCCACCCAGGCCGGGATAACCATCGGCATTGAGGATATCGTGATCCCGCAAGAAAAAACGGAGTTATTAAGAGAGGCGGACCGCAAGGTTGACGAAGTCGAGCACCAGTACCGCCGCGGCCTTATCACCAAGGACGAACGCTACCTGAAGATTATCGGTATCTGGGGCCAGGCGACGGAAGATATTAAGAACCGGCTTTTGGAGAGCGCTAAACAGGACCTCTTCAATCCTGTGTACATGATGGCCATCTCGGGCGCGCGCGGCAACATTCAGCAGATACGGCAACTCGCCGGCATGCGGGGTCTGATGGCTGACCCCTCGGGCAGGATTATCGACCTGCCGATTCGGGCAAATTTCCGGGAGGGGCTCACGGTGCTGGAGTACTTTATTTCAACACACGGTGCCCGCAAAGGTTTGGCCGATACGGCATTGCGCACAGCCGACTCGGGTTACCTGACCCGCCGCCTGGTTGATGTCGCACAGGATGTGATTGTCCGCGAAGAAAACTGCGGCACGGCGGATTACGTGGAGGTGGAGGAGGTCAAAGACGGCAACGAGGTTATCGAAAAGCTGTCGGACCGTATTCTGGGCCGAATTGCCGCGGCAGACATCATCGACCCGTCCACCGGCGAAGTACTGGTCCAAAGAGAAGAGGAAATAAGTGAAGAAGCGGTGGAGAAAATCACCGCCGCGCAAATAAAAAAGGTTAAAATCCGTTCGGTGTTAACCTGCAGGGCCCGCTACGGCGTGTGTTCCCGCTGCTATGGACGCAACCTTACCACCGGTTTTCCGGTGGATATCGGCGAGGCGGTAGGGATTATCGCCGCCCAGTCCATCGGCGAACCGGGGACGCAGTTGACGATGCGCACCTTCCACACCGGCGGTGTGGCGGGTGAGGACATAACCCAGGGTCTGCCCCGGGTGGAAGAGCTGTTTGAGGCACGCCGTCCGAAGGGCCAGGCGGTTATCGCCGAGAAACCAGGCGTGGTATCAATTCGCGAGACAAAAGGGCGCAGGGAGATCGAGGTGACCGGTAACGACGGCGAGCTTCATACTTATCCCGTGCCTTATGGTGCGCGATTGAGAGTCCAGGATGGCGACCAGGTGGAGCCGGGAGACGAGTTGACGGAAGGTTCGGTGAACCCGCACGATCTGTTGAAGATAAAAGGGGTTACCGCCACGCAGCTTTACCTGCTCAAGGAAGTGCAGCGGGTTTACCGGCTGCAGGGCGTGGAAATCAACGATAAGCATATTGAGGTGGTTGTCCGACAAATGTTCCGCAAGGTGAAGGCCGAAGAGGCGGGGGATACCGAGCTTCTGCCGGGTGGTCTGGTGGAGCAGTTCGAATTCGAGGAGGAAAACACAAGGGTCGAAAAGATCGGGCAGCCCGCTGTCGCTAGGCCGGTTTTGCTCGGCATAACCAAGGCTTCGCTGGCTACCGATTCCTTTCTCTCGGCGGCGTCGTTCCAAGAAACCACGCGTGTACTCACGGACGCGGCGATTAAAGGTAAAGAGGACCCGCTTATAGGGCTCAAGGAAAACGTGATCATCGGTAAGCTCATACCGGCCGGAACGGGTCTGTCCCGCTACCGGAACGTGAAAGTTTCGTTTAACGGCGAAGGGGGTGACTCTGAAGAGCACACCGAATACCAATAAATTGTGTTGACGCCCAGGAAAAATGATGATAAACTAAAAAAGTATGTGGGTGCTTCAGGGGGTATCTTGTGCCCTACGAGCGTCTAAGATATGCCCGCAAAAAGGCTGTAGGGTCTAAGGAGACCCTGAAAGTAGTCGAGCGGGGGCATGCGAAGGTTGTCTTTGTGGCAGTAAATGCCGAACGGCGCGTAATAGAACCGGTAATCCGGGCCTGCCTAGCCAGGGGGACTCCTGTGGAAGAAGTGACATCGATGCGGGAACTTGGCCGGGCGTGCGGGATTACCGTGAACTGTGCATCCGCCGCCGTGATTGAAGATTAACTACTTGCCCCCTGCAAACAAAGGCAGGGGGTTAGCTTTTGGGCTCTTATAAAAGTCAGGAAAGATGTCGGATTACAGCTTCTTATAGCTTTCCGACCGCCAACTTCTAAACAAGGAGTGCTTAGTTTGCCTACTATCAGCCAGCTTGTACGTCAGGGCCGGGAAACGCTGCGCAAAAAGTCGGCTTCGCCGGCGCTGCGTAGTTGCCCTCAAAAAAGAGGCGTTTGTACCCGGGTTTACACCACGACGCCGAAGAAACCCAATTCGGCGCTTAGAAAGGTAGCCCGTGTGCGTCTGACAAACGGCATCGAGGTAACGGCTTACATTCCGGGTATCGGTCACAACCTCCAGGAACACTCCGTGGTCCTGGTGCGTGGTGGACGGGTTAAGGATCTTCCGGGTGTTCGCTACCACATTGTCCGGGGCAGCCTGGACGCGGCAGGTGTCCAGAACCGCATCCAGGGCCGCTCCAAGTACGGGGCTAAACGGCCAAAAAAATAGTAAGGGGGGAAATATGTGCCGCGTAAAGGACCAGTTCCGCGGCGCGAAGTGTTGCCGGAACCGGTATACCAGAGCCGGTTGCTTACTAAACTTATCAACCAGATGATGCTGAAGGGTGAAAAGAGTATTTCCGAAAAAATATGCTACGGCGCCTTCGACATTATCAGGGAAAAAACCGGTAAAAACCCGATCGAGGTTTTTGACCAGGCGATGAAAAATGTCATGCCTGTGCTGGAAGTAAGGGCGCGCCGGGTAGGCGGCGCCAACTACCAGGTGCCGGTTGAGGTTCGGCCTGCAAGGCGGCAGACACTTGCCATTCGCTGGCTTACTAATTATGCCCGGCAGCGTCCGGGCAGGACCATGGAAGAGAAATTAGCGGCCGAAATTATGGACGCCGCTCAGGGTGTCGGCGGAACCTTTAAAAAGAAGGAAGACACCCATAGAATGGCTGAAGCCAATAAAGCGTTTGCGCACTATCGATGGTAAAGGAGGTGCTGGGGGGTATGGCGCGCCAGTTCCCGCTCGAAAGGACGAGAAACATCGGCATAATGGCTCACATCGACGCCGGTAAGACAACTACGACCGAGCGGATTCTGTTTTACACCGGCAAGGTCCACCGGATCGGCGAGGTTGATGACGGTGCTGCAACCATGGACTGGATGGTCCAGGAGCAGGAGCGCGGTATTACCATTACCTCAGCGGCTACCACCTGTTACTGGCGCGACTACCGTATTAACATTATCGACACACCAGGGCACGTGGATTTTACCGTTGAGGTAGAACGGTCGTTGCGCGTACTTGACGGTGCAGTGGCGATATTTTGCTCGGTGGGAGGCGTGGAACCCCAGAGCGAGACTGTTTGGCGGCAGGCCGACAAATACGGCGTCCCCAGGATAGCTTACATTAATAAAATGGACCGTACCGGCGCGGACTTTTTCCGGAGCCTGAAAATGATGAAAGAGCGGCTGGGGGCCAACCCGGTGGCGATACAGATTCCTATTGGTGTCGAAGATGCCTTCCACGGTGTTGTCGATCTTATTCGTGAGAAGGCTTTGCTTTACCTGGACGACCTGGGGACGGTAAGTGAAGAGACTGCGATTCCTGCTGACATGGAGGAACTGGTGGCAAAGCACCGCGAACGTCTGCTCGAGGCCGTTGCTGAGGCAGACGAAGACTTGATGATGAAGTACCTTGACGCCGAGCCTTTTACGGAGGAGGAAATCAAGCGGGGTCTGCGCAAGGCCACCCTGGCCGTGAAAGCAATTCCCGTTCTTTGCGGTTCCTCTTACCGGAACAAAGGTGTCCAACCGCTGCTTGACGCTATTATAGACCTTCTGCCGGCTCCCACCGATATACCCGCCGTGAGCGGTGTAAACCCGGAAACGGGTCGTACGGACAGGCGTGACGCCTGTGACGATGCTCCTTTTTCCGCGCTGGCGTTTAAGATCATGGCCGACCCGTATATCGGCAAGTTGACTTTCTTCCGGGTTTACTCCGGGTGGCTCAAATCAGGCTCCTACATTTACAACTCGACGAAGAAAAAACGCGAACGCGTCGGCCGGCTGCTCCAGATGCACGCCAATCACCGCGAGGAGATCAACGAGGTCTATGCGGGGGACATCGCGGCCGCGGTGGGGCTTAAGTTTACCACCACCGGTGACACGCTCTGTGACGAAGAACACCCTATCGTCCTTGAGGCGATGGAATTCCCCGACCCGGTAATCGCGGTGGCCATCGAGCCGAAAACGAAGGTGGACCAGGACAAATTGGGGCAGGCTTTGAACCGCCTGACCGAAGAGGACCCCACTTTTCGCGTAAACATAGACCAGGAGACCGGACAGACGATTATCTCGGGGATGGGTGAACTTCACCTTGAGATTATTGTCGACCGGCTGCTCCGTGAGTTCAAAGTTGAAGCCCACGTCGGCAAACCCCAGGTGGCCTACCGGGAGACGATTACCAGGAAAGCCAGGGCCGAAGGAAGGTTCATTCGCCAGAGCGGCGGCCGGGGCCAGTACGGGCACGTTGTGCTGGAAGTTGAGCCGCGCAAACCGGGGGAAGGCTTTGCGTTTATCAACAAGGTTATTGGCGGGACGGTCCCGAAGGAGTATATCCCCGCGGTTGAGGCGGGGGTGAGGGAGGCCCTGGAAAGCGGTGTTCAGGCGGGCTATCCTGTGATCGACCTGAGCGTCGCACTGGTTGACGGTTCCTATCACGAGGTTGATTCCTCGGAGATGGCGTTCAAGATTGCCGGGGCGATAGGGCTACGGGAAGCGGTGGCCAAAGCGGCACCGGTACTCCTTGAACCGGTTATGAAGATCGAAGTAATCACCCTTGAGGAGTATACCGGCGACGTAATTGCCGATTTGAACAGCAGGCGGGGGCACATTGATGACATTGAGGTAAGGGACGTCAACAGGGTAATTCGTTCCTTTATACCTCTGGCGGAGATGTTCGGGTATGCAACTGCGCTCCGTTCCCAGACGCAGGGAAGGGGGACGTACACCATGCAGTTCGATCATTACGCCGAGGTGCCCAGGAACATCCTGGATAAGATAGCACAAAAATACCGTGTGATGTAAGTTTTTTAAGGAGGAATCAAAACTTGGCCAAGCAGAAATTTGTTCGGACGAAGCCGCACGTAAACATTGGGACGATCGGGCACGTAGACCACGGGAAGACGACGCTGACCGCGGCGATCACGC
>QZIW01000008.1 GCA_003604985.1 Ammonifex sp.
ATTTCAGCTTTCTTTTAAGCTCGTCGTGTTCCCGGCATATTTTTCTGACTTGTGTTTTGTAATCCTTTTCAAGCATGCTTTTTCCGGTTTATGGTTATTTTCTCTTCATCATAGCACGCATATCTTACTATCACAAGAAAAGCGATATTTTTAGTCCAGAAGCACTTATACCGGGTTTCCGGGAAATTCCCGCCCGAATGGCCCGGCGCCTTCGCCTTACCCGCTGAAGGTTAAAGGATTCCTGTAAGTTCATATAGCCGAGTAGCTAACTTTTCAAATTAACGGTTTTCACCGGAATCGCGGCACAAGACGTTTCCAAAACTTGACCGCAGCCAAACCTTCTTCACCTTCTGGGTGTTGCTTAAAAATTTTAAAAAATCCTTGGTATTTTTTTGATATAATCAATTCCATATAATGTCGTATTTTTCAACACGCCAGGATATCATCCAGAAAACTTATCAATCCTACGCACTAATTTCCAACTTTACAACAAATAGAAAGTCGTTTTGCCAAAAGGAGTGGGGTTGTGTCTCTTTTCTCGAAAGATTTAGGACCGCCTGATTACGGTGCTTATCTCTGTTCCCCGGCGGAACTTAAGGCCTCCTACGATCGCTGCCGTGCCTTGCAGGTGCCGGTCGAACTCGAAAGACCGCAGAAAATCCTGCCGAAAAGTACGCTTTCCTCTCGCCGCCGAGAAAATTCGCTCCTCCTCACTTATGCCGAAGAAGTAATCACCCCCCATCACTACTCCGGCCCGCAAGATAGCCACATCTACATCCTCTGCAATCCGGAACTCGTGGCGCTCAAGATCTTCGCCGCCCCGGAGATATTAGTCGCCGCCGAAGAAGTTGGCGTCAGACCCGGCACCGTCTTCACCGAAGAAAGCTGCGGCACAAACGCCCTGGCCCTGGCACGAGAGCACAACCGCTTAGTCGCCATCCGCGGGGAACAGCACTACTGCAAGCTCTTCAAAGACTGGTGGTGCGTCGCCAGCCCAGTGAAAGACCCCGAAGGCAGAATCATCGGCTATCTCGACATCTCGCTGCACGCGGAAAAGGAGCTCGGCCTTACCATTGCGCTCTTGAAGATATTGCTTACTTCGATTGAAAGAGAGTGTTTGCTCTCTCATTCTCAACAAACCAATACTGATGTAACATCACCATTACATACCTTGCTTCGAAAGTCAGAGCAGAAACTTACCCGCCGACAGAAAGAAGTACTGCAACTTAAACTATCGGGGCTCAAGAATGATGAAATCGCGGCGAAGCTTTCTCTGAGCATTTTTACAGTTGAAACACACTGCAGAAATATTTACAGCAAGCTCGGTGTTGGGAACTTTCAGGAATTCTTACGCAAGTTCCAATATTAAATTTATAGTATTGTTATCACCATTTTCTCTATTACAACTATCGAAATATGTCTATATTTTAGTAAAAAATACCTGCTGACAGGTATCGACAGGTATATTTTCCCGAACTAAGCTTTATACATATCACTTTTTGCGATAAGTGTAGGCTTTTTCTCGAAAGGAGGTGGAAAGTTATCTACTTATAAAGAAGAGAGTAAGGTGGCATCCCTCCGGTCAACCGCATCGCAAATGGTGGACAGGGGAAAATCCGACCTCACCCTCATTGCTATTATACAGCCGAGGGATGGTGATTTTCAAGTGATGCCGCCTTCTCTGCTCTAATGTCTAAAGAGGAAGGAGGTGGAGATGGATGGAGTTCCTCATAGCGCAAAAGATTGGTGTCACTTTTGGGACGGCGTATAGGATTGCACAGTTGATTCTCTACGGTTTTGACGTTGCCACGGTGGCGCTCTTAGTCTGGGGTATTGCAGGGGTTGCCTTTAGGTTGATATTGATGTATGTGAAACGGCAAATTGCCAACATGACCCTGAGGCAAGCTGCTATGTTGTAAAAGGCATATATTCCTATAGTACTGGGAGAATAATTTGTTGTTCTCCTAGCAGTAAGGCCATTCGAATAAAGGAGGTGCTAAACCCATATTCCATCCCTGAACACCCCTTAACTGTAATTGCTTATCGCAGCCCGGCAGCGGTCAAGGGTCCCAGCACTCAGTCTACTGAGTGCTGGCTGGCGCAAGCCCTTGCCATTGACGGTTGCCGGGCGAGATAGATAATGGTTTGGGGTGGTGTTCAGCCCGTTACTAAAAATTTAAAAGACTCCCTTTAAACCGGCCGATCTTGTCTTAACTTGCGGGGTTTATTACGAGATGGAGTTTTTGATAGCGCACAAGATCGGGGTGGAACTTGGTACAGCTTACTTGCCAAATTAATTAACCAAGGTCTTGATATTGCCACAATTGCGATGTCCATTGGGGGTATTGCAGGGTTTGCGCTCAGAATGATTTCCAAATACGTGAAGAGGAAACTAAGCAAGTGGACCATGAGGCGGATTATATGATTTTAGACTTTTCTGCAGGTTGAGTATAAGAATGTGTTGCGCTGGGTTCGGCTTGAGTAGAACTGAACAAATCCTGGGGTTGCTGGGAGAATGCAGTATATTTCCTCCCGGCAACCCCTCTTTACAAAAGAAACTGGAGGCCGAAGGAACCGGAATGATTTTTTGCGGAAGGATCTTCACTTTTCTATCGCACAAAATGAAGTTGAAAGTGCGGCGGCGCTACTCTATTCTCGAAAAGCTTCTTTTCCGTTTCAGGTTCAGCAAGGCGCTTTTTGAGAAGCTCTATCTCGCCACCTTTGCTTTGGACGTATTGGGTAGCACTGGTGTCGCTTTGGCTGTGTACCTCGGACTGCAACAGGTTTCATTTACTACCGCCAGTTCGTATGGTTCCTGGCAGTGGTTCTATTTCGCCCTCCTTCTTTTCGGCTGTTTTAAAGGCTTACAGGTTAGCGGACGAACATTATTCCCCGAGGATCTGCAGTTACTGGGCAGGCTACCCCTATCTCAGAAACAGTTGTCGTTCTTTGTATTTGCCGAACATCTGAGTTCAACCGCATTTAGCATACTCCTATTGGTTATCGTTCCCATCGGGATCCCCCTGCTATTGACTACCGAAAAGTATATTTCTGGGGGGATGGCGTTACTGACGACCATTCTTATGACCCTTCTCGCGTTAATGATGGGATTTCTCACCGCTCTGCTTCTCCGCCTTCTCAGGTTTCGTATGTTAAAACATGGTACGTTCTGGAAGACCCTATTATCCCAGATGGTTTTTTCGATTGTTGTGGGCACTGTTTCTTACGGCCTTACCATTTACGCATTGGGTTATTTTGCGGAGTGGCTGCGCCGGATACCGCTGGGTATCTTTACCAACGGTGATTTGGAGCAGATCGCCCAATGGCTTAATTTGGGGATTACTCACCTTGGAGAGTTTATCCATACTGTAAGCGCTCTGTTTCAGTATTCTTTCTGGCCCTTCAACTCGGCTGCAGGCATGACTCAAGAGTTCAGTCTTTCCCACCTCGGGTTGATTCTCCTGACAATGTTTGCCGTCTTCCTGCCAACGGCCTTAGTGGCAAACCATTTCAAAGGATATTTCCTTGCCGACGTTCCCAAGACCCAGAACCCGGTCTGGACAGACCAATGGATTTATAATGCCCTGAACCGGTTGAAGCCTGTACATTCCGCCAAGGAGATATTGTTCAGGAAAAACCTTTTATTAATCCTCAGGCATTTAGAAATCGTGCATTCCGCCGGTCCTGGTTCGCTCTTCGGAGGAACCGGTATATGGATACTCGCAGGGATTCTGGGTGGTGCAGGCAAAGTTTTCAGCGGTACGCCCTTCGCAAGTGGTTGGCAGCTATTTATGACGGTACCGGTTATGGTACTGCTCTTAGCTACTCTGCAGGCTAGAGTTTTCTATGATTTGCGCTTCCTGCTTAGTATCGACGGAGAAGGACGGAATGTCTCTCTGCTAAGACTAGCGAAAGTCTATTGGGCCGACCTGTTTGTCTGCAGGGTCAGGCTGCTGAGGGTAGTCACCCTGCCGGCTTTATTGAGTTTTGTGCTAATGCTGGGGATCTTCTCCCAATGGGCCTTTGAATACTGTTGTTGGTCTTTGTTGAGTGCACTTTTCATATACGTTAATTTGCCTCAGGTTCTCCTTTTGAGCAGCATAGCAACGCCGCATTTTGAGACGGCACATTTCGAGGAAAGCGGAGAGTTTTTCGAGCAGAAGCTGAGCGATGAAGGGTCTTGGGTTATATTCTTGTTGGTCAGTTGGCTTGTGCCTTTCGTCTGCTTCGGATTGATGGTAGCTAACCTCCTCTCATTTACGGCCTATGTAACCGTACTCATTACTTGGTACGGCTTGGTTACAACTGCTGTGCATCTTATCGGCAGAGGCATGGTGGATAAATTGGGTTTCAAAATTAAGCAGGCAGAAGAGGTTCTGTAATTCGCCAAAGGAGTGATGAATATGGAAATCACCGGAGAGTCGCTCGGTGGGGTAATTAAGTTTCTCCTGAAGTGGGGACCTTATTTTTGTGCTTTTTTTTTCCTCTTCTCTCTTGTTGAAGCTATTTGTGCTTACAGGGCTGGTAATAAAGTGATTTTCTATACTGGTATTTTGATAGCCGCTTCTTTCGGCGGAACCGTGCTGATTTTTTTCATAAGGAAGTATTTCGGTCCCGGCCCAACCATATTCGGAATACCGCTGTTCTAGTCTGTTGCCGAAACCGCCGATCAAAGGTGACTTGGGAGTTTATTATTAATAACTGTTAACTTTAGCGGAACCAATAATGTCCGGTTCGGCAAGGAGAGAAATAACGGCAGGCATGAAAGCGAGCAGGATGTTCCAACAGAACCAAAATCTCTTGCTGGCATCAGTTGTTATCTTCCTTACGGGTGGCATCAACGGGTACTTCGCCCACGGGTATCTCCCTGCCGGGAAAGCGGTTGCTAACGAGTTTGTCCTGACCCTGCCTGCCGAGCCGACCGCGCTGGATTACATCGCCAACAATATCAGCGTGGCCTTGATCACAATGCTGGGTGGGGTATTGACCTTGGGCGTGGCGGCTGTTTTTCTGCTGTTCATTAACGGCGTGATTGTGGGCGAGTCTGCTGCGGCGGCACTGGGCCAGATGCCCGCCGGGGAAGTCCTCGTGAAGATAGTTCCGCACGCCATCTTTGAAGCCCCGGCGATGTTGCTGGCAGGAGCGGGCGGGTTATTGTCCATGAAGATCGTCATCGTCTTATTGCGGGAGAAGCGGGTAGATTACAAGGCTGAGTTAATTAATGTCGGTCATCTGGCGGCGGCAGTGGTGTTGTTGCTGGTCATCGCCGGGGTGGTTGAGGCGCATATCACACCGGCCCTCACGGAATTGTTATACGGCGTTGAGAAGTAAGGATTTCGAACGAAAGGCGGTTTTATCAAGCAATGGTCCTGCAAGTTAAAGAACTAACCAAGCAATTCGGCCAATTTACGGCAGTTGATGCGGTTTCTTTCTCCGTTGAGGCCGGGGCAATTTACGGCTTGATCGGCCCCAACGGGGCGGGGAAAACCACTTTACTGAAGATGATTGTAGGTCTGCTGGAACCCTCGGCAGGCAAGGTCTTAATTGACGGACGTGACCTGGCTGCCTCGCCGGAATATACCAAGCAGCGTATAGGCTATGTTGCGGACGTACCCTACCTGTACAACCGGTTGACGGGCCGGGAATTTATGCACTTCGTCGCCGACCTGTGGGGTGTGGACAAAAAGAAGAAAAACGGTTGCATTGAGGAACTGCTTTCTTTCTTCGACCTAATACGTGCCGCAGATAACTATACGGAAACTTACTCCCACGGGATGAAGAAGAAATTAGCCTTAGCTGCCGCTTTAGTTTACCAGCCCAAGTTACTGGTCCTCGACGAACCGTTTGCGGGCTTGGATCCGAAAAGCACGGCGGAAACCATGGCCTTTCTACAAAAGTATGTGGCCGCCGGCAACGCGGTGCTGCTTTCTTCACACCACATGGCGGAGGTGGTAGAGAAAATCTGTACGCACGTCGGGATCCTCAATTACGGTGCTTTGATTACGGACGGCCCGCTTGCGGAAATTTTAGCAGAAGCGGAAGGAAAGTACGGACGACCGCAAAGACTGGAAGAGGTATTTATCCGGATGGTTTCCGGAGTAATAGAGTAGAAAATATAGGAGTTGATTAGACAATGGAGAAAACAGGTTTGACGGAACAATTAGTACCTGAGAAAGAAAAGAAACTGAGGTGGTGGCAAGTTTTATGGGGGGTAATCAGACACCCCGGAAGCACCTTTCAGCAAACCGGAGGAAGGGCGGGCCTGGGCCTGCCGGCATTTCTAATGATAGGCGGTACGGTGTTTTTAACCGTTGCCACAACCCTTTCTCAGCAGGGGAAGTTGGCTGCTGAGATGCAGAAGAGGCTCGCTGAAACCCCGAAAATACCTCCCGAGCAAATCGAAAGGATTGTTGCGATCAGCACCTCACCGGCTGCGGTAGCTACAGGCGCCGTGATGGCTATAATCGGCGTGCTGATCGCCTGGATTATCCAGTCCGGCATTTTGCACTTGTTGGTTCGTGCTTTAGGCGGCAAAGGCGTCTTTCGGCAGGCTTTCGGTATCGTTGGTTGGGCTTGGATACCGCTGTTTATTGGTTGCGTAATAAGAGGAACGTACGCTCTGGCTACCGGCAAGGTACCTATAACTGAAGGCATGGGACTCTGGCACGCAATAACGGTGAACACTAACGTTTTCAATGCGTGGAACCTGGTGCTCTTAATAATTGGTTTCTCGGCGGTTTACGGTATGACCAAAATGCGGGCGGCCATTCCGGTAGTAGGAATGTGGGTGCTTACGGTGCTGCTTACTTATGCCGCGGGGTCCATCGGTCAAGGTTTAGGTCCGGGAACACCTACGGGAGTACCTTAAAAATAATTACCCCGTGACGTAAAGAAAGGCAGTTGAGCGATGAACGCTAAGTTTTCTTATCAGTGCGATTATTGCCGGCTTCGCCTGCGGCCGGGAGACTTCATGGCTGTCATCGGGCGCACACCCAAAGATAACCTGCTTATGCCGGTGGGCCGGGCCGATGTAATCCTGCGTAAAGTGGGAGAAATGTACTGTGAAGAATGTTTCAAGAAGAAGTTGACGGGCAAGAACTCGGCTCCATTTGTGCGGCCGAAATAGTGTCCGGAGGAAATAAACTTGACCGTAATCGAAATCAGGGATCTTACCCATAAATTTTCTTTAGGCAAAAGCGAAGTCGTGGCCATCAGGGGAGTAAACCTGCAGGTATTCCGTGGTGAATTCGTCTCCCTGGTCGGTCCTTCAGGTTCAGGGAAGTCAACGCTGCTGAGCCTCATCGGCGGGCTGTGCCGGCCGGTTCACGGTGAGCTTATCGTCAGCGGGCACTCGCTGATCCCCATGGACGAAAACCGTTTGGCCATTTTCAGGCGCAAGCACATCGGCTTCGTCTTTCAGTCTTTTAACCTGTTACCCAATCTCACCGCTTTGGAGAACGTTGCTCTACCTCTGTTGTTCAGCGGTGTTACGGCGGGAGAGCGAACAAACAAGGCCCAGAAGATGCTTGAGATGGTGGGCATCGCTCACCGACTTAACCACAAGCCGGCGGAGCTGAGCAGCGGCGAGCAGCAGCGGGTAGCCATCGCCCGCGCGCTAATCAATGAGCCGGCGGTCGTATTGGCCGATGAGCCTACCGGAAATTTAGATTCAAAAACCGGTTCCGAAATCATGGACCTGCTCACCCGGGTTAACCGGGAAAAGGGGGGCACATTTCTCTTGGTAACTCATGATCGAGAAATAGCGCGCTATGCGAACAGGATCATTTACCTGCGCGACGGATCTATCGAAAAGATCGAGGGCGAACCGCGCATCCCGAGGGAGGGCCAGTCCATTGCGTAGTTTTCGGAACGTTGCGGTAGCGTTGTTGGTCTTTACAGCGGGTTTAGGCTTTTTTTTGCTTCCCCATAAAACTGAAGCAGCAACAGGTCCCCGGATTATCATTTCCGGATTCAGTATCAGCCCGGAACCCATAGAGCCCGGCGATGATTTCGACGCCACTGTGACCCTGAGAAATATAGGCGATCAGACGGCGGCGAATATCGAGCTGGCCATCAACGAGGGGGCAGTAAGCAGCCCTTTTGCTCCGTACCTCATCTCAAATACTGTTTCTGTACAAGGTAACATCGAGCCGTTAAGCGAGGTTCAGAAGACCTTCCGGTTAGGATCGAGCAGTACCGCTGCGCCGGGCATCAATAACCTTTACCTTACTATCCGGTATCAGAACGACCAGGCGCCGGTAACCGATTACGTCTATTCCCATACTGTCGGCATACCGGTCAAGAAACCTTCTCCCGCAGAAGCAACCAGGCCCAAACTCACGATTTCGCAGGTAAGGTTCGAACCGCAAACCGTAGAAGTAGGCCAAGAGTTTTCCATGTTTCTCGAGGTAAAGAATTTCGGGAACCAACAGGCCCGCGCCGTGAAGGTAGTGGCCAGTCACTTGGAAGGAGCAAGCGGCCTCGATGTTTTCTTCCCCGTAGGTTCCAGCAACGCCTTAGTCCTGGACGAGCTGGGGCAAGGGGCTAAAAAAGAAAGGGCGTTGCGTTTTGCGGTCAGCCCGAAGGCGCAGGCAAAGACCTACAACCTGGTTGTCGAGATAGAATACCGGGACCAAGATGGGCAAACCTATACCGCGAACGAGGTAATCGGCATCCCGGTTTACAAGGGCGGCAAGACTTTCTTAGTGGAGACCGGACCGCAGTTGGTTATCCAGGGACACGGCGTCAGTCCTACGCCGGTTAATGCCGGGGAAAGCTTTCAACTGCACCTGGATATTTACAACGCCGCCCAGACTACTGCCAGGAATATCAGGATTTCTTTAGGGGAAGACGATATCGGCGCTTTGAAAAATTTTTCCCCGGTTACAACCAGCAACACCATTTTTATTCCGGAATTGACGGGAGGAGAACAGGTCACCCGAAACTTCAGCCTTGCCGCTGACAAAAATGCCGAAAGTAGAAGATACAATTTAAATGTGAAAATGATATACGAAGATACTAACAGTAAAAGTTATGAATCTTCAGGAATGGTCAGCATTCCGGTGAAAGGCAAGGACGGCAAGAATCTGGGACCGGAGCTGACCGTTGCTTCTTACAGCCTGCCGGTCGAACAGATCGAAGCCGGAAGCTCGTTTCAATTAACCCTTAATATAAAAAATATCGGCGATGAGCCGGCAAAAAACGCACGTGTAGTGCTGGCCAACGTGGAAGGAACCCAATCCCTGGATGTCTTTTCGCCCTTGGGTAGTGGTAACACCCTCTGCATAAAAACTTTGGGGCCCGATGAGTCAATCTCCAAAAGTATGAAGCTCTTTGTCAGCGGTGAGGCAAAATCTAAAATTTATAACGTGGTGATTAATTTCTCCTGCCAAGGAAAAGACGGGGCAAAATATACCAACTCAGAAGCTATTGGTATCCCTGTCATAGAACCCCGTGCCCTGAAGATTGTGAGCCTAATTTATCCCACAAAGGTGAAACCAGGGGAAAAGTTTAAGATTTACAGTGAATTCATTAATACGGGGAAGTATCCCGTGGAAAATCTCTTCGTTGTCTTCAAAGGCGATTTCGAAGTCGATTACCCCTCTTATTATCTTGGCAAGTTTGAGGTCGGCGGAAGCGACGTTTTTGAAACCGAAGCCGCTATTTCAAAACCTGGGGAATATAAGGGCCAAGTGGTATTTACTTATACCAACAACTACCAGCAGGAACAGGTTGTTACAAAGCCGGTGCGGATCATTGTGGAACAGCCGGAAGAAAACGCTGTGGCAACTACGGCTAAACCGGCAAAAGAAAGCTTTTGGAAGAAAATAATAAGGTTTATCTTGCTACTTCTTGGTCTTGGCGGCGAATGAGGAAGGCAGATTTGTTCAGGCTGGTTTGGACGAACCTGTGGCGAAGAAAAGTACGTACTGTTCTGACCACCGTCGGAGTGGTTACCGGGACCGCTGCCATTGTGGCCATGGTTTCCGTAGGCGTAGGGATGCAAAAGAACCTGAATGAACAGTTGAGTCACATGGGAACCATCACCGATATCACGGTATCGCCGAAGTATGATTTTAGCGGCGGCGCATTCTCCCCCGAAGGGTTGCCCGACCCTGTTAAGCCCCTGGACGACGCTGCGGTACGAGAAATAAGGAAAATCAGCGGTGTGGCGGCCGCGGTTCCCATAATATCACTCTATGGCACAGAGTTAACCTTCGGCCGCTATCATTCCCAAGTCACCGTTACAGGAGTTGAGTCTTCAGAAAGCGCAAAGCTGGGCATAAAAATGGAGGCGGGCCGCTATCTTAACCGAAGCGATGATGCGGTTATCGTCCTGGGGTTCAAACTGCCGGAGCAGTTCCAGGCCGGAGCTGAAACTCGGCGCAAGGGGCGCAAACTGGGCGGAAAATCCGGCCGCTATTCCCCGCCGCAAGAGGAAGCTGCGCCGTTTCAGGGATCATATGGGGTAAGGTCGGCAACAAACAGAATGGACCTACTTCATAAGACTATTACTTTGAGCTTTAAGAAAGTTAACACCGACGGCAAAGAGGAAAGTAAAACCCTGCGGGTCAGGGTAATCGGTATTACGGCGGAAACGGGCGGACAGGAAGATTTCAGCGCCGTGGTTCCGCTGCAGATAGCCGGTTCTATAGCCAAGTGGCGTGACGGTTTTAACGTCAAAAAGAAAGGCTATGAAGCGATAAAGTTCCGGGTTGAGAAACCGGAAATAGTGGACGACGTGCAACGAGAGATTGACCGATTAGGTTTTATGTCCTTTTCTATGAAGCAGATGTTAACTGAGGTAAATAGGATATCGACCGTGGCACAGGTTCTATTGGGAGGCATTGGGGCAATAGCCCTGCTGGTCGCTTCTTTCGGCATCATGAACACCATGGTTATGTCCATCTATGAACGGACCAGGGAAATTGGAGTTTTAAAAGTAATTGGAGCGTCGGTAAATGACGTCAAGCACCTTTTTCTCTTAGAAGCAGGCAGTATCGGCTTTATCGGCGGAATAATCGGGGTATTAATTGGCTGGTTGGGCACCCTGCTTGTTAATGTGGTAGCCACTGCGTTTCTTCGCAAAGGTGGCGGAGACCCCGTAACCATACTATACGTCCCTCTATGGTTGACTCTCTTTGCGGTAGGTTTTTCCACAATAGTTGGGGTCTTGTCGGGTCTATACCCGGCATTGCGGGCAGCAAGGTTGAGTCCTTTGACAGCAATCAGGCAGGAGTAAAAATCTTAATTCCCTTTTTAATCAATTATTCCGAGAACCAGCTAACCAGGAGGTACTGGATAATGCGGTTAATGAAATTCCTGGTCTTGGGAGCAGGACTATTATCTATAGCCGGCGGCCTGCTAATTCTCGGAAGCCTGATTCTACCCA
>QZIW01000016.1 GCA_003604985.1 Ammonifex sp.
CGGCTCTAACTCTTATCAGACCTTGACCTCACCGACCAGCATCATGCCCATCCCGGAATACGATATCGATGAATTGCGGTCCAGAGCAACCGAAAGTTACAGCGGCAGCAAGCATTTTAGCGGCTCGTGCATTGAAGTGAACGGAATAATATTCGTCGACGGCGACGTGCACATTTCCGGAAGCGGGGTCCGCGGGCAAGGGAGCATCGTTGCCACAGGCGACATTCAAATATCCGGCGCGGGTTTTAGATATCAGACGGAGGATAGCCTGGTAGCGCTTTATTCCCTCGGCGATATACAAATCAGCGGCAGTAATCAGGAATTCGACGGTGTTCTTTATGCCCCCAACGGTACGATTGATATATCGGGAAGCAACAGTACTTACTATGGATCCTTGGTCGCCCAGAATTTTGACATAACCGGGTCAGACCACCACTTCAGCCACGATTCGCGGTCCTCGGAGGCTTTAGGAGAAAGGAGAACCCGTTTGAGAGGGTAGCTTCTTTGCCATGGATCTTCAAGCCGTAAGCGAACGCAAGAATTATTAAGGAACGAGTTATAGTCGTTCCTTTTATTTTTATTTTGGTGGAGGCGGGGGGAATCGAACCCCCGTCCGAAAGAACAACCACAGGAGATTCTCCGAGCGCAGGCTGTTGTTTGTTTTCGCTCCGGTGGGCGCCTACAGCCAGGCTCCCCCGGAACTATCTCGATACGTCTCCTCAAGAACCTCCGAGAATTGGCCCTTGAGCAAGCCCGCTTAATTTGACACCCTGGTCCGGCCATGCAGGCTCAGGCCGGTAGGATGCTAGCCGCTTATGCGGCTAGGGCGTATGATTCGTTGTTGGCAGTTATGCCTTTGCCACCGTTTTTACGGGCTGATGGCACCCCGGCTCGCTCCCCCTGTCACTGTCTCCCCCGTCGAAACCTGTCGCCCCCGTTTTTCACGAGACCGCTGCTAAACTTCGCCTGTCTTTGTCAGGCTCGCCGCCCGATGCTCACGTACCTATCCAGTACGCTCCGCTCGCCCGGCTTCGCCTTCCGCGACATGCTTGTTTTTCGCGGTCTATAGAGTTAGTTCCTAATTATAGACTCTTATCCCGAACTCTCACCGCACGCTCCATTTCCCGTTTAGCATCGCGGGCAGCGATATCCTCACGCCGGTCGTAGAGCTTCTTCCCCTTTACCAGCGCCAGTTCCACTTTGACCCTTCCGTCTTTAAAATAACACTTAAGCGGCACCATACTCAAGCCTTTTTCCCGCGTCCGGCCCAGGAGCTTTAAAATCTCGCTCTTGTGCATCAGGAGCTTCCGCGGACGTTTCGGGTCGTGGTTGAAGCGGTTGCCCTGTTCGTAAGGGCTGATGTGCATGTCGTAAAGCCAGAGTTCGCCCTTGTCCACGCGCGCGAAGCTGTCTTTGACGTTGCCGCGCCCCAGCCGAAGTGATTTTACCTCGGTTCCGGTGAGCGCCATCCCGGCTTCAAATGTTTCAAGGATAAAATAATCATGCCGCGCCTTGCGGTTCTCACAGATAACCTTCACGGGCACGGCCCTCACCCCTGCAAAAATCCTCACTTACTATTATATCTTTCACCTGGTATAAGCGTCAACTTGGCGTTCGTTATCGTGTGCGACAAACGCGGGTCATTAACCCGCGTTGCTTCTAAATATGATTCAGATTTTCGGCTTCAAGGCCTTCCGTGCAATCATGCCGCAGCAGTCGCAACGGCTATTCCACGAAAATTCCCTCCGGATACACGACCCGCTCCAGACACAACCCGTGCGGCGGGGCCGTCGGTCCGAGCAACTCCCGCTTGCCCGTTTCCAGCGCTTTTGGGACAACCGCCGGTTCAAGACGCTCCAAGCCGATCTCCAGGAGTGTACCAACGATAACCCGCACCATCTGGTACAGAAAACCGTTTGCCGTAAACCAGAAGTGCAGAAACAGGTCATCTTCTTCGATGAGGACTTCTTGGAGCACCCGCACCGCAGACTTTACCGGCCGGCCGGTATTCTGAAAAGCGCTGAAGTCGTGCTCTCCTTTTAAGTCCGCCGCCGCCTCCCGCATCAGGCGCAGGTTTAGATCCGCAGGCTGGTGCAAAGCGTAAAGACGCCAAAGCGGGCAACGTACTGCCCGCCTAAAAACCGTGTAGTGGTATGTCTTGCTTAACGCGTCATACCGCGGGTGAAATCCCGCTGGGGCTTCCGCCGCCGCCAGAACGGCCATCTCCGCCGGGAGCGTGCCGTTTAACGCGGGCGCCGTTCGCTCGGCGGGAATGGGCCAATCTCTCAGCGGAAACGCGACCACCTGCCCCCGTGCGTGGACCCCCGCATCCGTCCGGCCCGCACCCTGGACCGAAAGGTGGGAACCACTAAGACTTTCAAGGATCTCCTCAAGCGTTCCCTGGATGGTCCTCAACCGCGGCTGCCTTTGAAAACCGTAAAAATTGGTGCCGTCGTAAGCGATTTTCAAGGCGATGTGACGCTCCTGTTTCCGGGGGATCACACCAGTTCGAGGACCACCATTTCCGCCGCGTCGCCCCGCCGCTGACCCAGTTTCAAGATCCGGGTATACCCGCCTTGTTGGGCGCCGTAACGAGGCCCGATGTTATTGAAAAGCTTCTGCACAACCTCTTCGTCGTAGATGTACCGGAGGGCCTGCCGGCGCGCCGGGAGGTCGCCGCGTTTAGCCAGCGTAACCATCCGTTCCGCGATGCTGCGGACTTCCTTGGCCCGCGGCGCGGTGGTGGTGATTTTCTCCTCCTTGAACAGCGAGGTCACAAGATTTCTGAGGACTGCTTTCCGGTGCCCGGTGGTTAACCCTAGCTTTCTATATGCCATTTAGCCCAACCCCTCTTCGGAACCAGTTGGGGGCAGTAACATTTGGTGGCCCCCGTCCCGCTATTTTTACTTGTTATTCAGTTTCCGTTCAATCGTCGCTCTTGCGCAGCGACAGCCCGAGTTCGGCAAGTTTTTGTTTTACCTCCTCGAGCGACTTTTTCCCCAGATTGCGGACCTTTATCATCTCTTCTTCATCGCGTTGGACGAGTTCTTCCACGGTGTTAATCGCCGCCCGTTTCAAGCAGTTGTAAGAACGCACCGACAGGTCGAGTTCCTCGATCGGCATCTCAAGGAGGCGGTTTTTCTTTTCCTCTTCCTTCTCGACCATGATCTCCATCTTACTAACGGTATCGCTTAACCCCACGAATAGATGAAAGTGTTCGAAAAGAATCCGCGCCGCCAAGCTTACCGCCTCGTCCGGGCGGACGCACCCGTTGGTCCAAACCTCAAGAATCAACTTATCGTAATCAGTCGCCGGCCCGATGCGCGTAGTCTCAACGTTATAGCTCACCTTTTTTACCGGGGCAAAATCCGCATCGACCGGTATCACTCCGATTACGTACTCCGCGCGATGGCGTTCGGCGGGCACGTAACCCCGCCCCCGGGACACCGTCATTTCCACGAACAGGCGGCCCTCAGGCGAAAGGCTGGCAATATAATGATCGGGGTTGATAATTTCCACATCTGCGTCCCCGATGATGTCGCCGCCATTCACGACCCGTTCGCCCACAGCCTCGATGCGTAGCAGGCGTTCCTCATCAGTGTGCAGCTTTATTTTCAGACCTTTAAGGTTCAGGATCAGTTCAGTGACGTCTTCCCTCACGCCGGGGATCGACGCAAATTCATGCAGAACCCCGTCTATTTTGACCGCGGTTGTCGCTGCCCCGGGAATGGATGAAAGGAGCACCCTGCGCAGTGAATTGCCGATAGTAATGCCGAAACCGCGCTCAAGCGGCTCCACCACAAAGCGCCCGTATTCGCCGCCCGGGGAAAACGCCTCACAGTGTATTTTTGGTTTTTCAATCTCAATCATAGAAAGACCTCCTCACCAGATTTACTCCCCGGAATCTTAGCGCGAGTAAAGCTCGACAATAAGCTGCTCCTTTACCGGGACATCAATCTGGTCTCTGGTCGGGTAAGAAATTACTTCCCCAGTTGCTGTACCCGGGTCATAATTCAGCCAAGCCGGAGGCGTGTTTTCCGCAGCGCGCTCCAGCAACTCTTTAATTCGCGGTGAATCCCAACCATCTTTGATGCGAACCTTGTCGCCGACCTTGACAAGAAAAGAAGGAATACTCACCTTCCGGCCGTTTACCGTAAAATGCCCGTGCCTGATCAACTGCCTTGCCTCAGCCCGGGAAGCGCCCAACCCGAGCCGATAGGCGGTATTGTCGAGCCTTCGCTCGAGCAATCTCAGGAGATTCTCACCTGTTATGCCCCGTTGCCTCTCCGCTTTTTCAAAGTAACCCCGGAACTGGGCCTCAAGCACACCATAAATCCGCCGGACCTTTTGTTTCTCCCGCAACTGGACGGCGTACTCCGTAACCTTCCGCCTGGACCGGGTTTGCTGTCCGGGTGGAGAGTTCCGACGCTCGATACCGCACCGATTACTGTAACACCTGTCCCCTTTAAGGTATAACTTGACCCCCTCCCGGCGGCAGAGCCGGCAACGGGCCTCCGTATAACGTGCCACTTATCCTTACACCTCCTATACCCGCCGCCTCTTTGGCGGTCGGCACCCGTTGTGCGGTACGGGGGTAACGTCCTTGATGAGGCTCACCTGAAGGCCCGCGGCCTGAAGTGACCGGATCGCCGCTTCCCGCCCCGCACCGGGCCCTTTCACCAGGACCGACACTTCTTTCATGCCGTGCTCCATAGCCTCACGCGCAACCTTTTCCGCCGCCGTCTGAGCGGCGAAGGGAGTGCTTTTCCTGCTTCCTTTAAACCCCACTGTACCGGCACTTGCCCATGCCACAGTATTCCCGTTGACGTCAGAAATACTTACCAGTGTGTTGTTAAACGTGGACTTGATGTGCGCCACGCCTACATCAATGTTTTTTCTTTCTTTTTTCTTGGTCCGTGTGCGCCGAGCCATTATTTACCTCCCTACTTTTTTCTCCGTACGCCTACCGTCCTGCGCGGTCCCTTCCTGGTGCGGGCGTTGGTGCGTGTACGCTGCCCGCGTACCGGCAAGCCGCGGCGATGGCGCAAACCCTTATAACAGCCGATTTCCATCAACCGTTTGATGCTGAGCGATACTTCGCGCCGCAAATCTCCTTCGACCTTTTGTTCCCTGTCGATTACCTCACGCAAACGGGTGACTTCTTCTTCGGTAAGGTTTTTCACCCGGGTATCGGGATTAACCCCGGTTTTAGCCAGAACCTTTTTTGCCGCGGAACGGCCCACACCAAAGATGTAAGTGAGTGCCACTTCCACCCGTTTATCCTTTGGTAAATCAACCCCAGCAATACGTGCCAAACTCCACTACCCCCTAACCCTGTTTTTGCTTGTGTTTGGGATTGACGCAGATTACCATGACTTTGCCCTTACGACGAATTATTTTACATTTTTCGCAAATTGCTTTTACCGATGGTCTTACCTTCATGCCGGCCAAGCCTCCTAATAGAAATAAGCATCCCGCACCTTGCGATCCTGACAGGCGCGCTCCGGTTTCGCGTACGGTTTATTTGTAACGGTAAACTATACGGCCTCGGGTAAGGTCGTATGGTGAAAGCTCCACCGTTACCCTGTCGCCGGGCAGAATCCGGATAAAATGCATGCGAATCTTTCCGGAGACGTGAGCCAAAACCCGATGCCCGTTTGCCAACTCTACCCGAAACATGGCATTGGGTAACGGCTCTACAACGGTACCCTCCACCTCAATCACGTCTTGTTTCGTCATGGAGCCTCCTTCCAAAGGTTACCGCACCGATGCTGCTTGAGTTCAGCTTGTAGCATTCCTCCCGGAACTTGTACCTTCAAAGCAATGCTACCAACACTGACCCAAGAACCGGGCCGCACCTGCAGACGCTGGTATCATTCAGATTCACCGGCCTTGTTAAAATCGGCAAGCGCCTGCCGGATTTCATTATTCGTCACCCGCTCGCCGCGTGCCAACTTTTTAGCTACCCCTGCGGCGGTTTCGGCGTGAAACCAAAGGTGTTTAACGTTCTTCTCCTTAGGTCTGTCCACACCGCGCACGATGCCGTCCACCACCCTCACAAGGCGCTCCGATAACACTTCGAAAACCAGGTAAGAGCGCCCCCGGTCCCTTCCCGCGCTGGAACTTACCAAACGCCCCAGCCAATTTTCGCTTTTTCCACCTGTCAGCACCGTCGCTTTCCCCCGTTTTAAGGACGCGTAAGGATTTCCGCCGCCCCGTCCCTGACGGCCACGGTGTGTTCGAAATGAGCTGAAAGCTTCCCGTCCATGGTTACCACGGTCCAGTTATCTCTTAGTATTAATACCTCGTAAGTACCTTCGTTCACCATGGGTTCGATCGCCAGCGTCATCCCCTCCTCAAGCCGCGGCCCGCGTCCCGGAGGGCCGAAATTGGGTATCTGCGGCTCCTCATGCATTTTGCTGCCTATACCATGACCCACGAAATCGCGGACTACCGAAAAACCGTAACTTTCAACGTGGCTTTGCACCGCATAAGAGATGTCTGACAACCGGTTTCCGGCAACCGCCTTATCGATACCTTTGTGGAGCGCCTCCCTGGTTACCTGGAGAAGCCTCGCGGCCTCATCACTGATTTCACCTACTGGAAACGTGGCCGCAGCGTCGCCGTAAAAGCCGTTTACTTCCGCACCTACGTCTATGCTTATGATATCTCCCGCATTGAGCCGCCGGGGTCCCGGAATCCCGTGCACAACCTGATCGTTTATCGAAGTACAGATGCTGGCCGGGAAGCCGTACAGACCCTTAAAGGCCGGTTTCGCCCCACGCCGGCGGATGAAATCCTCGGCCAGGGCGTCGAGCTCGGCGGTGGAAACCCCGGGCCCTATCGCCCTTTCCAGTTCTTGCAGTGTAAGCGCCACAACCCGCCCGGCTTCAAGCATATAACAGAGTTCGGTCTTGGATTTCCTTAAAATCATCAGCTACTTTATAAAACCCTGATAACTGCGCATGAGTAAATGCGCCTCCAACTGCTTCATCGTCTCCAGAGCCACACCGACCACGATCAGCAGGGCCGTCCCGCCGAAATACACGTTCGGGATTTGCGTTATCAGGAGCACGAAGTTCGGCAATATGGCGATAAACGCCAGGAATACGGCACCCGCCAGGGTAATCCTGCTCATCACCTTGCTGATGTACTCGGCCGTAGGTCTTCCCGGCCTTATGCCGGGTATGAACCCGCCGTATTTCTTAATGTTGTCCGCAACGTCCACCGGGTTCATAATCACCGCCGTGTAGAAGTACGTAAACCCGATGATCAGCAGCGCGTAAAAGGCCGTGTGCGCAAAAGAGCCCCAGTGGAAATACTTGATGAACCACTCGGCCACCAGGTTTCCCGAAAGCCATTGTGCCACTTGCTCAGGAAACATCAGTAAGGAAGAGGCAAAGATGACCGGTATTACACCCGCGGTGTTGACCCGAAGCGGTAGATGAGTGCTCTGCCCGCCGTAAACCTTCCGCCCCACGACCCGCTTTGTATACTGAACCGGAATGCGGCGTTGGCCTTCGTTTACCAGCACGATCCCGGCGATGATCGCCAGCCCGATGACCACCAGAGCAAGGACGCTCAGGAAATTAATCGTACCGGCCTGCAAGTACTCGATGATCCGTGCGCCGCCGGAAGGAACACGGGAAACGATGCCGGCGAAAATCAGGAGTGATATGCCGTTGCCGATTCCCTTTTCCGTAATCTGCTCGCCGAGCCACATCAGGAAGACCGTTCCGGCGGTCAGGCTTACAGCGATAACCAGGTAGCTGAAAAGTCCGGGGGCCAAAAGCGCCCCGCGCAAAAACACCGACATGCCTATGGCCTGGATGAAAGCCAGGATAACAGTCCCGTACCGGGTGTACTGGATGATCTTTTTGCGCCCTTCTTCCCCTTCTTTGTTTAACTTTTCAAGGTAGGGAATAACCACGGTCAGGAGCTGCATGATGATCGACGAGTTGATATAAGGCGTAATGCTCATGGCAAAAACCGAAAAATTCTTAAAAGCCCCACCCGATATCACATCAAAAAAGCCAAATAGAGCACCCGTTTTTATCAGGTCGGCGACAACTGAAGGATTGACGCCCGGCACCGGAATATGCACACCCAAGCGAAAGATCAGTAAAAGCGCAAGTGTGAACAGGAGCCGCGTCCTGAGTTCCTGTACGTTGACCGCAGTCTTTAGACCGGAAAGCAAATTATATCACCTCGACCTTACCGCCGGCCGCCTCTATCTTCTGCGCAGCTCCCTTGCTGAAGGACTGTGCCCGGACGGTAAGTGCTTTTTTCAGTTCCCCGGATCCCAAAACCTTGACCGCACCCCGTTTGCCGACCACACCGCTTTTGCGCAGTAATTCGGGAGTAACGACCGTGCCGTCTTCAAAACTATTGAGCCTGCCCACGTTGACCTCGACGAATTCTTTTCTGAATATGTTCGTAAAACCCCGTTTCGGCATCCGCCGGGCAAGCGGCATTTGGCCGCCCTCGAAACCGGGACGGACGCCTCCGCCGGAACGGGAATTCTGTCCTTTACTCCCCCTGCCGGCCGTCTTTCCCAGGCCGGAACCAAGACCCTGCCCTTTTCTCGCAGACTTTTTTCGCGAGCCTTTGGCCGGCTTTAAATCTGAAAGTCGCATGCTCTTCAACTCACTCCTTTATTTGCCCTCTTCCACCCGAACAAGATGGCGGACCTTGGCCAGCATACCCTGGATCACCTGGCTGTCCTCCTGAACCACCGTGTGATTAATACGCCGGAGTCCGAGAGCCTCCACCGTCGCCCGCTGCCTGCGGGTGGCGCCTGAGATGCTCCGTACCAGGGTGATCTTCAACTCGGCCATCATACTTCCCTCCCGACCGCATAATCCTGAATGGCCGTCCCGCGCAGTCGCGCTACATCCTCGGGACGCTTCAGGCTTGCAATCGCGCCGAAGGTTGCCCGGGTCATGTTGTGCGGGTTGTTAGTGCCCAGCGATTTGGCGAGGATGTCCTTAACACCGGCCAATTCGAGGATAGCCCGCACCGCACCGCCGGCGATAATCCCGGTACCGGGTGCTGCGGGTTTAAGGAGGACTTTACCCGCACCGAAGTGTCCGATTACCTCATAAGGAATAGTAGTCCCGATAAGCGGTACCTTGACCAGGTTCTTCTTGGCGTCTTCAATCCCTTTTCGAATAGCCTCGGGAACCTCACCGGCTTTGCCAAGACCCGCGCCGACGTGGCCCTGCCCGTCACCCACAACTACGAGCACGGAGAAACTGAACCGCCGGCCGCCCTTCACAACTTTTGCGCAACGTCTGATGGATACTACTTTTTCCGTAAGTTCCAGCTTGGAGGAGTCAATACGCTCCAACCGTTTTCCCTCCCTTTAAAACTCAAGTCCGTTCGTGCGCGCCGCCTCGGCAAGGGCTTTGACCCGCCCGTGGTAGATTTGCCCGGCACGGTCGAACACAACTCTGGTTATCCCTTTCACCTTCGCTCTTTCGGCGATCAACGCACCCACGGCGGCGGCACCCTCAACGTTGCCGCCTTCGACTTTACCCTTAAGTTCCGGGGAAAGGGACGAGGCGGCAACCAGAGTCGCCCCCTGGTCATCGTCTATAATCTGGGCGTAAATATGATTTATACTGCGATAAACGTTAAGCCGCGGGCGCTCAGCCGTACCGTAAATCTTCTTTCTGGACCGCAGCCGGCGCCGTCCGCGCAATTTTTTTCGGTCAACCTTCTTAAGCACTCCTTATTCCTCCCTGAGCTACTTCTTGGCCTTGCTGCCCGCCTTACCGGCCTTACGCCTTATACTTTCACCCTCGTACCTGATACCCTTACCTTTGTAAGGTTCCGGCTCACGCACCTTTCTTATAAACGCGGCAAGCTGACCAACTTTTTCCTTGTCGGTGCCTTTGACAATAATCCTGGTGGTTGACGGCACTTCGATTTCCAATCCCGGTGGTGGATCAATTTCGACCGGATGAGAGTACCCGACCATAAGCGTCAGTTTGCGGCCCTGTTTGGTCGCTCTGTAACCAACGCCGACAATCTCCAGCGTCTTGGCGAAGCCTTGCGTCACACCGGTCACCATATTACTGAGAAGCGTCCGGCTCAGGCCGTGAAGCGCCCTGTCCTTCGGCGCATCTGAAAGACGGCTTACCGTTACTTCCCCGTCGTTTTTGTTTATGGTCACCCTCGTGGGAAATTCCCGTTCCAAGGCACCAAGCGGGCCTTTGACCGCCACTTTGTTCCCGTCTACGTCCACTTCAACGCCCGACGGAATGGAAATAGGCTTTCTACCTATCCGTGACATAAGCTACCTCCCCGCTACCAGATGTAGCAGATAACTTCACCGCCAAGCCCCATCTTGCGCGCCTGCTTGTCGGTCATAATACCTTTGGGTGTAGAAATTATGGCCAAACCAAGACCGCCAAGGACGCGCGGAACCTGGTCCTTGCGGGCGTAAACACGCAGCCCGGGTTTAGAAATACGCCTGAGCCCGCTGATTATCCGCTCCCGGTTGGTCCCATACTTCATATAGACCCGGATAATGCCCTGTTTCCCGTCCTCAACGACCTCAAAATCCTTTATCAGGCCTTCTTCCTTCAGAATTGCAGCCATCGCAGCTTTTACTCTTGAGGCCGGAATTTCCACCGTGCTGTGGTACACCATATTGGCGTTCCTAATGCGCGTTAAAAAATCTGCAATAGGGTCAGTCATAACCACGGTGCAGTACCTCCTTCTTGAGCCCGCTGTAAAACTTTGCCTGACTTTGTCACCCAGCACTGAAGTCGATGATTGAGTGCCGGGTTTCGCGTCATGCTCGTTTTTCGCGGCCTCCAAGTTTCTTCCTAAAGCTTGTTATTTTGGTGAAAAACAAGCTTACTTTGGACAAATTTGAGTTTAACAGCATTCTCGCTTCTTTACCAACTCGCCTTGCGGACACCAGGAACCTCGCCCCGGTAGCAAAGCAACCGGAAACAAAGCCGGCAAACCCCGAATTTTCGCATGTAAGCCCGCGGGCGCCCACACAACTTGCAACGGTGGTACTCCCGGACCTTAAATTTCTGCGGTTGCCCGGCCTTGATAACAAGCGATTTCTTAGCCATCCTCTACCTCCTGTGGCGCGCGGTGATAAACTTCGCCTGCCTAAATTTGGAGGTGGGAGGCGAGAAGTTAGAGGTTAGAATTTTTTGTAGGAATTCGCACAGCGAATTCTCTCAAGAATTCCAACTTCCAACCTCCGGCTTCCAACTTCCAAAATGCCATGCTTGTTTCTTACCGCGCTACAAGTCGCCTTTTATGTCAATCATAACTTCTGCCCCGACCCTTGTTCCCTAATACTTCTGAATTCTGAATTCTG
>QZIW01000051.1 GCA_003604985.1 Ammonifex sp.
TTGAGGGGAGGGATCAAAGATGCTCGACAGGTGTCCGGGCGGCAGCGCCATTCGCACACCTACGTTGGCAGTCAAAAAATGCCCGCAGTGTGGGTCCGAGGTGGAAATTTTCTCCAACGACGTGCAGGTTACCTGCGGCAGATGCGGCCTTCCCGTATACAACAACCTGCAGTCTTGCATCCAGTGGTGCAAGCACGCAAAGCTGTGTTTCGGCGAGGAAGAGTACGAAAGGCTCGTTAATGAACCTTCGTGTGGCACGCCAAAGGAGTTAAACATGCGGGCATAATGCCCGTACCAAAAAAAGTGAAAATGGCCTTTCTTGCCATTTCGGATATCAGACGTTGGAGGTAATTCGCACGTTTGCTTGAGTTGTTATACCATCGAACGTAGGACTCAGAACTCAAGAAACAGAACGTTTTCACGGCAGCGGCCATTTTTTCAACGTCGAACATCGAACTATTAATCTTTGAGCCTGTTTCTTAAGGAGGTATTAAAAATGACAAAAAGAAAACGAAAGATTATCAGCATCGATGAAGAGAAGTGCGACGGCTGTGGCCTATGCCTTACTGGTTGCCCGGAAGGGGCACTGGCGGTCGCCGACGGTAAAGCGAGGCTCGTGAAGGAAAGCTTCTGCGATGGGCTGGGAGCCTGCCTTGGCGAGTGCCCCCAGGGCGCGCTGAGGATCGAGGAAAGGGAGGCGGCGGAATACCAACTGGCTGAAGTGCTGTCCCACCTAAAGGAGAAGTCGCCCGAGCTTCTGGCGAAACACCTTGAGCACATGAGGGAGCACGGTCTCGAGGTTCCCGACCCGGTGGCTCCCGGCGGGGCCTCGCCCTGCACTTCAGCCCGCGTTTTAAACGCCGGTGCCGGACAGCTCCGCCAGTGGCCGATCAAGCTGCGCCTGGTGCCGCCAACGGCGCCGTTTTTGAAGAATGCCGACCTGGTCCTCGTGGCCGACTGCGTTCCATTTGCCTACCCCAAAATGGATGGTGATTACCTGAGCGGAAAAGCCGTCGCTACGGGCTGCCCAAAGCTGGGCGACGCCGCGGCCTACGAGGAGAGGCTGGAGCAAATACTTGAACAGGCGGGGCTAAAAAGCTTACAAGTACTGCACATGGAAGTTCCCTGCTGTGCGGGCCTCATGCGCATTGCGCGGGATGCCCTTTCGAAATCCGCAGATCAATACCACTTGAATCCGTAGTTATCGGCATACAAGGAGATGCCAGGGCCATACAATCGTGAAATGGCGGGAGGGACTGCGGAATGAAGTACATATGTACGTATGTGACTATGTCTATGATCCTGAAGCAGAGGACCCGGGCGCGGATATTGAAGCAGGTACGGCGTTTGCGGAACTGCCAGGAACAACATCATTACGAACAATGGTGTAACGGGGGCTACGTTCCAGGATACCCGTGAACAGATCGTTAAAATCGACAAGAACGCGCCAGAGGTAACGATCAACACCCCTGCGGACGGCAGCGAGTTTGTCCTTAATCAAAACGCGCTACCGGTGCCGAGGGCCTCACCGCTGGGCAAGCTCCCCGTCGCGGAGTTTATCATTTCGAACATCGCTGCCAAGATCTCCGTGTACAAATCCTCATCGGGAGTTTTCTTCAGTTGTACGAAAGCCGCATCCAGCACGGAGAACGCTTGAGCGGGGGCACCCTGCCGGAACAACTCCCGCCCGTGCTCAATCAACGAACGGGCGAGTGAGCGGGCCAGTTGCCGCGGCTTTTCGTCGGCGATGCCGTGCAGCGAAAAATAGCGGCTCGGCGGGGGACCCATTTCGACGCACCGGTTCAGACAGCCCAGAGCCTCGCTGTACATGCCCAGTTCCAGGTAGATAAAGCCCTTGAGGTAAACCAGGTCCGTATAGTCCGGGTAATGCCGGAGATATTTTTCGATTAACTCCAGTCCTTGTTGGTGAAGGTTAAGGTTGACCAGGCAGAAGATCATGGCGCGGACCATGGCCGGGACATACGATTCGTCCAGCGAGCTTTTGGCCAGGGACGCTTCGTAGTACGCGAGCGCTTTTTCGTGGTCCTCGAGTCTCTGGTGTTCGGCCCCGAAATAAAAATTTATGAAACCCGTGTCGCCGAATTCCTCCCGCGCTTTTTGGAGCAGCCTGAGGTTGCGCTCGATTTTTTCCCGCAAAACGGTTTCGTTGTTCTCGTAACCGTAGTGGTGAATGATAAGATCGGCCAGGCCGATTCGTTCGGGGGAAGAATTTCGGATCACCGAAGGCAGCACCTGCTCGTGAATCGGGCATTCGAAACGGAATGACGGCTTGTTTCTGAACAGCCTGAATACCAGGAGACTTGTACTAGGCTGGTTGTCGAAAATATTGATGAGTTTCGTCCAGTAGCCATCATACCTGGCGTCTTCGATAACTTTTTTCAGGTTCGGAGCGGTGTCTGCATCGAGTTCCTCATCGCAGTCCAAAAAGAGAACCCAATCTCCGGTGGCGTATTCCAGAGAGGTATTGCGCGCGAGGCTGAAGTCTTCTTGCCACTGCGTTTCATATACTTCCGCGCCCAACTCCCGGGCTATTTTAACCGTATCATCCGCCGATCCGGTGTCGACCACCACCACCTGGTCCACCACCGGTATTGCGCTTTTCAGGCAGCGAGCGATCTGGTGGGCTTCGTTTTTCGCGATCACGCAAAGGGAGCAAGTCGCTGAGGAAGTCCGCCCAGGGAATACGTCCGGCTCGGCCCGGCGACACCCTGCTTCGCCCCCCCGAGGTTGTAAACTGGAACCCTCCGGTGCCATCAGTGCACTCCCTCCAGCCTGTTATGCTTAAGCGCATCTTTCCGGAGGTCAATAAGCTGTTTATTAAACCCGGGGTTGTCAGGGTACATCTCAAGCGCCGCAAGCAAGATGTTTAAGGTCTGTTTACGGTAAATTTCTCGCAGCAACTCGCGGTAGTGAATTGTCTGCGGCCCCCCGGTCAGCGCGTGGTGCAGCATGTTTTGCGCCGTGTCCAACTCGTCGTTGGTGAAAAAGTACCACGCCAGCACGAAATAGAAATCCGCCAGGTTGGCACCTTTCTTCAACTCCACCAGGGCGAGTTTTGCCGCCAGTTCCAGCCTGTGGTTGTTCAGCGGCGCGTTAATCAAATAATCAATTTTCTGGAGCGGGGACTCCAGCCCGCAAACCGTGAGGATGTTTAAAACGGTTCCGGCCTGTTTCAGGGTAAGAAGTCTTTCAACTATTTCTCTCAAGCAACCGTTTTCGAGGGGCGGGTTTGCGGCCGGGTGACCGGCTAAAAACTCATTGACGATTTGCAGCACGCGGCCAAGTTCCTGGTCTTCGATCTTTTCAATAAGCGGGCCGGCGTCGCGGGGAGGAGCGGACAGCCAGTGGGCGAGAACCAGTTCTTGCAGCGCTGCTTGATAGACGGCGGCATCGTTTTGAACACACTCAAGCGACTTGATTGCGTCGCCGTACAACCCCTTTTTCATCAGCGCCAGTCCCTGGAGATAATGAGCATCATCAGCATGGGCGCATGATTCGTCTAACACGCTCAGGGCCAGATCGTGCTCTTCTACTTCGTAGAGCAGGCGGGCCAAAATCAGCGTTTCTTTCGCTTTGTCGTGGTTGACGATAGCTTTACTCAACACTTCCAACACTCTGTTACCGTCTTGAAAAGATTCCTTGAGCAGGCGCGCCAGCACGATAAAATCCTGGATATTGTCGTTTTTGATTTTCAAACCTTGTATCTGGCAGTAAATTGCCCTGTTTAAATCCCCGCGGGTACGGTAAATCTGCGCCAGGCCGAAGAGCGGCAGGAAGGTGCCGACGCCCGTACGCGTCGTATATTTTCCCTGGACTTGTTCGCCGAGGCGCAGGCACTCTTTAAAACAGAGTTCGCTTCTGGTCAGATGACCCAATTTAGCGTATATTTCACCCTCGACAAAGTGGATGTCAACGTAATCAGGGTACAGACTTTTGCACTTTTCCACCTGCTCCAGCGCTTCGGCCAACCTGCCAAGCCTGGTAAGACAGGCGATCAGGGCGATAAAAACGCTGGGAGCGTAATTCTCTTTGGTGCTAAGGTGCGTTAAGGCCTTCCGGTAGTTTGCGGCCGCGTTTTCAATATCGTTGCGGTTGACCAGTGAGTTGCCCAGGGAATAAAGGTAAAAAGGGTTGTCGGGTTCTTCTTCCACCATTAATTTGTTGATTCTGAAGTTGCGCTCCGCCTTATTTTTGGCTGTGAATTCGGATAGCAGGTAGCCGTAATGAAAAATGTTGATTCCGGAGTTGAGAATGCGGGCCTTTCCGCTGTTTTCGCGCATGATGACGTCCAGTATTTGCTCGTGGAGGCGGCCTTCGAACCTGTAGCCGGGGAGGTTTCGGAACAACCTGAGGTTGATGTGCCGGATGGAATCGTGGCTGTCCGTCAAATTGCTGATTTGGAACAGGTAGCCGTCAACGTCGAGGTCATCGGCCAGCGCTCTAAAACGGCCGGAACAGTCGGGCTCAAGTTCTTCGTCGGCGTCCAGGTAAAAAATCCAGTCTCCGGTCGCTTTGGAAATGCTGAAGTTACGGGCAGCGGCGAAGTCGTCATCCCACGAGCGGTAGAATACTTTAGCGCCAAACTGCTTTGCCACGTTAATTGTGTTGTCATCCGAACCTGTATCAACTACGACGATCTCGTCCACACAGCCCTCAACGCTACGCAGGCATCTTCCGAGTGAGCGTTCTTCGTTTTTGACAACCATGCAGAGTGAAATCATATTCGCCCCGAGGCCGGCGTTAGCTCGTCAACAAAGCAAAGTGCCAGCAAAGAGAATAAAGAAGCCGGTAACAACTATTGGGGAAGCAAGCAAAAAAAATTGCTACCGACTTCTGTGTATGCCACTTAGAAACAGATCGTTCTTAACGGGAGCCAGTCTGCGGATTTGAACATTTCTGTCTTGACAGTACCTAATACGGACGTGGTCGTGGCGTAAACAAAAATCCCGAAAGTTGTGCTGAGTTGCGCGGCTATTTCCATGTTGATTCTGTTGATGCCAAGACTAACGTCGGTAGCATCCATACAGCACGGAGTGATATTAGCAAACGGAACCACCGTAATGGTTGTGATACACGGGGTCAAATTATGGATAAAGAATGTTACGCTCTGTGTTGTATTGGTGTAGTTAAGAGCCTTTAAGTGAACGCCGGTATCAGAAGCGAGTTTAAGGAAAGGTCCGGTTGTTAGATTTATAGCCCGGCCCTGAGCGGCCAACAGTTCGCTGACTTCAGCCTTGATTTCGCTAAGACCGAAGGTTGGGCTGTCGAGCTTGTTTTCAATATTAATGATTTCGAATTTAATTTCCGGGAGCGCGACGTCAAGTTTTGCTTCAATGGTAGAGACTTCGGCTTTAATTTCACTAAGACCGAAGGTTGGGCTGTCGAGCTTGGCCTCGATGGCGGAGACCTCGGCCTTAATAGCCTTTAAGCCGAAGGTCGGGTTGAAGATCCCACCCTCAATGATGCAGAGGGCTAATTGAATTTTTTTCAGAATGGCTTCGATATTTCTTATCTCGCGCTTTATCTCAGACAATCCGGCGACGGATAACTTAGCTTCAATTTTCTTTATTTCAGACTTTATTTCCACCAAGCCGGTATTGGGGTTGTCAAGTTTGGCCTCAATGCTTCGTACCTCGCATTTAATCTGTTCGAGCAGTTGCCGAATGTTTGATAGGATTGGGTCCACGGAAGCTTCACCGTCCTTTCTTTTATTTAATTCACAAATATCGGGAAGGTATCTATTACCACAATATGTAAAAGGGTTTGATTTTGCGACGGAATTCCGCCCGTTACTTTGCACCCTGAATTGGCATCACTTGGAGCCGGTTTATGGCATATTCTCCAAAAGGTGAATTGAGTAGGGAGTAGATTAAATGTTGTTCATACCATTTGCGCACCGGGTGAAGGGCAAGGGGGGACAAGAAGGGGCGGTACAGTCCCGCCCTCCTTCGTTTTTCAAAAGGGGTTAATCTGGTGTGCTACAGTTTAATCAAATTTCTTTTGGTTAACTGGTCCGCGATGACGCCGGCCAGGAAACCGGCGCCCATGTTCCAGATGGCAAAGCCGGCCGTTATCAGGAAGACGTAAAAGTCGTTCTTTTCGCGGGGAACGTCCCGGGCGGATACAGCCAGTTCGAGCCCGGCGAAAAAGAGGATTACCCCGAGTATATTCTCCGGGAACATCCTGAAAATCAGCAGGACCGAATCGCTCAAAAAGAGGGCGGTGGCGAGCAAAAGGCAACCCAGGATCATTGTGGCCCCACCGGTATGCGCGCCGAAACGGACGTGGCCCGCCATGCCCCCGGCGCCGTGGCACATGGGGATGCCGCCGCCGATGGGCGAGATCAGGTTCATAATCCCCTGGGAGATGGCGACCTTCTTTTCGGTGACGGGCCTGTTGGGAAAGAGGCGGTTGTTCTCGGCGGTGACGGCGATAACGGCGTTGCCCAGGGTAAGTGGTATTTGCGGGATACCGAGGATAATACTTCCCATGAGGAAATCCCGCCAGGTCAGGTCTTTAAGGGCGAAATGCGGCAGCTTCAATCCGACGTCCACCGCGGCCAGACGTGACCAGAGACCGGGGTCTTTGACGAAGGCCACAACTATGCCGATGACCAGCAGCGCGAACATGGCGGGGATTTTCTTGTTTCCCAGCATGAAGAAGGTGACCAGCAGGGCCAACAGGGCGATAATCCAGTCGCTGCTCATCATCCTGATGCCGTCGCGGATGAAGAGGAACCCGAGACCGAGGACGATCCCGCGTACGATCGGTTTGGTTGTGATTTTGGCGACAAGGTTGATGGTGTTGGTTAAGCCCATGGTGAGCCAGAAGATGCCCGTGAAAAGCCCTGCGCCGCACACCATGCCGGGCGTCACCGCTTGCGAGGTGATGGCTGCGGCGCCTATGGCCTTCATGGGTTGCACGGGGATCGGGGTTTTGTAATAAGCCCCGCAAGTGATCAAAAGAATCCCAAACATAAACAGAATGCCCAGGGGGTCGAGCTTCATCACGGTGATGTAACCGATGACGAACGGGATTAATGTACCCAGGTCGCCGAAGGCGCCTGCCCACTCGGAACGGTCAAAGCGGTTTCGTAGGGGAGGTGCTTCTTCCGGTGGCGGGACGGTGGAGGGGTGCGACACTGCTTCACCCCCTTTTCGGTTGATTAAATTTTCTGAAATCAGCTTAACCCTGTAACCGGCAGGTGTCAATAGTTCATGCACTATCTTTCTCAAGCTCCACCACGGGAGGGTCCGAAGGTAAATCCCGAGGGCGTCTACGGCGTAAGGCTCACAGCAAGCTCCTGCTGCAAGCGGCCTGTTTGAAGCCCCCGATTAGTGCGAAAAATAGAAACCGGTATATTAAATAACTCTATGCGAAACGGAGCGGGCGGTACGACGAGAAGCTGGGATATGTGCAGAAGGTAGGGGATTGACCGCCCTAAATTGTACGCCAAGTGGAATTCCAACCCTTTTAACGCTCCCCATGTAGCGACCACATACATAAGGAATAATGCGGAACCCTCCCCGGTCGCGTAAAATTCAGCCGCGTAAGATTTTACTTCCGGCCATGGTGACCCGAGGGTTTTTCTGTATTAATTGGAGTCTTCTCTGGGGGGAAAACCTTTCGCCAAGTTCCCGGTTTAGCTGTCAGGTCGATCGATATGAGGCCTACAGGTACAATCACGGATGTCATATTCTGGTCATAAACTGTTATACCAGCAGGTAAATGTTACCGCCCATATTTCAACTTCTTAAGGAGGAGTACCAGATGTTGCGCTCAGTAACTTTTGGGTCGGTCGGTCCCGGCCGATACGCCAAAAAGGATCTTCCGGAAGCAAAAGCCTCTGTAGATCCCGAAGCGGAACAGGCCGGTAAGATCGAAGTTGTCCCATCCGGGCCGGATGAGCATCAGGCAACCACCCAGGATGTTCAGCTCGGGGCTTTAAGGAAAGAATACGCTGAACCCGCCCCGGACATGGTTGCCGAAGAAGCAGTACCGGATGCTAAGGGTAGAGAAGAAAAAAAAATGGCGAGACCGAGCCCTCCGGAAACCGCCGGGCCGCCGCGAAGCCAATCCCTGAAAGGGCTGCTCGATGAAGCGAAAAGTCTGCACGAACGCGGGGTTGCGGGGGATAAGGAAGCCGTCAAAAAGGCCTACGAATTGCTGAAAAAACTCCGGCGTCTGGCCCCGCAGAACCGGCTTGTCGAAGCTTATTTCGGCAGCGCTACCGCACTTCTGGGCAGGGATGCTCTTGACCCCAACGAAAGATTCAAAAAGGCCATGAAGGGCCTTAAGATTTTGGATGAATCCGTTGCCAGGGCATCCGAAAATACAGAAATACGGACTCTCCGTGGCTACGTAAGTTACCGGCTGCCTGAAATGTACTTCCACCGGACCGCCACCGCTATAGAGGATTTTGCCCACCTGGTTTCCCGCTACGAACAAGACCCAAGTGTGTTCTCAACGGAGTTTTACTGCCAGCTCCTGTTCGACTTAGGCTCTTCGTACAAGCGCCTGGGGCGCAACCAGGAAGCCGAATCGGTCTGGTATAAACTGTTGTCCAAAACAAAAGACGCCAAGTTCCTGAAACTTCTCAAGCAAGAAGGAATGGATGTCCCGGATTTCGAGAATATCGGGCCTAAACCTGATCCGGAATCCGCGGCAGTGCTTAAAAAAAAAGATGAAATGCTCCGGGAGGGAATAAGGTTACACGGCCTTGCGCTTGCGGGCGACATGAACGCGGCTCAGGGAGCACTGGATGTTTTCGCGAAAGCCGTTGAGGTGGAGCCGGATGACCCGCTGCTAAAAGCTTATCATGCGGACTGTATGTCAATCGCCGGGCGGCAGGCGGCGGACCCGGGTGAAATGTTCCGCAGCGCCATTCAGGGGATGAAGGCCCTCGACAGCGCGGTGAACAGCAGCCCGGACGACGTAAAAATAAGATTTCTCAGAGCCTACCAGAGTTTCCGGCTCCCCGAGGCGTTTTTCCACCGTACGGCTACGGCCGTAGCGGACTTCGAATACCTGGCCGGGCGTTACGAAAAGGACAGTTCCATCTTTTCAAGGGAAACTTACCACCAGATCCTTTACGACCTGGGCGTCGCACAAAGACGCTTGGGGCTGGAAGAAGAATCATCAAGGGCGTGGAAAAAACTTCTGTCCGTGCGCCCGAACGCCAAGTACAAGGCGATGATCGAAGAGCAGCGCGGCGACAACTTGTTTAGGGATCCGGTCAGGCGTCCGTCTATTGAAAACCGGGATGCTTATTATAAGGAAGCGACCCGGCTTCACGACCTCGGTGTCGCCGGCAATAAGGCCGCGGCGAAGCTGGCCCTGGAAATGTGGCAAAAAGCTTACGAAAAGAACCCCGGGGACACCGTTGCCCGTGCTTATTACGGAAGCAGCCTGGCCCTGTCCGGGCGGGATGCTACAGACCCGAACTCCATGTTCAGCGGCGCCATCAAAGGACTCGTTCATATCAACCGGGCGCTCAGCCGCGACCGGAACAACAACCAGATACGCCTCCTGCGCGCATACCTTGCGTATTCGCTCCCCGAGGTCTTCTTCCACCAAACCCAACGCGCCATAAAGGATTTCCGGTATTTAGCCATGGCTTACGAGCAGGACAAAAGCATTTTTCCCAGCGAGGTCTACCATAAGATCATGTACGACCTTGGCGAGGCCTACCAGCGCACCGGGGACGGCGAAAGAGCCAGAAAAGTGTGGTCCAGACTGCTGTCGGAAAACCCCGGCCCCAAGTACGAAGCGCTTTTGCGCGCAAAGGTGGGTAATACCGGATGAACCTGAAACAGGTGCTGAAGCAGATCGGCAGGCCGGCCCCGGTAGAGAAATACTTGTGCCACACGTTTCCCGACATCATTTCACCGGCCGGACTGGCTGAATACCAAAAGGAATCCTTGCGCGCGATCATTGAAAGGGCCTACGAACACTCTCCTTTTTACCGCGAAAAGATGACCCGGGCCGGGGTCACTCCGGGCGAAGTTGTCGGTCTTGACCTCGGCCGGCTGCCCTTTACCACTAAGGATGAACTACGAGGGAAGCCGTGGGTCTTACTGGCCTGCGAGAGAGAGGATGTCTCACTCATCCAGGTGTCGACGGGGACCACGGGCGGGGAGGAAATTTACATCATGAATACCTGGGAGGACTACTACCTCCGTGAAATGGCAACCGGGTACCCCGTGCTTGTACCGATCGAGCCGGGCGACATCTGCCTCAACGCTCTGCCTTACGAAATGAGTTCGGCGGGGCTGGCTTTTCACAAGACCTTTATGGACAGCTGCCAGGCCACCGTAATTCCGGCGGGAAAAGGCGGGGCCTACTCCACGCCGGCCAAAACCGTGAAGTTGATGCGTGAACTGCAACCTACCGTAGCCATCACTTCGCCCTCCTGGGCCGTCACCCTGCACGAGGCGGCGGTCGAAAGGGCGTTTGACGTCGCCGGCCTGCCGCTGAAGAGGATGTGGCTGACCGGCGAGGGCTGCTCTCCCGCTTTTCGGGAGCGCGTGGAAAAGATCTGGGGTACCGTGGCCAATTTCTACTATGGTTCCCTCGAATGCGGGGCCATCGGTATCGAATGTGATGCTCACAACGGCTATCACCTTGCCGGAGCTCACGTTTTTGTGGAGATAGTGGATCAGGAGTCGGGTGAGGTGCTGGAGCCGGGGGAGATCGGGGAAATAGTTGTAACCTGTCTTCTCCGTTACGATACCCCTCTGCTGCGCTACCGCACCCAGGACCTGGGCTTTATTGAACCTGACCCCTGCCGCTGCGGCGTGGCGCTGCCGAGGCTGCATCTCCGGGGCAGACT
Source organism: Ammonifex sp. (assembly GCA_003604985.1). Taxonomy (GTDB): domain Bacteria; phylum Bacillota; class Desulfotomaculia; order Desulfotomaculales; family Ammonificaceae; genus SURF-55. Next base: position 10,853 of record QZIW01000051.1, read on the forward strand.
GACCGAACAGGTGGTCATCCAGGGAGTGTCTTTTTCGCCGTTCTATCTGGAAGAGTTCCTGATGCGGATACCCGAAGTGGGAAACTGGTTTCAGTTCGTAGTCAATCCTGCGGGTTCTGACGTGCTCAGGATACGCGCCGAACCGGCGGCTGGAGTCAGCCCGTCGGCGGAACTGGCGGATACTTTAGCGAGTAAAATGGAGTTCGCCACCGGACTTTCCTGCGGGTTTGAGTTCGTGGCGAAGCTTCCTCGGCCCCACGGGAAGACGGTACGGGTGGTGCATCAGTAACAGTCAC
>QZIW01000028.1 GCA_003604985.1 Ammonifex sp.
CCGAGTTCCAAGTCCTTGATTCTATTCTGTATTCTGTCTTCTGTATTCTTAATTCCTAACTTTGAACTTTGAACGTTGAACTCTTTCACGGAGAAGAACCCTGGTAGCGGCGCTTGTTGGCGTTGTGGTCATCGAGTGTGCGGGCGAAAGCGTGACTCCCGTCGTTCTTTGCAACGTAGTACAGGTAATCGGTATTTTCGGGGTTGACGACGGCGATTAGGGACGCCCGTCCCGGAGCAGCAATCGGACCGGGTGGCAGACCGGTAATCCGGTATGTATTGTAAGGCGAGTCAACCTCCAGGTCCCGGTATAAAATACGCTCCCGGTGCCCGCCCAAAGCGTATTCGACGGTGGCGTCAACCTGAAGCGGCATTCCTCTGCGCAAGCGGTTATACAACACACCGGCTATTAAGGCCCGTTCGTCGCTCCGTTGCGCTTCCCGTTCAACAAGGGACGCGAGCGTTACGGCCTGGTGCATCGTCAATCCCTGCCTTGCCGCTCCGGCAGCTAGGTCTATTTCCTGTGACACTTCGGCAAAACGCTGGAGCATAATTTGAATAACCCTGTGAGAGGATATGCCGGAGAAAACCTTGTAGGTGTCGGGAAACAAGTAACCCTCCAACCGTGCGGTCCCAGCCGTATCCGGGGGCAGGAATTCGTGTTCGAAACGCCCGTTTGTTGCCTCGAATAAAAACTGGTCGGCCTTCACTATTCCCCGCTCTTCCAAACGGACCGCTACTTCCGGCAGCGTAAGCCCTTCGGGAATCGTAAACCGCCGAACGACCTGGCGGCTGTCGGTTAACACCTTTAGCACTTGCGGGGTAGATAGACCAGAGGTGAGATGGTAGGTTCCGCTTTGGATGTTTCTGTCCATGTTGCGCCAGCGGGCGTAGAAACGAAAGACGAGCGGATTTTTAATAATTCCGTGCTGGTGGAGTTCCCGGGCCACCCCGTCCGTACTGGCGCCCCCCGGGATGGTCAGCAGGATAGTTTTCCCCCCACCCGGCGCCCTTAACTCCCGAGAAACATAGGTTCCCAATACTGCAGCCGCGACCGGAGGAACACACAAGAGAACCAAAACCGCGGCGCGCAACCACCGAGCGTCACCGAGCGCTTTGCGATAACTACCCCGGAGCCCGGTCCAGGGTTTCAGCCCGGAGGATTGCGGGGGCATCACCCGCCCGACGCCGGCTGCGTATCGCCAGGTACGTTTAGGAGTATCAGGCCCGGTTCTTAAGTTCACATGTCTCTTTGCCAAAACGCCGGCCCTGCGGGGTATTCCGGGTGCGGATTTTTGTGCTCCGGAATTCCCGGCAATCGCCAAGGTTTTCCTTAACCGGATCGCCAGCTTCGCTAAACAACTTTTTAGAAGCGCCATCGACAAATGCTCCCCATGCTGAAACCCGGAAATTAAACTGTTCCTTATCGCAAGCCCCTGTAGACGGTGTCAGGTAATGATTGATCAAAAATCACGTTATTCTGCGGCACATCTACGACAGGTCCCCGATCGGAGGATCCGGAATCCGGCGCAGGCTCTGTTTTCGGCGGTGCTACTATCACCGGTACCGCCTTCGTGCCCACGGCGATGATCTCGTCGAGAGGATTGTAAAAACTCGGCGGCAGTTCCTCCCTTACAGTCTTGTCTCCGGCTATAAACCGGCGCTCCGCCCGCGCGTAGCAGCCGCTGATGCCTTTTTGCTTCACCACCGCTTTCCCGATTTCCAGGTTCGGGTCCTCACGTCGGATCGTCTTCGGCTTAAAGACTTCGGTGACCCAACTCTGGATTCTGACACTGCGGATATAGTTTTTGTTCCCGAAGATTTTTATGGTCAGCTTGTTGCCGGTTACCAATGTGCGAAGGTAAAGGTACTTGTCGGTGTTGTTCCTAAACCGGAAATCAGCCCCTTCGTAAACGACGGTGGCGTCGCGGCCCGCCGGCACGTACGTTACGGGCAGGGAATGGCTGTGCCGCTCAACCACTTCCAGACCGGCCAACAGTACCGCGTTGTAAAGCGTCGTCGACACCTGGCAAACCCCTCCGCCAAGCGCGTCCACAAACTCGTTGTTGATGATCGTCGGCGCCGTTTTGTAGCCCGCCTCGCTGCTGCGCGGCCCCACGATTTTGTTAAAGGAGACTACTTCCCCCGGCTTAACGAGCAGGCTGTTGAGCGCGCCGGCGGCCACACTGATGTTGTAAACCCTGTTGGCCTTGGTGGCGTCAAAGGAGGTCGTAAATTCCCCTAAACGCGCGTCGATTCCCATGGCAACGATTTCCTCGGTGGTATAATCGGGAGGCAGTTCTTTGAGTGCCAAACGTACGACCGGCTCACTATTATGGTTTAAAATGTCCAGCAATTGGGGGTAAGCCGGTACGGGGTCGGCGTATCGTCCTTCGCGCCCGGAGATAATGACTACGGTGTCGTTGGGAAGAACCTTAAATCCGGCGTTCTGCGGCAGCACCGTGAGTTCCTTGGTAAGCTCCGCTATCGTAGCCGTAAGGCGCTCCTGGTCTATATTGACCTTGATCGGCAATACCTTGCCGTCGCGCGAAACCCGGTACCGATCAAGATAACGGTTCAGAAGCCAGCCTCTGTGGCCGACCGCCAAGGCCTCTGAAAGTACGCCGGTGTCAACGGTGGCGCCGACCTTTTCAAGCGGCAAACGCCAGCACCGTCCGGCACAGTCCAGCCTCACCGGCTGTAAAAGAAGCTCCTTTTCGTATTCCCGCAGCCTGGCCATACCCTCAGCGGCGGTAAGACCTGCGAAAGACATCGGACCGACTTTTACGCCCGGAACCACAACGTCCGGGCGAACGTAAGCCCTTTCCGACACGGAAAGAGCAAGCATACTACCTAGGAGAATGGTTGTGAAGACAACAGCCGCAACTAAAATCGAAGTGCGGCTCAAACGGGCACCCTCCCTTTAGTTGTCATCGCCCTCCTGAAGCCGGCTTTCCTCCCAGATATCCGCCACTTTTTCCCATTCTTCATCTTCCGGGTCGATGAGGATTTCGTTGCCGTCTTCATCCTGGCTGAACTTCAGAATGATGGCTTCAACAGCCTCTTCGTCCTCCTGGGCGGGCAACAGTATTGCATATTCGTAACCGTCCACTTCTAGAATCTCAAGTATTTCAAAATCATGCTCCTTGCCGTCTTCATCCACTAACGTAATGACCTCGGTTTCTTCGGCCATTTTACCACCCTTTTCCGGTATTTTCCCCTTTCAGAGATACAGGAATTATATAACCCGGACGCTACACACGTCAAGACCCGCCCGCGTCCGGACGCTTCCTGCTGTCGAGGTAGCTTTGCAGGATGAGAACCGCGGCAAGCTTGTCAATCACCTGACGGCGTTTTTCCCGCCGGACATTGGCCCCAATCAACAGCCTTTCGGCAGCACTGGTGGTGAAGCGCTCATCCCACAGTGTTACAGAAACACCCTTCTGCCGGAGCAGGTTTACAAACTCCATGACTTTGTCGGCCTGCGTACCCTTCCGGCCATAAAGATCGCCGGGGTTTCCAACCACAACCTCCCCAACCTCGTACTCAGCGATGAGTCCTAAAATCTCATCTGCATCGTCGCTTGGGTTCCCCCTTTTCAGAACCCCTACCCCTTGCGCGGTGATACAAAGGGGATCGCTTACCGCCACCCCGATCTTACGGTCACCAACGTCGAGCCCTAAAAATCGCATATTCTCTCCGACTTAGCCTGTTTAACAAATAAAGCCAGCGCAACCTGCCTGGCTCCTTAATTCGACCCGGTCCCCATTTCAAACCCCGTCGTTTAGTATTCCGCCTCGTCCCTGAGGTATGCGCTTACCAATTCTTCGAGCAACTCGTCCCGTTCCAGACGGCGAATCAGGTTGCGGGCGTTCTGGTGGCTGGTAATGTAAGCCGGGTCACCGGACAGCAAATAACCAACAAGCTGGTTTATTGGGTTGTAGCCCTTGTCTTCAAGTGCCGCAACGACAGCAGCAAGAATCTCCCTTATGGTTTGCGGTTCTTCTCTTTTTACCTGAAAGGTAACGGTTTTCTCGCCGGAGTTCCTTTCCAATCCGCTTTCCTCCCGCCAAACCTTTTGGGTAGCTACACCCCTTGTTGATAATATTTTGCTTAAGTTGCTTTTTTTCCTTTCAAGTGAGAATATTTTTTAGAAAAACCCAAAATTAACAGGTTTCAAGTTTTTCTTTGCCCACCAGACCCTCTTTCACGGACATTAGGCCTTCACGCAGTGCATCGTCAAGCCGGGCCGGGTTTTTCCCGCCTGCCTGCGCCAGTTCGGGCCTTCCACCGCCGCCGCCGTCGACCACCCGGGCCACCTTCTTGATTATTGTACCGGCGTGCATTCCCCTGGGTATGAGATCGCGCGTTACGGCAACAATTATATTCACTTTCTCACCGACGGCGCTTCCCAGGATGATAACGCCCGACCCGAGCCGCTCCCGCAAAATGTCGGTCAGGCTGCGAAGCTGGGCCATGTCCGCATTGCTTACTTTCGCCGCCAGTACGTTAACACCCTCGACGGCCTGCACGCGGTTCAAAAGATCAAGCACTTCAAAAGCGGCAACTTTATCCTTAAGGGTCTCGTTTTCCCGCGTAAGTTCTTTTAGGCTGTCGGCAAGTGCCGCCACCCGCAACGAAAGATCTCGCGGCGGTGCTTTTAGCAGTGCGGCGATACGTTGGTAGTCTTCCACCACGCCGTTCAAGAAAGCCAGGGCTCCCTCCCCGGTAACCGCCTCGATCCGCCGGACACCCGAGGCGACGCTGCCTTCGGTAATGATCTTGGTAATGCCCGCTTCCAACGTATTCCTCAGGTGGGTGCCACCGCAAAGCTCAATACTGAAATCGCCGATCCGGACAACCCTGACCCGATCACCGTACTTTTCACCAAAAAGGGCCACGGCCCCCATTTCCCGCGCCTCCGCCATCGTGGTTTCAAAAGCTTCCACCGGAAGTGCGGCCAATATCGCCTGGTTTATAGTGGCCTCTATTCGTCCGAGCTCTTCGGCGGTTAACTGCCGGTAGTGGGTGAAGTCAAAACGCAGCCGTTCCGGAGCGACCAGTGAACCCGCCTGATTAACGTGGGGCCCGAGCACCGCCTTGAGCGACCTGTGCAGCAGGTGGGTAACGGTGTGGTTGCGAGCGGTATGTCTGCGCCGCGCCGTATCGACCGAGGCCGTCACAACACTCCCCTCGCTCAGCGTCCCTTCCGTTACCCTGACCCGGTGTACAATAAGACCCTCCACCGGACTTTCGGCCCACTCCACCTCCGCTTTCAGATCGAGCCCGGTTAGAATGCCGGTGTCGCTCACCTGACCGCCGGCCTCGGCGTAAAAAGGCGTGCCGTCGATAACGACGTCGACGGTTGCTCCCGTTCCAGCCGTCTCCACCCTCTTGCCATTTGAGGCCAGCGCGAGAATTTTTACCGGTGTTTCGAGGGTGAAATACCCCACAAAACGGGTTTCCCCAGTTTCCTCCCGTATTTGCTTGAACAGCCGCTCGCGCTCACCCAGATATTCCGTGGCTTCGCGTGCCCGGCGTCCCCGTTCCCTTTGGCCCGCCATAGCCGCCGCGAAACCGTCCCGGTTTACAGCTATGCCGTGTTCGGCGCATATTTCCTCTGTTAACTCCAGGGGGAACCCATAGGTATCGTAAAGTCTGAATGCGACTTCGCCGGATAGGGTCCTTGACCCGGACCCCGCCAGTTCGTCGACCTTCCGGCTGAGCATTTCCGTCCCCTGGGAAAGGGTCTCCAGAAAACGCTCCTCCTCCGCCTTAACCACCTGCAACACGTGGTTCTGCTTTTCTACGAGTTCCGGGTAAACACCGCCCATTTTGTTTTGGATGTGCAGTATAACGCGGTCGAGAAAAGGCCTGTTCGCCCCAAAGAGCACGCCGAACCGCACAGCGCGGCGCAACAAGCGCCTGATCACGTAACCGCGCCCCTCGTTGGACGGCAGGGCCCCGTCGGCGATCGCGAAAGTCACCGCCCGTGCATGGTCGGCAATGATTTTCACCGCCATGTCGGCCTTTGCATCGGTACCGTGCGAGACTTTTAAAATCTCGGCTATCTCGCCGGTAAGCGTGCGGAAAAGGTCGGTCTCAAAGCCCGATTTGACCCCCTGGACAACCGCCGCCGCTCGTTCGAGCCCCATCCCGGTATCAATCCCCTTGCGTTCGAGCGGGGTGTAATTTCCTTCCTCATCCCTGTAAAACTCGGTAAAAACAAGATTCCAAAGCTCTAAAAACCGGTCGCAGTCGCACCCTACCCGGCAGTCCGGCCCGCAGGCGCTTTCGGGACCAAAGTCGTAGTGTATTTCGGAACAAGGCCCGCAGGGACCTATGCCTATCTCCCAGAAGTTAGTTTCTTTGCCCAGCCGGATGATCCTTTCCTCGGGGACGCCTACCTTGCGCCAAAAGCGGAAAGCGTCGTCATCCTCCAGGTAGACCGATATCCAGAGCCGCTCCGGATCAATTTGTAGATCAGAGGCGACAAACTCCCACGCCCAGGGAATGGCTTCTTCCTTGAAGTAGTCGCCGAAAGAAAAGTTGCCCAGCATTTCGAAAAACGTAAGGTGCCTGGCGGTCTTCCCCACGGATTCTATATCGGGCGTCCGCAGACATTTCTGGCAGGTCGCCACGCGCCTGCGCTCGGGTACGGCGGCTCCGGTGAAATAGGGTTTGAAAGGGACCATCCCTGCCGAAGTCCATAAAAGGCTCGGGTCATTGGCCGGTATCAGCGATGCACTCTCCAAGATGGCGTGATCTCTCTTTTGAAAAAACTTTAAGAACAAGTCCCGGATCTCTCTGCTTTGCATAAAAAAAACGCCTGCCTCCCACCTGAAGCCGTAAAAACGATGTTGGAACGAAGCGGCTTTTTGAGCCACTGTATCCAAATTATATTAACATTCCCCTACAGGGTCAAGCGCACCTGCCCCTCCCCCCTTGCTAAAAATCTTTAAAGCACCCATCTCAATTTGGGTTGACATTGAACCGTACGCCGCCAGCGACAATCTTCATAAACACAGGAACCGACCAAAACAACATTTTGATAACCGGCTTGAAAGATAACCCAATGCAAAAGGAGCTGCCCCGAAAGTCATTTTCAGGACAGCCCCTATTTTTTTGCTGTAGTAATTCTTTTCCGCCATAATAACGTTTTGTGCCGAGGACCTCAGCACTTGCCGCGCGGCCCTCAAGGCGACGTCAGGTACCAGAAAACGACTAAGGCCGCGATCGCCACCACCGATAAAATAAGCTTCCAGTTCAAAAGCGCCTGCTCCTTCCTCTTACTCGCATAGCTAAACCATAGCTTTTGCCTCTGACCATTCCTGCATGATTTTAACGCCGGAACTGGTCCCGATCCGGCTCGCCCCTGCAGCGATCATTTGCAGCGCGGTCTCCAAGTCACGGATACCCCCTGCCGCCTTGACGCCAAGCCTGTCCCCCACAACGCTTCTCAGCAACCGGACGTCATCCTCCGTCGCTCCACCCGGTCCGAAACCGGTTGAGGTCTTCACCATATCCGCCCCGCAGTCTGCGGCCAATCTACAGCCCAGCACCTTTTCAGCGTCCGTCAACAGTGCCGTCTCAAGAATCACCTTGACGACCGCGTCCGGCCGTGCTTTCCGGATTATTCCGATTACGTCACCGAACTCCCGTTCGAGGTATGCGGTCTCTCTGTCCTTCAGCGCTCCTATATTTATCACCACGTCAAACTCCGCCGCTCCGTCGCTTACCGCCCGGCCCGCTTCCGCCACCTTCCCGGCAGTGTTGGTCGCCCCCAGGGGGAAACCGATTACCGTGCCGACGCGGACATTCGTGCCCTCCAACTCCCTGACCGCCGGCGGAACGTACGCCGGGTTCACGCAGACGGCGCCGAACAAGTTTTCAACCGCCTCCTCGCAGAGCTTTACGATATCGCCGCTGACCGCTTCCGGGCGCAGGAGCGTGTGGTCGATCATGCGGGCGAGTTCTTGTTTCGTCAGGCGGAACATGCTATTCTTCCTTCCCCAAAGCGAGCGTAATCAGCCGCTCCACAAGGTCCGCGAAAGGGATCCCCGCCGCCCGTGCGGCGTCCGGGAACAGGCTTATTTCGGTCAGGCCGGGGATCGTGTTGACTTCCAGAACGTACGGTTGAAGGTCATCGGCCACAACGAAGTCCACCCGGGAAAAACCCCTGCAGCCAAGGAGTTTGTATGTCGCGAGTGCCGTTGCCGCGATTTTTTGCTGTACTTCTGTTGCAACACGGGGGGGGATTAAATGGTCGCTCATCCCCGGTGTGTACTTTGCTTCGTAGTCGTAGACCCCTTTGGCCGAAACGATTTCGAGCAAAGGGAGTACCAGGGGCTTCGCATTGCCCAAAACAGCGGCGGTAACCTCCCGGCCGGGGATGTATTCTTCGATCAGTACTACCGGGTCGTACCGCAGGGCCTCCGCCAACGCCGGCGCCATACCTTCCGCCCGGTGGACAATGCTCGTGCCGATGGACGAACCCTGCGTCGGCGCTTTTACCACCGCCGGCAAGGGCATCATCCGGAGGGCCCGCGCCGCGAGTGCCGGGGAGTCTTCCCCGGCGTCCGGTTCAAGGATGTGGAAAGGGGGGGTGGGAATCCCGGCGGCGGTCAAGACCCGCTTGGTGGCTATTTTGTTCATCGCCAGGGCGCTGGCCAGCACCCCGGGGCCCGTATAAGGAATGCCCATTACCTCCAGTAGACCCTGGATGCAGCCGTCTTCCCCGCCTTTACCGTGCAACGCGATAAAGGCAACATCCACCTGCTCCGCGCGCAGCCTTTCGGCCACGTCCGGCCCCGCGTCGATTTTAACCGCGTCGCGGCCCTTTTCAACGAGCGCCCTGTATACCGCTTCGCCTGACCTGAGCGACACCTCTCGCTCCGCGGACCGCCCCCCGAGCAGTATTCCTACCCGCACCACCGCACCCCCTTTGACGGATTTCCTAAAGTCTATTCTTCCTCTCCCGCCGAAATCCCTTTACCCGGAGAAACTTAGCGCATTCATATCCCCTTTAAGGAACTATTCCCAATAGAAGTGCTGACGCAATAAAATTGTCTCCTTGGGGTCAAGCTAACACTTGACATCTTTCAAAGAGGAGAGTGATATCCGTGCCCATACCTTTTAGGTTAGCGACCCTTTTAATTATCACCGCCTTTGCTGCCGCCATGTCCCATGGTTGCGCCCCGAACGCCGCCCGCAAGCCGGTGCAGATGCCGGACATCCCACAGCAAATAAGCCGGGGAGCGGGAAAAGAGCCAACGATTAAAGTCTTCTTTGAAAAGGAAAACGAAGTAAGGGAAATGCCCTTCGAGCAGTACGTGGAAGCCGCGGTTGCGGGCGAAATGAAAAACTGGTTTCACGAGGAAGCGCTGGCCGCGCAGGCCATTCTGGCAAGAACATTCGCCCTCGAATTCGTTGCAAGCCGCGGCCACTCCGCTCTAAACCCGGCGGCTCACATTTCCACATCGTTCGAAGAGGCCCAGGCGTGGAATCCCGCGAACGTTAACGACCGCGTCCGGCGGGCTGTAAGCCGTACACGGGGCAGGGCAGCCGTACACAACGGAAGGTACATTAAAGCCTGGTTCCACTCCCACGCGGGCGGGACCACCGCGAAAGCAAAAGAAGGTCTGAACTACGAGTATCAAGAACCTCCCTACACCAAAGTCGTCCGGTCGGGTGAAGGACGCGACGCGCCCAAGGATTTTGCCACCTGGCGTGCGGTCTTTACCAAGCAGGAGGTTGCGGCTGCCGTCCAAAAGCTCGGCCGAAATCCCGGTGACTTTACGGCGGTTAGGGTTGTACAGAGGGGTCCGTCGGGCCGCGCGACCCGCATTCGCGTCGGCAATGCCGAGGTTCACGGCGCCGATCTCCGCACGGCCCTGGGTAGCACCAGGTTCAAATCGAACCTGCTTACCAGTGCACGGGTGGAGGGTAACAAGGTCATTTTTGAAGGGAAGGGATTCGGCCACGGAGTGGGCATGAGCCAGTGGGGCGCGCAAGAGATGGCGCGCCGCGGGAAGAAAGCGGATGATATTATCAGGTATTACTTCGAAGGCGTGGATATAGTAAAACTGTGGTAGTTGAGTTTAGAAGCAACGGCAAAACGAGAGATGAAGACAAAATAAAGAGACAGGCTTTTGCGTGAAGTCAAAGAAAAGGGCGGGGCGTCGGTACGTGAATTAACAAGGATTCTTGGGATATGTTTAATTTTCCGCGCATAGAACTGCATAGAGATGCGACAGTGAGAACCGTCCCCATGTCGCCCCATGTCGCCCAGTGAGTTGTTCGCTCATTCGTCAACCATTTGCCTCAAGTCCTCATTAGAAGAAAGGCATACTCCCAAGTCCTTCAACAAACCATTGGCTATTCCATAAATCCAGCCATGAATGGTGAGAAGCTGTCCTCTTTGCCATGCCTCTTGAACAATAGTCGTGTTTCCAACATTTGTGACTTGTTCAACGACATTCAATTCACAGAGACGATCTACTCTCTGTTGCTCATCCACTATACGCATCAAATCCTGTGCTTTTCTTCGATAAACATCACGAATATGGCGAAGCCAGTTGTCAATCAACCCGTGCGGATGGCTTTCAAGTGCCGCTTTCACGCCTCCACATCCATAATGACCGCAAACAATAATGTGTTTTACCTTCAATATCTCCACAGCATACTGAAGTACAGACAAGCAGTTCATATCCGTGTGGATTACAAGGTTGGCGATATTCCGGTGGACAAACAACTCACCAGGAAGAAGGCCCACTATTTCATTGGCGGGGACTCGGCTATCTGAGCAACCAATCCACAGGAATTCAGGTGATTGTTGTTTAGCAAGTTTGGGGAAAAACGTTGGATCTGATAGAGACATTCGAGCCGCCCATTTCTGGTTGTTTTCAAAAAGATATGACAGCGATTTCATGATTCAATTCTCGTCATTAGTTCCGAGAGGTATGTCAGATCATTAATGGTTATGCAACCCCTAGGAGAACGTTGCAAAAGTAAGCAAAAACAGCCCAGAAATCGCAAAAACCTTAGAGAATCAGCAGGAATAAGCATGGAAGACGTCGAAACTACTATT
>QZIW01000039.1 GCA_003604985.1 Ammonifex sp.
CCCCTGCCGCAGACCGTCACCGCTGTGCAGCTCGAGCTGAGGGGGTTGGGTGAACGTGTATCCACGGTGGAGCAGAACCAGAACGCGGTGAGCCAGGGGATCCAGGCGCTGGGGACCAGGTTTGCCCAGGCCGGCGCCACCGCGGGCAACCTTATAGAGGCAACGGCGGCCATTCGAACGGAGCTTACGCGGGCCAAGGAGGGCCTGACCGAACTCCAGACGATCGCCAAAGCCAGGCAGGAGTCGGAGCAGCGGACGGCGGAATCCGTCAGGCGGCTGGAAGCCATCATCGCGGGTACCCAGACCAAGGGTGTCGCGGGCGAGAACATCCTCGAAGCCGTGTTCGCCAAGCTGCCTGCCGACTGGCAGGTCCGGAATTTCAGGGTGGGCAATAAGTTCGTGGAGTTCGGACTAAGGCTGCCCAACGGTCTTATTTTGCCGATCGACAGCAAGTGGGCGGCGACCGGGCTTCTGGAAGAGTTCATGGGCTCTGAAGACCCCGGCGAGCAGCAAAAGCTGAAAGCGCAGATCGAAGCCGCCGTGCTCAACAAAGCCCGGGAAATCAAAAAGTACGTGGACCCCGGGCTGACCGTGAACTTCGGCATCGTGGCCGTGCCCGACGCGGTCCATGAATTATGCTCCGGGGTTCAGGCCACCGTCTTCCAGCAGAATGTTGTGCTCATCAGTTACAGTATGTTTATCCCTTACCTTTTACTGGTTTTTCAGACGGTGCTCAAGACCTCGCAGAACATTGATCTGGAGAAAGTGAACCATTCCCTGCAGAGTATTGAAGAAAACGTGAACTGGCTGCAGGAAGAGCTCGAAGGGCGGTTCCCCAGGGCCATCACCATGTTGGAGAACTCGCGCAAGGACATCAGCGCCCGGATAAGTAAAATAAGAAGCGGGCTTATGGGCATCCAGGTAAGCGCCGGCGCACCCGGACCGCTCGCGGAGCCGGACTCCGCCGATGAAGCAGTAAGAACTATGAGCCCGGGTTTGACAAAATGATAATTGACGACATTCTTAACAGGCTCGGAAGGCTTCTTGGCAAACGGTCCCGCTCTTCGGGGAGGTGCTGAACAGTTGTTCAGCCGAAATTGGTTTAAACCTTCCCGGAGATTTCCTCCCAGACCCGTTTGTATACGGCAAGGTCTTCGTCGGAGAAAAGGACGAAGCGCACTTCGTCAAGCGGCGTTTCTTTAACGAATGCCAGCACGGTACCGATCGCGATCCGCGTGGCGCGCTCCTTCGGAAAACGGTAAGCACCGGTGCTGATCGCCGGGAAGGCCACGGATTTGACGCCGTGCTCGGCAGCAAGGGAAAGTGAGTTAAGATAGGCCTGCCGGAGGAGTTCGTCCTCACCGAGGTCGCCGCCGCGCCAGATGGGGCCTACGGTGTGAATGACGTAGCGCGCCTTGAGATTGCCGCCGGTCGTGATGACCGCCCGGCCCGCCGGGCAGGAGCCCTTTGCCGCGACAATCTTCTTGCATTCCTCGAGGATGGCGGGACCGCCTGCCCGGTGGATGGCGCCGTCCACACCACCACCCCCCATCAGGCTTGAATTGGCGGCGTTAACGATGGCGCCGGTGTCCTGCAGGGTGATGTCCCCCTTGGTAAAGACGATCCTGGTGTTCGCCACTTTTACTGCCAAGTCCAACTCCGATTCCCCTTTCACCTTTCTGTACAGAAACGCCCGGTGCCAATAAAATAGCATAATTTCTCTCCGGAAACAATTGCCGGAAAGCGACTCGTTTTTTAGGACAGATTCCTTTCCTAAACCACCTCAAGACAGGGGCGCTTTTTCGCAGCTCGAAAGGCTGGGTGCGGGAACGTAACAGTATTTGGATGGGAAAAGTTACTTAGGAAAAGAGGATTTTCCCGGTCAGTGTGGAAATTTAAAGGTTTGTTAGGGATATTGCAGGAAGCCTGAACCACCCCGGTTTCGGGCTTTTCTTCAAGAGGTTAAGGGGATACATGTAGTTGAAACTGCTGGGCATCAGTGAACTCTCCCTTCATTTCGGCGGGGTTACCGCGCTTTTCAATGTCAGCTTAGAGGTCAACAAAGGAGAAATACTGGCTGTAATCGGCCCCAACGGCGCCGGGAAGACCAGCCTTCTCAACTGTATTAACGGTCTTTACCGCCAGGGCTCAGGTCGAATCGTATTCAAAGACCGGAATATCAGCCGTTACCCACCGCACAGACGGGCTATGCTCGGCATTTCCAGGACGTTTCAGAACATCGAGCTTTTCAGACACCTGACGGTCTTAGAAAACATCATGTTGGGCCGGCACATACACATGCGGTCCGGTATTCTATCCGGAAGTATATACTGGGGCTTTGCACAGCGCGGGGAAGTTATCCACCGGCGCCGGGTGGAGGAAATTATCGATTTTTTGGAAATCGAGAGCGCCCGGCGCAAACCTGTGGGAACTTTGCCCTACGGCCTGCAAAAACGGGTGGAACTCGGGCGCGCGCTGGCGTTGGAACCGGAACTGTTGTTGCTTGACGAGCCGATGGCGGGCATGAACACCGAGGAGAAGGAGGATATGGCGCGTTTCATTCTCGACATAGCGGAAGAATGGGGCACAACAATGATCCTCATTGAACACGATATGGGTGTGGTTATGGACATCTCCGACCGGGTGGCGGTGTTTGATTTCGGCCAGAAAATAGCTGAAGGATCGCCGGTTGAAGTCCAGCGGAACCCCCGCGTGATTGAGGCCTACCTCGGGCACCAGGCGGGGTAATCCGAAAAGCCGTATCCTCTAGGCCGCCGGCAAACACCGCCGGCAAGAAATAATTGTGAACCTCATAGGTGCCTGGCTGGGAACGGTGATAGCATATTAACCCTGCGGGACATAAGGAGACGGCACGGTTTATGGTTGAACAGACTCTACCGCAGTTGCTTTTACGAAACGCGCGTCGCTTCGGGAAAAGGGTTGCGCTCCGGGAAAAAGAATTCGGAATCTGGCAGACGATGAGCTGGGATGATTATCTGGCCCACGTTCGTAATTTCTGTCTGGGTCTCGTGGAACTCGGTTTTGAGGCGGGAGACAAGGTAGCGATAATTGGGGACAACCGCCCGGAATGGGTTTTCGCCGAATTGGCGGCGCAGGCGGCGGGTGGTGTTTCCGTCGGCGTCTACCAGGATTCGCTTTCACGCGAAGTAAGCTACATCTTAGACCATTCCGACAGCCGTTTTTTGGTGGTGGAAGACCAGGAGCAGGTTGACAAAATTTTGGACATAAAGGGTGAACTGCCGAAAGTCAAACGTTTGGTCTATTACGATCCGAAGGGTATGAAAAGTTACAAGGACCCGCTTTTAATGGATTTTGAGACGGTGGAGGCGCTGGGGGAAGAGGTTCACCGCAAAAACCCCAGGCTGTTCGAGGAGTTGGTGGCCCGCGGGCACGCCGATGACCCGGCGATGATAGCCTACACCTCCGGTACCACGGGTTTCCCCAAAGGAGCGGTGATAACCCACCGAAATATGCTCAGTATGGCCAAAAACCTGTTGAGCCTTGACCCTTTGGATGTAGACAGCGAGTTTTTGTCGTTTTTACCCCTGGCCTGGATGGGTGAGCAGATGATGGGAGTGTCGATGGCTCTTTGGGTGGGTTTCACGGTCAACTTCCCGGAGGAACCGGAGACGGTCCAGCAGAATCTCAGGGAGATCGGCCCGCACGTAATGTTTTCCCCGCCGCGCATCTGGGAAGATGTCGTCTCCCGTGTACAGGTGAAGATCGAGGACTCCTCCTGGTTTAAGCGGCTTTTGTATCGCTTTTTCATTAAGGCCGGGTATAGAATGGCTGACTGCCGGTTCAATAAGCAGAAGCCTTCCTGGGGCCTGCGGTTGATGCACGGGCTGGGTGAGGTGTTAATTTTCAGCGCCATTAAGGACCACCTCGGCTTTTCGAGACTCAGGCGCGCCTATACGGGGGGTGCGGCGCTGGGACCCGAGGTGTTCAGGTTTTTTCACGCGCTCGGGGTCAACCTGAAACAGATTTACGGCCAGACCGAGATCGCCGGCATTTCCGTCATCCACACCGACGGTGACGTCAAGTTTCATACCGTCGGCAAGCCCATACCGGAAACAGAAATCCGGATCACGGAAGAGGGGGAAATACTCTCGCGCAGTCCGTCGGTCTTCGTCGGGTATTACAAAAACCCGGAAGCCACCGCCGAATCGCTGGTTGACGGCTGGCTGCACTCAGGGGATGCGGGCTACCTCGATGACAGCGGGCACCTGATAGTCATCGACCGGCTGAAAGACGTGATGCGCCTCGCTGACGGCAGCATCTTTTCGCCTCAGTACATCAGCAACAAACTTAAATTCAGTCCCTATATCAAGGAGGCCGTTGTTATCGGTAAGGACAGGCCGTACGTGGTTTCGCTTATTAATATCGACATGGCGAACGTCGGCCGGTGGGCCGAGAATAATCACCTGGCCTATACCACATATGTCGACCTCTCCCAGAAGCCGGAGGTCTTAGCGCTGATCACGAATGAAGTTCAGCGGGTAAACAATGACCTGCCTGCGGCCGTAAAAATAAGCCGGTTCGTCATCCTTCACAAGGAACTTGACGCCGACGATGAGGAACTTACCCGGACGCGGAAAGTACGGTTCGGATACGTGACGCAGAAGTACGCGGACCTGGTGGAGGGCCTGTACAAGGGGGTGCCGGAGATAAGCATTGAGACCAAGGTTAAGTACCGGGACGGCCGCGAGGCTATGATCCAAACCGCGCTGAAAGTCGTTAAAACCGGCGATGGTTTGCAGCGGTCTTCCAGCGAAGCGGGGGTGGCCTGATGTTCCTGCAGTTGCTCGTCACGGGTTTGGTGGTAGGAAGTATTTACGCCCTTGTGGCCCTTGGTTTCGTGCTGATTTACAAGGCAAGTGACTGCATTAACTTTGCCCAGGGTGAGTTTCTGCTCGTGGGGGCTTACGTTGCCCTCTGGGTGGTCACTTCTTATAACGTGCCTTTCTTGCCGGCGGTAATGCTGACCCTGTGCCTGGCACTGGCGCTCGGGGTGCTTGTGGAACGCATGGTGCTGCGCCCGTTTATCGGCGAACCGGTAATATCCGTAATCATGGCCACCATCGGACTTTCCAGCCTGATGCGCGGAGTTACGCAGCTCATATGGGGTACGGACACCATGATTTATCCGCCGGTGTTTCCACAGGAACCGGTCAACCTCGCTGGAGTGGTCATTTCCCAGGTTTATTTGTGGTCGCTCGGGCTTGCCATCCTTCTGCTGGCGGTTTTCTCGCTCTTCTTCAAATTCACCACCACGGGGATCGTAATGCGCGCGGTGGCGGACGACCAGCAGGCGGCCTTATCTATGGGCATCAGCGTGAAAAAGGTGTTCGCCATAACCTGGGCGATCGCGGCAATGGTGGCTGCCGTCGGAGGCATCCTGCTGGGTAATATCAACGGCGTCAATTCGTCGCTTGCCCACTTGGGGCTCAAGGTCCTGCCGGTTGCCATTCTTGGCGGACTGGACAGTATTCCGGGTGCTATTCTGGGCGGATTTATCATTGGGGTGCTGGAAAACCTGGTCGGTGGATATCTTGACCCTGTTTTCGGCGGCGGAGTGAAAGAAGTGGTACCGTTCGTGATCCTGGTACTAATCCTGCTCGTCCGCCCGTACGGTTTATTCGGCAAGGAAGTCATCGAAAGGGTGTAGTTGCGTTGCGGCCTAAGTTCCCGTTTGTTATGGATTGTGGACTCTTTACTACGTCGTACCAGGAAGACATGGCCGTCCTGTTTGCCCCTGCTGCAAAGGCCAAAGTGGCGGCTATTATCGTTTTTTTCCTCGTGCTGCCGTATTTCGTCAGTCCTTATTTCATCAGTGTGGTCAACCTCATTGCGATAGCGGTCATCGGGGCGTTGGGGCTCAACATCCTCACGGGTTTTACCGGGCAGATCTCTATCGGTCACGGCGCTTTTATGGGCGTGGGCGCGTACACCGTAGGGATATTGACTACCAAGGTCGGCCTTTCTTACTGGGCGGCGCTGCCCTTAGCCGGAATAATGGCGGCGATGGTAGGGGCGGTTTTCGGGATACCCTCGCTAAGACTTAAAGGACTTTACCTGGCCATCGCGACCCTGGCCGCACAGGTGATCATCGAATACACCATTATCCACTGGACCGGTCTAACCAACGGTTCGGCGGGCATTGTAATCGACGCTCCCAGTGTTGGTACCATGTCCCTGGCCGACGATAAAAATTTCTACTACTTTGCGTTGCTGATCGCGCTGGCGGCGGTGGTATGCACGGTGAATTTGTTCCGGAGCCGTGTCGGGCGGGCGTTTATGGCCGTGCGCGACCGTGATCTCGCGGCGGCGGTGATGGGGATCAATCTCCTCCAATACAAGGTAATGTCTTTCGGCTTAAGCGCGTTTTACGCGGGAATTGCCGGGGCGCTCATGGCTGGTTACCTCCGGGTGATTACGGTGGAAAACTTCACCGTTGAGGTTTCGATCCAGTACCTGGCGATGATCATTATCGGCGGACTGGGCAGCGTGATGGGTTCGATTTACGGGGCGGCGTTTATGACTCTTTTACCGATCTTCCTACGGACGGCAGCGGATTTTCTCGGCGCTTTTCTCCCGAACGTTGCACATTTCCTACTTTCCATGCAAACAGCGCTGTTCGGCCTCATCATTGTTTTATTTTTAGTCTTTGAGCCGGAGGGGCTGGCGAAGCTCTGGAAAGACATTAAGGATTACTTCCGGCTCTGGCCCTTCTCGTATTGAGCGGGGCGGAGGAGGTGAAGAGGAAACAGGAGGTTTCGGATCAGTTAACCGGCTGGGTTGGAAAATAGCTTAAGAAAGGGGAGATAGTATGCGTTTTCGGGGTTTTTTGGTTGTTTTACTCTGCGTTTGCCTTGCGGTAACGCTGGTGGCGACGGGGTGTGGTAAGAAAGAAGCGCCGACGCAGACCACAGAAACACCAAAGGAACCGGTAAAAATCGGCGGCATCTTTGACCTTACCGGCGCCACCGCGGACGTCGGCGTGCCTTACGCCCATGGGGCAAAAGCATACTTTGATTACGTTAACAGTCAAGGCGGTATCAACGGCCGGGAAGTAAAACTGATCGACATAGACTATGCTTACGATAAGACGAAGGCCGTTGAGGTCTACAACAAGCTGGTCAAACAGGATAAAGTTGCGGCCATCCTCGGTTGGGGTACAGGCGATACCGAAGCGCTCAAGCAAATAATCGCGACGGATAAGATTCCTTACATTTCCGGGTCCTATTCCGAAGGACTGCTTGACGTAACGGTATGTCCTTACAACTTCCTGGTTGCCGCTTCATACTCCGACCAGGCCAGGGCTGCACTGAAGTGGATCAAGGACAATTGGCAGGGTTCCGGCAAACCCAAGATAGCCTTTGTGTACAACGATACTCCTTTCGGGAAATCCCCGATTGACGATGGGAAAAAGTACGCGGCCGAGAACGGCTTCGAAGTCGTGGCCGACGAGGTAGTTGATTTGAAGGCGCTTGATGCCACCTCGCAGGTGCTGGACATGAAGCGGAAAAAGGCCGACTTCGCCATCATCCAGGGAACCTCTAACCTGACCGCTACGGTTCTAAAAGACGCGAAGAAGAACGGGCTCACCACGAAGTTCATCGGACTGAATTGGGCGGCGGACGAAAAGGTTGTCAAGTTGGCCCAAGATGCGGCTGAAGGGTACATCGGCGTCATCCCGTTCGCTTTCCCGTACGATAACGTCCCCGGCTTGACAGCGATCAAGGATTACCTCGGCTCCAAGGGCGGAAAAATCGAAGATCAGAACCAAAAGTACGTACAGGGCTGGGCTTCGGCAATGATTATGCTTGAAGGTGTGAAACTCGCGGGTGACGAAGTTACCGGCGAGGCCATCAAGGAAGGTCTCGAGACCCTATCCGGATTTGAGACGGGCGGGCTTGCCGGCCCCGTGACCTTTACGGCCGACAGCCATCGCGGCAGTGAAAAAGTGAGGCTGGCCGAGGTTAAAAACGGCAAGTTCGAATACCTGACCGACTGGTTCGGGTACAAATAGTCGCTATGCTTTAAGCGCAGCCAAGACACGTGGACTGTTCAGGGCACCGAATACGGAATTAAAGATCCTGATGCGGAATTACTGCGCCAACAATATGCACCGACAGGGCTTTCAGGTTTTAGGATCTCCCAAGCGGCGGCCGTCGGGACTGGGATGCACCGAGCCGGTTCCAGCCGGCGGCCGCGGCGCTTTACAGAATTTTTTGAGGGGGAATTGACTTGCTCGTTTTGAATAACGTGGAGGTGATTTACGACCGCGTTATTCTGGTGCTGAAGGGCATGTCCCTTACGGTGCCCGAGGGAAGTGTGGTGGCTCTTCTCGGTTCGAACGGCGCCGGTAAAACAACCACGCTCAAGGCGATCTCCGGCCTCCTGCAGGCGGAAAACGGCAAGGTGACCGACGGTACCATCGACTTCTGCGGGGAAAACATCACTAACATGGACGCGGAAAAGGTAGTGCAGCGTGGCATCTTTCAGGTCATGGAAGGGCGCCGGGTTTTTGAACACCTTACGGTCGAGGAAAACCTCCTTGCGGGAAGCTACACCCGTAAAGACAGGAGCAACATCAAAAAGGACCTGGAACTAGTATGCCGGTATTTTCCCAGGCTATTGGACCTGCGCCACCGGGTGGTGGGATATCTTTCCGGCGGGGAGCAGCAGATGCTGGCGATCGGCCGCGCGCTGATGGCCAAACCGAAGCTTATGTTGCTGGACGAGCCTTCTTTGGGTCTTGCCCCATTGCTTGTTGCAGAGATTTTCAAGATTGTCCGGGAGATTAACCGGCGAGAGGGGACCACCATTCTGGTGGTTGAACAAAACGCGAATGTCGCGCTGTCCATCGCCGATTACGGTTATATCATGGAGAACGGGAGGATAGTCCTTGAGGGCGAGGTTGACAAGCTAAGGGATAACGAGGACGTCCGGGAGTTTTATTTGGGCCTTACGGACGTAGGGAAGAAAAAGAGCTACCGCGACGTCAAGCATTACAAGAGGCGCAAGAGGTGGCTGGGATGAGTTTTGACAGCTTTACCGATTACATCCGCTTCGCGTATGACAACTCCCCGGCGGTGCGGGAGAAGTTTGCCGGCGCGGGTTTAAAACCGGCCGACGTGCAAAGTGTTGAGGACCTGCCGCGGTTGCCGGTAACGCGGAAAACGGAATTAAGCAAGCGGCAGCAGGAGGCTCCGCCCTTCGGTGGTTTTCTGGCCGTACCCATGGCGTCGGTGCAGCGGGTCTTTGCCTCTCCAGGCCCCATTTACGACCCGCAGGGAGACGGCGAAGATTACTGGCGGTGGGGGGAGGCGCTCACAGCGGCAGGCTTTGAATCAGGCGATATCGTTCAGAACACGTTTTCATACCACCTGACGCCCGCCGGGTTTATGTTCGACAGCGCGCTGCGGAGCATCGGTTGTACGGTCGTCCCGGCGGGGGTGGGGAATACCGAACTGCAGGCGCAAATCATGCGCGATCTGCGGGTGACCGGGTATGTCGGGGTCCCGAGTTTCCTGTACACCCTGGTTAAGAAGGCCGAGGAACAGGGTTTCGTTTCGGAACTCCTCCTGCGGCGCGCCTGGATAACGGCCGAGCGGCTTCCGGAAGAACTGCGGGCGCTACTGCGCGAGAAGTACGGTATTAGCGTGTTTCAGGGTTACGGCACAGCCGATACGGGCTGCGTCGCCTACGAGTGCCTGGAGACAAAAGGGCTCCATCTGCCGCGGGGCGTGGTGGTGGAGATTGTGGATCCTCACAGCGGTGAGCCGGTTCCGGACGGTGAAACGGGGGAAATTGTAATCACCCTGATGGTGCAAACCTATCCGCTGCTCCGGCTTGCTTCGGGAGATCTGAGCGCTTTTGTGCTTGAGCCTTGCCCTTGCGGGCGCCCGGGCAAAAGACTTGCAGGTGTTTTGGGCAGGGCGGCCGCGGGCGTTAAGGTACGCGGGCTCTTCCTTTACCCCCACCAGGTGTCCGAGCTTGCCTCGGAATTCCCCGCGGTGAGGGCGCTGCGAGCGGTGGTTACGCAGCGCGACTTTCGCGACGAGTTGACCCTGGAAGTTGAGTTGGCCCGGGAAGTGGCGGACCCCCCCCCGGAGCTTACGGCCGCAATCGCCCTACGCGCCAGGGATCTGCTCCGCCTTAAGGCACAGGTGCTTTTTGTTCCCCCGGAGACTGTCGGCGAGGCTCTTGTGGTTGATAAGCGTTAACTGTTACAAAAACGCAGGCTGCGGTGTTTAATCAGCGAGAAAACAGCGCGGTGCGGCTCCGGTGAAGCCTTCCGGGGAGGGACAGCAAATGGGTGAAACGGGTAAAAAGTCAAGGTTCGGCTGGTGGCCCTTTGCCTTGGCCGGTTTTGCGGGAGGCTGCTTGATCACCCTGGTTGTTTTGCTTTCAGGCTTACAGTTCGGCGGTTGCGCGTCCCAATACAGTATTGCCACCCACGCCCCGGCGCCGTACGACGTGGGCGTAGAAAGGGAGACGCCTCCCGATACGGGCGTCAAGCAACATACCGAAGCGATCACCGCCGGCGGCACGGGGGCGGGAGAGCGCCTGGTAGTTAAGCGCAAGACGCTGCGCCTTTCCGTGAAGGACATAAATGCCGCGATGGAAGCGGCCGGCGAAATTGCGGCACAAAACGGGGGTTTCACCGTCAACGCCGCCGTGACTTCCGGCGACGATCCGCCGGTATACCCCCAGAGGAACGGGCGGGAATTCCAGGCCCGGCCCTTTACGGGCACCATCACGGTCAAGGTGCCTGTCGAAAGATTCGCCACGGCGGTAAGCGCTATAAAAAAGCTGGGGAATCTGAGGTCGGAGTACGAAACCGCCGAGGAAGTCACCGAACAGCATATCGACCTGACCGCGAGGCTCAGGAACTTAAAGCGTCAGGAGGAGCAGTACCTCAGCTTCTTCAAGGCCGCGACCAAGGTAGAAGAGATGCTCAAGGTCGAAACCCAGTTGTCGCGGG
>QZIW01000006.1 GCA_003604985.1 Ammonifex sp.
GGCTGGAGCGAGCAGATGGAACACGCCGCCCGTGTACTTTGGCGGCCGGGGGACAGCTTTGACACTTACCGGTGGCGGCTCGCGGGACTGGCTGAAGCGCTTTCCCAGAAGAACCGTTACGAAAGGGCGCTGGAAGCGGTTGACAGGGGTGAAGACGTCGCGGCCCGGCTCTTTCCGGAAGACTACGGTCAGCAGGAGGAGTTTAAGGGGCGCCTCGCAACTTACAGGGAGTACCGCGACTGTGGTATCGCGGAAGCCACGGCGTACGCCGTACTTAGGCGGCTCAACTATCTTGCGCAGGGCAATCTTTTCGGCCCGAGGGGAACCGAGGCCCTGGAAGAGACCTTAAAGCAGGGAAAGACCTGCGTGGTGCGCGGTGAGTCGCGGAATTTGGGGATTTTCGCCACTCACGCCGTCCGGAAGTTGTTCGGTTTTCGCCGGCGTTATCGCGACGGCCTCCAGTACGGTAGCGGTAAGGAACCATTTTTCCCGCCTTTCTTCGTGGTGACGGATGAAGCGCATAATTTGGCCCCAAAACCCAGAGGCGAAAGGGATTTTGCTCCGGCGCGGCCTGTCATCCGTGAAATCGCCCAAGAGGGCCGCAAGTACGGCGTTTTTCTGATCCTGGCAACCCAGCGCCCCGCACTGTTGGACGACACGGTAAACGCGCAACTCAATACAAAGATCATCTTGCGCACCGTAAGGGCCCAGGATCTCGACGCCATAAGCCGGGAGACCGATCTGGGGCCGCATGAGGTCGCGAGGCTGCCATACCTTTCCTCGGGAAACGCCTTCGTGTCCTCAGCGATCATCGGGCGCACGGTGCCGGTTACGGTGCGGGCTTCATGGACGCGCAGCCCCCACGGTGAGAGTCCTTTTACCGAATGGCAGCGGCACCTGAGCACGGTCGGCGAGGACTTGTGGCCTGCGGTGAGGGCTTTTCTTTCGGCCAACAGAGGGTTTATCACGGAGGTCGACCTGGCGGCGTGCCAGAACCACTGTCAGGAAAAGGTCGACCGGCGCGTGACGGAGGCGGAACTACGGAGGGCGCTGGAGCGGTGGGTGGAAGAGGGCAGGCTGGACACCCGCCCGAGCCGTGCCTTCGGCGGTCTGCGCTGGTTGGTTAAAGAATAAATAACGTTCAAGGTTCAAGGTTTAACGTTCAAGGTCCAACGTGAAACACCAGAATGTAGAATGTAGAAGATAGAATACAGAATGATCAAGCTTTTTTCAAAGAACTTCTGGATTCCGACTTCGGTACTGTCTTCCTGACTCCTGATTTCTGCCTTCTATATTCTGACTTCTGACTACTGATACCGGAGGTTTCAATGCGGCTTTTATACGTCACCGACACCCATCTTCGCGGTGTGGCGCCGCGGAACCGTACTGACGACTTCGCCGCCACCCTCAAAGCCAAGCTGCACGAGGTGGTGGACCTGGCGAACCGCCTGGAAGTTGCCGCCGTACTCCACGGGGGGGACATCTTCGACGTGCCCATGCCGGGCCTGGCCGCGACGGGCGAATTTGCGGGCATCCTGCGCCGGTTGAGGGCGCCGCTCTACATTGTTCCCGGCAATCACGACCTCCACGGGCAAAACCCCTCAACCCTTACGAGGACTCTGTTGGGCTTTCTGGGCCGCTGGGAAGTGATTATGATTCTTGACAGGAAACCTGTTTACCTTGACGACGGAAACGTGCGGGTCCAGATTACAGGCGCGCCGTACCATTTTGCCATTGATGACGACGGGCGTGACTATGTGATCGAAAAACATAATTGTGACGTCGCGGTTCACATCTGCCACGGTGCGCTTCTGGACAGGGGTTTCGGGCCGATGGTCAAGTTCACTTTGATCGACGACATTGCCATGCTGACCGAAGCGGATTATACGCTTTGCGGTCATTACCACCTCGGTTACCCGGAGGTCTACCGCGAAGGGAAATGGTTCTTAAACCCCGGGGCAATGGTTCGCCTGTCCGCAAGCCAGGCGGAAATGGAAAGGTGGCCCTCGGTGGTGGTGCTGTTTGTTGAAGGGGAGCGGGCGCGGCACGAGATAATCAGGTTGAAAAGCGCCCGGCCCGGTCTTGAAGTACTCGACAGAAGCCGGATCGAGGACACCTCTTTCCGGGCTCGAAAGCGCCAGGAGTTTCTTCAAGTAATACGCCAAATCACGGCCCACGCCGGTTACATGGCGCGGACCGACCCCGAGGCCATTCTTTTCCACGTGCTCAACGGGATGAAAGACATACCGGAGTTCGCCCAGGTTCAGGAGGAGGTCTCGTCCCTCTGGGGTGAAGTGCTTGGGGAGGAAGCTGAGAGTTGCGGCGGCTGAAACGGGTGATTCTAGAAAACTTCCAGTCCCACCGGTATACGGAACTCATACTGGCCCCTACGGTGACCGTATTCATCGGGGAGTCGGACCAGGGAAAATCGGCTATTGTCCGCGCGCTGAGATGGCTTTTCTACAATAAGCCGCAGGGGGCGGACTTCGTCCGGGTGGGTGCGGATTTCTGCCGGGTATCGGTGGAGTTCGACAATGGGCTGGTAATCAGCCGTGAAAGGCGGGGCAAAACCAACCGCTTCGAAATCCGCCGTCCAGGGCGGGAACCACACGTACTGGAGGGTTTCGGCCGGGATGTACCCGCCGAGGTCGAAGAACTAACCGAAGTACGTACGCTCAAACTGGAAGGTGCGACTTTCGAGCTTCACGTGGCGCACCAGCTTGACCCTCCCTTTGTTCTCAGGGAAACCCCGGCGGTCAGGGCGCGGGCGGTGGGCCACCTGTCGGGAACGCAGCTTTTTGACGCGGCTGACAAGCGGGCCGGCCGCAAACTGGCCGTCCTGTCACGACGACGCCAGGAGTTGGAAGAGCAACTGGAGCAATTGAACGCGGAGCTGCAAAACTTCGCCGGACTTGAACGGATTGAACAGCTCTTTGACCAGTGCACGGGGCTTCACGGGCGCAGCGAAGCCGCGGGAACATCCGCGGCCAATCTCTCAAGGCTCAGAGAAAGGTTCCGGCGTGTCGCGGCGGAGTTGGAACAGAAC
Source organism: Ammonifex sp. (assembly GCA_003604985.1). Lineage (GTDB taxonomy): Bacteria > Bacillota > Desulfotomaculia > Desulfotomaculales > Ammonificaceae > SURF-55. The sequence goes on from QZIW01000006.1 coordinate 3,047, forward strand.
CAGAACCTGCTCGGGTTGCTCCCCGAGGTGAACGATTTGCACACCGCCTACGAAGCGGCGGCCCAGAAGTTCTCAATGTGGCGAAGGGTATGGGAGTTGCGGGACCGCAGGGAAAAGGTGACGGATGCCCTTGCCCGGTCGGAGAACGTGCTTACGGCGACCGCGAACCTGGAACTTTCGGAAGAAAGCACATCGAAAATCGCCAAACTGGCCGAACGGGTTAGAGTCCTTGAGGCGCGCATCATGCGGCGAGCCGCGCTCAAACAAGATGTGAAGAAGCTCGAGGAAATGTTGGCGGGTCTACAGACGGTGGCGAAGGCCGGGGAGGAATTAAGCGTTTTGAAGGGCTGTGCTGCGATGTTGACGGCTATGCGCAACTGTTGTGGCCGCCGGCAGGATGTTTTGCGGCGGCTCAGGCGCGAAGAATCGGTGCTGGCGCAACTCGCGGGCGTGGCCACGGCCGGAGGGCTCTCGGAAGGTATCGAGCAAAAAGCGCGACTGCTCTCAATCCTGAAGGGTTTGAACCAGCGGTTTCTGATCGTACGCAAGGAGCTTCCGGCCATGGGGAGGCGGCTTGACGAGGCCCGGGCAGGTGTCGAGCGCCTGGGTGCCGAAATGAGAGACTTGCTTTTTAGAGCAAAACGTTGTCCGCTCTGTCTGACCCCTTTATCCGCGGACCGCATAGAGGAAATTTTGGTAAACGAACTGGGGGAAAAAAACGATGAGTGACTTCGAGAAACACATCGGGAGGCTGAAAGAGGGGATCGAAAAGGCGAAGCAGTTGCGTGAAAAGGCCGCGGCGCGCAAGGAGGTCCTTGAGCAGCAGTTGAGGGAGATAGAAACCGAAATCCGTGCCCAGGGTATTGAACCCGATAACCTTGACGAAGAAATAAAACGTCTTGAAGCGGAAGCGCGTCAAGCCCTGGAGGAAGCGGAAAAACTGATTCCCTGGGAGCTTATCCGGGCGGGAAGCGGCCAGAGTCGAAACGAGGGACAGTAATGGTGGTCGAAGGGATCACCGTCGCCGAGGCGATAGAGCGTTTTGGGGATTACGTCCGCCGGCGGCGTTGGAATTACGAACGCCTGCTCGCCGCGGAACGGGACGCCCAGGAGGCCTTGAGTAAGATCAGGTTCCAGGAAACAATCGTGGCCCAAGCACGGGAGGTTTTTCAACTGGCCGCGGAAACGGCTAGGGAACAGGCCAAACAGGGGGTGGAGCGCGTAGTCTCCTGGGCGCTGCAGTCGGTGTTCGGTCCCGAGATTTCCTTCGAGGTCTCATTGGCGGATAGACGCGACCAGCCCGAGGCCGATTTTGCGGTTGTAAGCACTTATGGCGGCACCACACCGGTAAGAACGGAGCCGACCGAAGCACGGGGCGGCGGCGTTGTGGACGTAATTTCGCTGGCCCTGCGGAGCGTTCTGCTTGAACGGACGCGTATGGGGGGGCCGCTCGTACTTGACGAACCCGGCAAGCACGTAAGCGAGGAATATGCTCGTCCCCTGGGGGAGCTTATCCGGGCGATGAGCGACGACGCTGGGCGCCAGATAATCATTATCACCCACAACAGCGAACTCGCGGAGACCGGGGAATCGGCCTACCGGGTGGAAATAAGGAACGGCGAGAGCCGGGTTCACCCCGTGGGCACCGAACCCGTTTTGGGCGGGCATTACATTGAATAGGCGGAAGACCATGTCTGCCGGTCGGAACGCAGACCCCGTTACTTTTGCAGTGCAAGGGCGATTGCTACCGCGGCGATGAGAGCGGGGATCAAGTTTGCAACCCGGATTTTGGTTGCGCCGGTCAGGTTCAGCCCAATCGCCATGATTATAAGGCCGCCGGTGGCGGTAAGTTCCGCCACGACCGGTGGGGAAAGGTAACCAGAAACCGCTTGTGCGGCCAGGGTTAAGCTTCCCTGGTAAACCAGCACCGGAAGAGCTGAGAAAATCACCCCGATGCCTAGCGTTGAAGCGAAAAGAGCCGAACCGACCCCGTCCATCACCGACTTGGTGTAAAGAATCTCAGGCATCCTCCCAAGGCCGTCTTCAATACTCCCCATAATCGCCATCGGACCAACGCAAAAAAGCAGGCTCGCGGTGATAAAAGTCCTGGTGATGCCGCCACCCGCGCTGTCAAACCGGTTTTCCAAACGCCGGCTAAGATTCTCCAGCCTGTCTTCGATAGAGAGGGTTTCACCGATTAGGACGCCGAGAATAATGCTCGCCGCCACGATCAAGGGATTACGAGTTTCCACGGCCATTTGCAGGCCAATGAAAAGCGTGACCAGACCGATAACTTTCACAGCGATTGTTCCGGCCTTTGCGGGAATCCTACGTTTTGCGGCCAAACCGATGGCGGTGCCGGCGATTATCGCCCCGGCGTTTACCAGTGTACCGATCAACTTGTCATCCCTTCCGGCAGCTTATAGATACCTGCTGATTATGGTGCTTAGATTCTGGCGTATGCAGGCGAGGGTTTCTTCGTCACAATCGGTCTTTCCCTCGACGCATTGCATGACGTAATACCCGACCAGTACCTTTCCGCAGTTTCGGACCGCCGCGTTAAGAGCTTTGAACTGGTCGAGAATCTTTTCGCAATCCTGGTCTTCCGCCACCATCCGCGTCATTCCCCGCACTTGACCCTCGATCCGTTTCAACCGGTTGAAAAGGTTCGTACGGACTTCATCCTGCAGGTGTTGAGGCATTAACAACCCCTCTTTCGGTAGCCCGAGTGGATTTAAAGTTTAGCGTAATCGTAAAAGGCACGACGTGTCAACCATGTAGGCGGCGAAAGGTTAGCATGGCATGTCGCTTGACTTTTGGCACACTTCATGCTAATATACCCCCGTGGGTATTGACGGATTCTTGCTTTGGGCCCAAGAGTTGAGAAGGGAGAGAGGAAATGCTTACAGTAACGCCTTTGGCACAAGAAAAACTGAAGGAGTTTCTTGGGCAACAGAAGAAACCCGAGTCTTTCATCAGGGTTTACATCAACGGTATCGGGTGAGGGGGGCCGAATTTCGGGATGGCTCTGGAAGAGTCAGCAAAAGAAGAAGATTCGGTCTTCAGCGCGGGGGAAGTAAAGTTCGCAGTTGACAAGGCTACCGTGCCTTATCTTGCCGGTGCCGTTTTAGATTACGCCAAGACGTGGTACGGCGGGGGTTTTTCGATTTCCACCAACAAGCAGGGGTCCTGTTCGGACTCTTGTTCGACTTGTTAATCCGCCCGGTTTGACCGCTGGTCGAATGCGAAAGCCTTCCGCGCGAAGGCTTTCGTATTTCTATCGGTTCATGTCTCACGGTTCTGCTTTATATCATCTCTTCAATGATCTCGGCCGCGTCCTTGACGAACTTCGGGCACAGGGTTTCGATGAGGTTTTGTTCCTTGGCGAATTTCATCCCCTCAGGAGTACTTATGTCGCAGCCGAGGAGCGTCTTGCATTTAATGGCGCCGTTGCGAAACTTGAATTTTGCGATAAAATGCTCCGCTGAGTTACGCACCTTTTCTTTGGCGGCTTTGTCTTTTGGCCTCTCCGGTCCGTATTTGAGCCCGATGATCATAAACGCGCCGGTAACCGCTCCGCATGTTTCGCCCAGACGGCCCAAGCCACCCCCGAAAGCGGCGGCGATTTTAAAGGCTGTCTCCCGGTCAAGTCCGAACTTAATTCCGTAGGACGAAAGTAAAGCCTGCGCGCAATTGGAACCTTCTTTAAAACAAGAAACCGCAAGTTCAACGTTGCTCATTATTCCTCCCGGCCGCCATTCGGCCGACCAAAAGTCGGCTGAAAGCGAATTCCCCCCTGGGGTGTTTCTTTTAAGAATACGCTCACTGGTGGTAAAACGTTCCTCAGAAGGGAAGTTGTTGTGTCTACGGGGCAGCTTGTGGGTGGAGCGCGCTATTCAGATTCAGTGACCGTGAGGGGGATCATTACCCCGCCGGGTCCGCTGACCGGAAAAATACCGAGATCGTGGAGCCGCTCCAGAATCGCGGCAGCTTCCGCGTAGATTTTACCCATATCGATGGGAAAAGGCATGTTGTAAAACTTCCGCTCACTCGCGATACAAAGACGAATCGGGTATACCTGAGGGTTGAAAACCTCGCGGTGGGAGAGCACCTCGTGAAAATAAAGCGAAAAAAGACTGCTTTTGGTAATATCCGCATTGCTTCTGTTTTTCCAACCTCATCACCGCCCGAGGCTTAGCGAAAATGGCGCCGTGAACGCTTGATCATGCTTTTTGCTTCCAAATTCAACGCCACAAGCCAAAGTTCCTGCGCCGATCTTGCGGGTTTTCCAACACCGCCTTCCGGTATCAGATCCCGTCGAAGAGCGCGTATACTACATGGCGCGCCCTTTCCGTGTATTCGTCCGGCACGTAAAGGTCAACACCCTGGGGAACGACCGCCCCCGGCGCTCCGGTAATACCGATGTCCGGAGAAGAGACCACCGATGGGATACCTTCATCCGCGAGCGCTTGCTGGGCTTGCTCGGCAAACATCCGGTGCGGGAAATTCTTTATCTTCACCAAACGCATATTAGTGGTCCCCTTCCCGTCATTAGCATTCACCAATTCAAGTAATGCCGTCTTTACCCGTGCAGATCTGGTTTGTCCGCAACAGTCGAAGGATAAAGGCCCCTTCTCTCTTAACCGCTATCCCGAACCGGTAACCGTAAGCCTGCAGTTTCTTCTTCAAAAGTTCGAATTTCGGCCGAGCGCCGTCACCCGGTTCAAGGGCGGTGCCGACAATCAGAAACTCTTCTTTCGGGATAGTCCAGCAACAGAAGTCGGTAGCCTCCCGGTCGAAGACGGCGGAGAAGTAAGGCAGCGCTCGGTCCGTTTCGAACCATTCCTGTATGGCGATATAGGTTTTAGGGGAGGGCCGGGTGGGGAAGGCCCGTTTGCGGACAACGTGAACTTTTCCCTGTCCATATTGATGTAAAAGCGCTGGTAGAATCTTTCCAGGCAGTTGTCCAAATCAATGGTCCTTACCGCGAAGATTTGCGGCCCCACGAAAACATTTTGGGGTAAGTACAGGCCCAGCCCGGCGAGCGTCTTCTTAGCATCGGGAGCGAGCAACCCGCCGCAGCATTTAGCTGCGCGACCTTCGTCCGGCGAAACTGAGAGCCGCCTTCTTTCAATCAACAAAACCCTGTATTTTCCGCCGATCAAACGCACCAGGGTGGCGGGCCCCGCGCCTATGATCGCGACATCTTTATGCCATATTGCCCTGGGAGTTTCTGTTCCGTAAAAATTACGATGAAATTGTAATTTGCTATACCTTGGGGTGGTGATGTGCGCGAGGGGTACGCTGGTCAGGGTGTGCCGCCTTTATTCAGGTATTCGGCAACGTGCTGCACTTTTATCCGGGTCTGAAGGTTGTGGCGGGTGAGGCCGTAGCGCAAAAAGAGCAGGCAGCCGGGGTTGTCGGTGACCACGGTCGTGGCGCCGGTGCCGCAAAGGGCACCGATTTCCGCGTCGAGAAGGGCGGACGCAACATCGGGGTGGCGGAAGGCGTACCCGCCCGCGCTCCCGCAGCAGCCGAGATGAGGGGCGGGGAAAGGCTCCACTTCCGCTACAAGGGAGAGGACTTCACCCAAAGCCCCGGGGTTGCCGCTGTGGCGGAGAAGGCAGGATTCATGGTAAGCTACCCGTCCCGGGGAGGGGGCGGTGAGATGAGGTTGCAGCGCATGCAGGAGATGGGTGAAATCCCGGACGCGGGTGGCAAAGCCTTGCGCCTTTTCGCGCAACTCCGGGTCGGCCTCGAACAGGTCGGGGTATGACCGCAAGTGCGCCGTGCAGGCCGCAGCCGCGCTGACGATCACGTCGAACGGTCCCTCCAGCGCGAAAGCATTAAGATTCTCGAGCGCCAGCTTCCGGGCGGTAACGTAGTCGCCGCTGTGGTAGGAGAGGGCGCCGCAACACGTCTGGGCGGGAGGGACGATGACCGTGCAACCGGCGCTGCGCAGGAGTGTTATGGCGGCGTCGTTTGCGGGCCTTAAAGCGGCTTCCATTATGCACCCGGTGAAAAAGGCCGCGCGGCACTTCTCTCGACCCGTGGCGGGCAGGACGCGCGGGCGCTTTTCATGCGGCAGGGGGGCGGTGGGGGAGAGGAATGCGGCGACGGCGTCCAGGCGCGCGCCGAGCGCGCCGAGGAAGGGGAGGCGGGACAGTAAACGGGAAAGGCCCGTACGGTGGGTTGACCTCAGGATGCGGAGCAAAAATGCCAATCGACCGGGTCTGGGGACAAAGGCGCGGCAAGCCGTGCGCCATATCCATGCAAAGACAAGCCCCGAAAGGTTATTCACCAACGGCTGCCGCACCGCCCGAACCTCGCGGGCAGGGTCAACCCCTGTTGGACAGACACTGTGGCAGGCCCGGCAGCCGAGGCAGCAATCCAGAAAAAGACCTGCTGCGGGACTGAGTTTTTTACCCATAGCGATGTTGTTGAGCAGCGCCAACCGGCCCCGTGGAGAACCGGGTTCCAGAGGCTCCAGGCGGTAAGTAGGGCAAACCGCGAGGCAAAAACCGCACCGGCTGCAGCGGTACCGGTAATCAGCGCGCCGGATTTCGGCAAGAACCGGTGGCTTACTCACCGTCCACCGCCCAGATTTTCCCCGGGTTCAGCAAACCGTGCGGGTCGAATACTCTTTTAATGCCGCGCATGATTCTAACCGCATCGGGCCCTACGGCGTCTTGAAAATACGGCGCTTTAAGGCTGCCTATACCGTGCTCCCCGGATAAAGTGCCGCCGCATTTCAAGGCCGCCTTAAAGACGGCGGCCTTGGCGGCCTCAACATGACGGGCGTCTGTTTCGCGGGGGTCGAACAGGATATTGGGGTGCAGGTTCCCGTCACCGGCGTGGCCAAAAACGACAATTCTGACGCCTGTCGACGCCCCGACTTCAGAAATTTTTCGGATAAAACCCGGTACCATGCTTAGCGGGACCACTACGTCCTCTCCGATCTTAACCGGGTAGAGGTTTACCAGGGCGCCCGATACCGACCGCCTGAGGCGGTAAAACCACGCCATGTTTTCGTCCATGGCGGTGCGCACGTCATAAGCACCCCGGCGGCGGCAGATTTCCCCGACTTCAGATGCCTGCCGGTTAACGGTTTCAGGTGCCCCGTCGACTTCAACCAGCAAGACGGCCCCTGGCGGCTCCGGCCAGTCATCACGCGCGGCGCACTCAAGTGCGGTCCTATCCAGTAATTCCAGCGCCGCCGGCACGATCCCCGTCCCGATTACGTCCAGCACGGCTTGCGCCGCGGCCTCCAACTCGCCAAAAGCAGCTAAAACGCCCGCCCGCTCCTCGGGCTTGGCGATAAGCCGGAGGGCGGCCCGGGTAATGACCCCAAGGGTTCCTTCGGAGCCGCAAAGAAGCGCGGTAAGGTTGTACCCCGTCGCGTTTTTCAGGGTTGCCCCGCCGGTCTGGACGATTGTTCCGTCCGCGAGGACGACTTCAAGGCCCAGGAGGTAGTCGCGGGTTACGCCGTATTTGAATCCGTGCGGCCCGCCGGCGTTGGTGGCGATGTTGCCGCCGATGGTTGATACGGAGGAACTGGCGGGGTCGGGTGGGTAAAAAAGGCCGTGGTTTTCGGCGGCGGTCTGGATTTCACCGGTAACAGCCCCGGCCCCGGCCACCGCAACCAGGTCTTCCTTGCGCACGGTTAGTTCGCGGAGACGGGCCAGCCCCAAGACGATGCCCTCCCGGGGGACCGCTCCCCCGGCAAGGCCCGTTCCCGC
>QZIW01000040.1 GCA_003604985.1 Ammonifex sp.
GTCTTCGACCCCGCGGCCGGCACCTGGAGCCTGGTCGCCGATCATCGCGGCCAGACCTATTACGACCCGGCCAGCGGCGAGGCATCCACCTGTGCCCTGGGTGTCGAGCCGCCCGAGGGCTGGCCGGACACGCCCCCGCCCGCTGGCATGGTGGGCCCCACCTGGGACGGCGCGCAGTGGGTGGGCAATCTGGCCTTGGCCAAGGAGCAGAAGCAGGCCGCGCTCCTGGATACCGTGCAGCGGTTCATCCAGTACAAGCCGGACGGGCGTATCCGTTACGACGGCGATCTCAAGATGAACCTGATCAACGCGGCCCTCGTGGCCACCATGCAGCAGCAGGCGCCGCCGGCGGCTTACGTCTCGGTCAGTCAGTGGATTGCGGCCGTGCAGGCCGAGTACTTCACCCTCAAGGCGGCCGTCGCGGCCGCGGCCGACGAGGCGGCCCTGGCGGCCGTGGACATCAGCTCCGAGCGCCTGGAGGGCCTCTACGGCGTGGAGGGCACCTCCCTCCCCGACCCCGACAAGAGCACGGCCGACCTGATCGGGCCTCAGTAGCCCCGACCCTCGCACAATCGAAGAACCACGGAGTCGCAGCCAGAGCCGGGCCCGGGGCCTGGTCCGCCCCGCCCAGGGCGAAACACTTTTGGGGGGCAGCGCCAATGACACCAGTTGAGCAGATTCTAGCCACGGTTGTAGCCGCCGTGATCGGCGGCGTCCTGGTGCACCTGTTCAAGGAATGGCGGGCCCAGGCGAAGCGGGGTCGCCAGGCCGATGAACACAAAGGGCTAGTGACCGCCAAGGACTGCGAACGGTGCAAGGAGGAACAGGTGAAGGAGCTAGGCGTTGGCAGCAACTTATTCGGCCTGATCCTGGAAGGCCAGGCGCTGCACACCCAGGCACTGATCACCCTTTGCGACAACGACAACGGTTGCCGCGAGCTACGGGCCAAGCTGCAGGACTACCTGGGCCGGCTGGCCACGCGCCAGATAGGAGAGCGCAATGCCGCCCGCTAGCGCCTTTGAACTCGCAGCCCGCCAGGTGATCGGCTACGAGGGCGGGTACGTCTGGAACGCCAAGGACCCCGGCGGCGAGACCAAGTACGGCATCAGCCGCCGCACCCACCCGAACCTGGACATCAAGAACCTCACCGAGCCCCAGGCGCGCGAGATCTACCGCGGCGAGTATTGGGACCCGCTCCAGCTCGACCGCCTGCCCTTCCCCGTGGCGCTGGTCACCTTCGACGGCGCCGTGAACCAGGGACCCGGCCGCGTGACGCAGCTCCTGCAGGTGGCCCTGAATCGCCTCGGTGGCGCGCCTATCGCCGTGGATGGTGACCTGGGTGGCCAGACCCGCAAAAAAATCATGGCCATGGGCATGTACGACCACGAGCGGAATTATCACATTGCCCAGGCCGAGCTCTGGCGGCGCATTTGGCATTACCAGATGATCGCGGTCAACCCCGCCAACCTCACGTTCCTGCGCGGCTGGATCGCACGCGCGGCGGACCTGGGCGCGCTGCTCTGCCAGCAGGCCCTGGCGGCCCCGGTCTGGCAGGCCGACATGCCGTTGGGCAAAGGGGGGCAATGATGGCAACCAACGCCCCAACCCTGGCCCCCGGCGCCCAGACCAGCGAATACCGCCTCACCGTGCGGGCCCCTGGTGGCCGGGCTGGCCATGGCCGGCTGCGGGGTGCTCCTGGCCCTGGCCGCCGCCCTGTGGGCCACCAACCCCGCCAGCGTCCGGGACCTAATGGACCTGGCCCGCACCCTGGTCTGGGCCGGCGTGGCCACCCTGGGCGGTCCGACCGTCAACTATCAATTCAGCCGCACCCGGCTGAAGACAAGCCTGCCCGGCCCCGCGGGGCCCGGGCAAAGGAGCAAGCCATGAGACGCCTGCTGATCATCGCGGCCCTGCTGGCCGCCCTGATCCTGGCCGGCGGTTGCTTGGGAGAGGGCTCCGTACGCCCCCAGGATCAGCCTTTCCAGGCCCGGCCCTACTGCGTGGCCCAGAAGTAAAGGAGCGAACCATGAAGAGATTAGCCCTGCTTTTGACGGCCCTGGTGCTGGCGGTCGGCCTGGCCAGCGGCTGCGCGACCGCGAAGGGCCTGCAACAGGACCTGGCTGACGGCCTGAAAGCGGCCGGCGGCTGGCTGCAGCCGGTGCTCACCACGCCGGCCAAGGTGGCGGCGCCGGCGCCCAAGGTGTTGCCCGTGGAGCCGGCCAAGCCCGCGGCCGCCCCGGCGCCGCCGGCCGCGGCCAAGCCGGTGACCACTGAGCCCCAGCCGGTGGCCAAATGAGCATCGTCTTCGGAGATGCGCAGTTTGGGGCAAAGCTGCTGGGCTTCATCGCAATCTATGGAGGCACGCGCCTGGGCCTCCTTATCGTCGCGCTGCGACGAAGAAAGGATTCATAGACATGAAAAGGATCGCCTTGTTTTTAATCATCGCGCTCTTTGCCCTGACCATAGCCGCCTGCGGCACGGACGGCGCCGGCGGAGGCTCGGGGAGGTCTGACACCAACGTCAACGTTACCGTCTATCCGCCCGGCACCGCCGCCACCGCCACCACCACCTAGCGCCATGTTCTGCCGCCTGGCGCCCAAATATGGCAGGGACTATTGGGTCGGGGAGTGCGCCTTCACCCGCCGGCCCGATAGCTTCCTGAGCGACGGCATAGCCATGGACGGCTACCGGGCCCTGGTCGAGGCCGGCGAGCTGGTGGCCAGCCACGCCGCGATGATCATCAGCGAAACGCACCTGATTGAGGCCGTGACGCCCAAGGTGCGCCGCTGGCCCATCGAGGAGTATATCCGCGACCAGGGCGCCCTGTTCTGGGTCCGGCGCCCCCTGGGCCAGACCCAGGCCTCTGCCGAGGCGATGGCCCGCTTTGCCGCGGGCGTGGAGGGCCAGGACTACGACCTCGGCGAGATCATGGGCCTGCTGTTCTCCGACCAGGACGACAAGGGCACCAAGCCCAACCGCTGGGCCGACGACGATAAGTGGATCTGCTCCCGCCTGGTGGATATGGCGCTCAGGTTCTCGGAGGGGGCCCGCACCGTGCCCCTGCCCGAGTCGTTCCTTCATGTGCACCCCACGTGGCGCACGCCCCAGGGACTCAACGGCGCCCCCATCTGGGAGCCAGAGATCTCCGGCCCACCGCCTGTCTAACTCCTTTCCTCCCTTGCCGGGGGCGGCGGTCCGCCCCCGGTGATCAAGCCGTTTCTAATGACCTCACACATAATTTTTAGCCATTTTTCAATAAGATATGTTATCCAGAAAGGGCTAGAAGATAAGTTTACAACTCTATATTTGTACCCAGCTATCTATTTAATTAAATTAATTAATATCAATATAATTAAGGTTCGTTACTATAAAAGGAGCTGTCGTCAAAGTTTTTATAATCAAAATACAAGCAGAAACACACGTATAGTTAATAAAAGCATTTTTATGATAATTTTTTTTCATTTTGGTATTGATGCCAAGCGCTCTTGTGTTAGACTGCTTTTACTCGTAAAATCCACGGAAACCCACTTGCCCCCACCGGCACCCAATCGCCAACAGGTAAGTGCGTGTTTTTATAGATTTTTTTTGTGGGGGTCGTTTGATATGTCACCTCTGAGTAGAGTCATTTGCCATGTTCGCACGTTCCTTATATAGCAAAATTAGAATATTCGAAGCCTTCTTGTTTGAAGGCCCCGAAAGCATAGAACTGGAATATGAAAGCGGTGACTCTTCCTATGGAGACAAACCGCGTAGCCGTTCTCCTGATGACATCGCCTCTTGTTTGTCGAGGGATTACGCTGCACCTAAACCTGCTTTTATTCTTCGTTATGATCCTGACGAAGATGAAGTTAGGTTTGTTAGGGCCACTGAGGGGGGCACCGATAGTCATGCGAAAACAGTACCTAAGCCTGATCGTTGATGGAGCAGCCGACGGGGATCAAGTTAGAATAACTTCAGATAGGCCAGGGGCAAAAGAGAAGGGCGGCCTAGTAAAATACAGCCCACTTTATTCGGTGTCTTCAGACTATTCGGTGCAGCCATTGCCTACCGGTAATGGCTGCATTTTATTTTTTTTCAGTCTTAATTCCTATGAAATATTTAGAAGAATATTTAAACAGTTTGGAGATCAGAAAATGGGCCAATTCTGGACTTCTAACGGATGGGCCTCGTTTATTGCGTTTTGCAACTCCGAGGGTGAATCTTGGGATATTATCAAATATTGTGATGGATTAACTGTCGGTTTTGAAAAATGGATAATTGAAAATTGGGTAGTAAAAGACGCAAAACATAATGTCATTATTCAAGAAACAGGACTAACCGTTTTTGAAGGTTTGGATGAGCTTGAATATGCACTTAGAAAAATAGCTTATGATGTGGTGCACAGCATCAATAATGCCTATAGGCTTGTTCAAACATATGCTCCATTTTATTTGGATTCTGTGGATAGTATTTGTAAGGTATTCCAAGAAATAGTTAGTGCAACTCTTTACCTGATGGGCAAGTGGGAATATGATAAATTTGAAAAATCAATGATAGCTATAAACAGTGGATTTTCGCATGAAAAAGTAATAGATGTAATTGGAGACTATAAAATATCCAAAAAATCGATACAAGATAAATTAATAACGTTGGATCAACTACAAGACGAAATGGTACAAATATACGCAGTATTAAAAAGCATGACTTCGCAAGCTTTTTGCGGTACCGCTCCAATTAGAAATAATTCATATAGATCTGGTGAATATTCTTTGCTTGGTATATCTGGTGCATATTTTGGTCTTGTTTCTATATATAGACAAGTAAAAAATGCTCTTTGTGATATTGATTTAGAACATACTTTTTTAAAAACATACAAAGAATGGCCAGCTCCAGATATTTTAAGGGTACCCAACGAATATGATAAATGGCGTCAAAGGTTGGACGAACTAAGTTGGCCTGATTACAAAAAATCCGGAGAAAAGTTACCGCAAACACATCACGTCTTATATTTCAGCAACCGATTGGGTTTTAGAGAAACAAAACATTCTATTTCTGCATCTTACCAATCTATTGCGCATGCTTGTGCTCAGCCTTGGAGTTTAAACACTCTTACGCATGAATATGCTCATGCCATTAACAGGGCCATATTATCGTCACTATTTGCCCAAGAAAAAGATATAACTAAAAGCGAGGTAATGGATGTCTATTATGTATACAGAGGGGCTTTTAATAATGGTAAAAAGCCAAAGAATTTATTGCAGTTTTTTAAGGTGTTGATCTGTTGGGCAGCAACTTGTTTGGCGGGTGAAACAAGTAATGAAGGGACAATTCCCGACCCTTTAGATCCGAAAAGGCTTGCACGTGAAATTCGCAGGGGTTATCATTTAATAGATGAAGTTATGGTCCACCTTTTTGATTACCATTATTTTTATGACTGCGAAGTGAACTTATTTATTAGGTCTGCTTGGGCTTCTTGGTTGGTTTTACCTATGACGATGGGACGAAAGGATGAATATTTTTTGAGAACAATAATGGTTATTGCATCCGCGAAACCTGGTCGGGCCAAGGATCGGTTTGAATGGAGTTTTGATTCTCTTAGAGCGGGGCTTTTGCGCTTAAAAGATTGCCACTATATTTCAAACGAAGCGATAGATGTCCTTGTTAAAGCCTTAGATCGGAGGAGAAAGTTATTATATTTCGGTTATTATTATCTACTGCCATTAGTCGATTCCGTCTCAAAAATTATGGTTTCCCGTATGATTAAATCAAGAATCAGAAGCGATGACAAACTAGAACCAGACAAGAATGGAAGAGAATCGTACAACATAAAATACGGCTCCTATGATTCGCCACCAATTAAAAATCCAATTATGTTTATATTGGATCAACTGCAAGACGATATTGCCAACGACACTAACCTTCCTCCAATGGAAGTTGAGTATAGATCATTGTGGATGATGTCAGTTCTTTGTGCGTCACTCTCCTAATAGAGGAGATTAAGCATGAAAATTGATAGAAAAAGGATGATCAAACATAGATTTAATTTAAGGTCCATATTTTATATGGATATGCCAGGCGCACAACCATTTAAAATGAATTTGAAAAATCATAAAAAACCAATTTTCCAATTAGAACATGAAGGTTCCAATATTAACACAAATGTTTATATTGAAAAATTTGAATTCGCACCTCCTAGGAGTTTATTGGAACTTTATTTAAATGATAACAAAACAACGTATGAATATCCAATATTTGTTTCAACAGTAACGTTGGGTTTTATTACAGGAATTCTACTATCCGCGCCAAGCGAAATGGTTCTAAAGTTAATCAACGGCGAAGCAAAAGGGAATCATTATATATACTACCGAGTTAATTTGTACCCACTTTGCCATGATCAATATTTAGGATCCAGTAATATAAATATATCAATTACTAGACTAAATTTACGGTGGATTTACGAGGCGACGAAAGCCGTGTCTAGTATTACTTTATATGGTAAAAATGTTGTCAACTCTGATGCATTTAGATTTTTAACACAAAGGTATAAAGAGCTAGCAAAGGATGATCCGTCGTTCAAGCACAACTGGGGAGATATGGAAGATACCCCATTTGTTCCCATAGAAAAGTTACCAAACAAAATAAGATTGATTGAGCCGAAAGCATTAAAACTTACATATCAAACGGCTTCAGAAAAAAACGAATCTGCACTACACATCAATATTGATTCATTTGGAAATTTTGCATTTCAAATAAACGGATTAGATGGAATATCTAAATTGGTTATTTTTTTGGAATACTTGCATAAAGTCGGCTCACAAAGTACTACTGAAATATATCCGCTGCTCCGTCCATCTGAAGCGCTTTCAAGAATAAATACATGAATAAGGGATTTTAATATGACTGAAACTGAATTACCGATTGATGCTTTTGTAAACTGTCCACCAACAGTGATAGTAAACAAATTGGCTAAATTTTTAAGAGATGGTTGCCTTTGTTTATTTATTGGTTCAGGCGTATCCATGTCTACAAATAATGATGAAAAGGATATATCGAATACAAAATTTCCCGGGTGGATTAGCTTAGTTGATAGGCTGTGTAAGATTCATAGGAGACCTTTTGATTTAGAACTTGCAAAAAAATCAAATGATTATATTTTAAGTACAACGGAAGCGATAGAAGCAGAATATGATTCGCCCGAGTCAGGGTTTTTGGAAATAGTAAAAAAGAACCTTTACAAGGGTATAACATACGATATAAATACATTAAAATTGCGCCTAATGATCGCCATTGGTTCGTTGGTTATGGGGATGATTGGAGGATCGGCAGGAGTGGTAGTTAATTATAATTTTGACGATGTTTTTGAATGGTACCTTGCTAATCACGGATTTCGCATACAAGTAATTTCTGATTTTTTTAAATTAACTAAAAGATGCGATGTAACAATATATCATCCACATGGTTTTTTACCTTACACTAAAAAGTTTTTTGACTTACAAACTAAGGATATAGTTTTTAGCAAGATTAGTTATGAAAGGATTCTCGGTGACGATAACCATCCATGGAACCAACTAGTTAAAAATTTATTGGCTACTAAAGTATGTTTATTCGTTGGGTTGTCCGGACAAGATTTGAACATAAGATCACTATGCACTAAAACTTATGAAGTGATTGGCAAAAAAAGGGCCCTTGGTTTTGTTGTTTTGCAAAAAAAATTGGGACAGAATAAACAGGAATTATTGGATACGAATGCCGAGTTTACGAGGAGGGGACTAGTGCCGTTTTATGTTAATGAACATAATGAGACGCCTGATTTACTTTTAAAGATATCTAGAAGCGCTGCTGAAATATAAATTTCAAAAGGTTAAGAGTTACTTTCCTATATAAAATTTCCTCAAATTACGTTTAAAAATTTGGTAGCATAACAAATAACTAAGCTAAAAACGATGAACTTAGTAAAAGAGGACCGTTTTTTCTTGCGCTGACTGCACGGGTTCGAATCCTTATAGGGCTCCAAAAAATGTCAAGAGCTGGCTGAATATTGTAACTCCTTGCCTCATTTTATTGATACGTTTTGCAGGATTTGATACCGGTCGGTGATATGCAGTATGCTATGGGTAGAATAGCAATTCCCTTCCAAATAGATATCTGTGATAACCTGGCGGCGATGACTGAGGAGCTGCTGCCTTTTTCTTATACAAACCTTCTTGACGTCGTTTAGATACTTGCACGCAATTTATTGGATATCATAATAGCCAAAGAGCTCTGCCCCCGCTCGACCGTCAGCCCCCTGTCGCCACTGCCCAGCCTTAAAACTTCCGTCATTTCGCAGCAAGCGCCCCGCTGGCGCGACGCCCGGCCCATGCCTAGGCCCCTAACACCCCCTCTGGGAAGCGCGCGCTTACGGGGCTATTTGAGCGTGCCAACATATGCCAGCTTTTTGTGGTTTTAGCGTGGTTTCTAGGCCATGATTTTATTTTTGCGCTCATGGTTTGTAATGTGTTTACGCTTAGTTAATTATTTTTGTTAATATTTTTCCGCTGGCCAAATCCTTCCTGTCACGCCGGAGGTCGCGAGTTCGAGTCTCGTCGTCCCCGCCACGCAAAGAAATAAGAGCCAGCCGCGAGGCTGGCTCTTGGTCCTTGGGGACCCCCGCCAGAGGCAGGTTAGTCTGCCCGCTTCGGTTGGCGGCCGCGATGGCTCAGCATTTGGCCGTCAAAATGGCGACCCGCATCTCCAGGTCCTTGACCGCGCGCAGAACCCGGTTGGTTTGAATCGCCCGCACCAGGGCAATCCGCGTCATCACCGCGGCCAGCAGCAGCGCGGCCGCGGACAGGCCCCAGCGCAGGGCCATGAGCACGTCGGTTATGCCAAAAAAGCGCCAGGCAGCATACACGCCGGCGATGGTGAAGACGACGTGCCCGAAGAGAAGGGACCCGTTCAACCAACCGGTGCGCCCCTTGAACAGCCCCAGGGCCTGTCTGGCAAGGCTTTGTTCCTGGCCGATATTTTCCAGGATCTGACGTTCTTCGTCTTCGAGGGCTTCCCTGATCCTTTGATCGAGCTTATCCATGGTTTTCTCCTTCGAGTACGGCACGCAATTTATTACGTGCGTGCATGAGGCGGGTTTTAACCGTTCCCACTGGTAGTTCCAGAGACACCGCGATTTCGGCCACGCTCATATCCTTCAGGTAAAAAAGGGTGATCGCCGCCCGGTGTTCTGCAGATAGGCTGGCCAGCGCCTTGCGGATCAGTTGGAGATCGTTGGCCTGCCCCAGGCCGCTCTCCTCCGCTTCCGGCAAGCCGGGCTCTTCTGACATGGTTTGCTGCAGCTCTCGGTCCTTTTTCAATCCGGTAATCTGCTTCGCGCACTTGCGGGTGATGATCCTGAAGGACCAGGCGCAAAAGGCATTGACGTCCTTTAATCGGGCGATCCCGCGGATTATCTCGATCCAGCCTTCCTGCGCAGCGTCCTTTGCCAGCTCCGCGTCCCCCAAGAGCCGATAGGCATGCGCCAAAAATTGCTTCTGGAATCTGATGGCGAGTTGTTCTTGGGCTGCCTTGTCGCCGAGCCGGGCGCATTCCACCAGATAATTCTCGACGATCCGTTTTTTGTTTTGCGTCACACCCACTGCCTTTTGGCTGCCTGGCCTGGAGCTGCTTCTTATATGTATAGTGCGATGCCAGGGGAAAATGGTTCAGCACATAAAAATTTTTTCTAGTAAATAAGTAGATTTTACGCGAATCGCGTACAAGTCGTTGTTTTTAATATTAATTTATAGTGGCTTGTCTTGCCGACCGTGATGCTTGGTGCTTTGCATAGCTGCTAACTGCTTGAAGTAAGGTTCCACCCCCAGAGGGGGTGGCCTTGTTTAGCCCCCCATAGGGGGGCGCTGGGGTAACGTGGGGAGAGCCCCGTTGGGGCTGTTTCTAGTCCAATTCCAGCGCCAGTTGATCTTGCTGGGGCTTTTCCTGATCTCGGATGTATTGCTTGATGGTTTCCTCGTCCAAGCCAACCGTGCTCACGCAGTATCCCGTGGCCCAAAAGTGCAGCCCCGTCAATCGGCGCTCGCCCAACAGGTTACGCTGGATGCGCACGGCATCCTTTCCCTTCAAAAACCCGATCACCTGCGACACGCTGTACTTTGGCGGGATGCTCAGACACATGTGGATGTGGTCGGGCATGACGTGCCCCTCAACTACCTCCACGCCCTTCTGCATCCATAGGTCCTGCAAAATTGACCCCATCTGCCGGCGAAGCTTCCCGTACAGCGCCTTCTCCCGGTACTTGGGGACGAACACCACATGGTATTTACAGTACCACCTAACATGCGATAAGCTCTCACAGTCAGCCACAGGCTCTTCCTCCAAGTGCTCCACTCGGAGCTCTCCCCGGAGGAGGAGCCTAACCTTTTCGCAGCAACCCCGGATCGGGAGAACCTTTTCGCGTCCACGGCCAGAGACCGTGGTTTACTGAGGTTAAAGTAAAAATTTTGGCCCTTGACTAGTTGGGAGTATGTTGAAGTACCCTAACTAGCTGTATGGGCATGAAAAACAAGTATGTGCTCCGTGCAAGGATTTCGGAAGCCAA
>QZIW01000029.1 GCA_003604985.1 Ammonifex sp.
GTTGTGGTCTTACCGACTTCCTGAAAGATGAGGGTTATCGTCCCTTTCTCAGGGCTGTAATCCGATATGGTAAGCGGTATCCTTTCTCCTTTCTCGTGCATCCTCAGGATCACAAATTGGCCCGGCTTCGCCTTTCTCGCCAAAAGAGGGTTTTCAACCTCTATCAGGTTGACCAGAGGTGCCAGCGTTCTTTTTCTAATGATTTTGTTCAAAGCTTAAACCCCCTTCCAAAGTGGAAACCACGGGGTAAAAGACCGCGACAGCCAGGAGCGATTTTATCTGGCGGATTCTTTTAATCAGGTGATACGCCATCTTTTACCCGCTCATCCCCGTTCGTCGTTTTACTACCGCTGCCGGAACGTCTTCAAGTAGGAATCGCAATAAATCTCCTTGTTCAAAAGAATGTGAGCAGTCGCCGCCGCATCAACCAGGTCGCCGTCCTCCACGTCCGCGATGGCGGCGTCCAGCCCGCAGGCCTGGGCCATAACGAGAAAGGTCCTGTTGAGCAACGGGCGGTTCGGGCAGCGTTGGGACACGTTGGACAGGCCCACCACCGTCCTCGGAGCGGGGCTTGCCAGAAGCTTAACCTGGCGAAGCGTCTCAAGCACCTCCGGCACGTGTTCCTGAGCCACGTTGACCGGAAGCACCAGGGGGTCAATGTAAAGGTCCGGCATCGGGATGCCGTGAGCGTCCGCATTGGCCACAATCTCCATCGCCAGCGCCAGCCTGTCGTTGGCGTCCTTGGGAACACCCTTGTCGTTCATCGCGAGGCCGATAATCGCGGCGTTGTACTTTGCGGCCATAGGGAGATAAACGTCCATTTTCCACTGGTCCGCGGTAGTCGAATTAATCATTGCTTTGCCCCGGTGCACTTTAAGCCCAGCTTCAATCGCATCCGGGTTGGTGGAATCCAGACAACAGGGAAGCGGGCTGGCCTCCTGTGCCAGTTTTACCAGCCATTCCATCACTCCGGGCTGGTCCTCGGCCGAAACCGTAGGTCCTGTGTTCACGTCAATGTAGCGTGCCCCTCCCTGCGACTGAAGGACCGCGTGCCTTTTTATTGGTTCTGGGTCGCGGTTTAAGATCGCCTCTCGAACGTCCTTGAACATCCCGTTAATACGTTCACCGATAAGCTCCACGCTTCTACCTCCTTGTTGACTAAAAAATGGTAATTATTTAGGGTCAGAATACAGCAGTCAGAATTCAGAATGGGGTAACAGGTTCAAAGTTCAACGTTCAACGTTAAGGGATCAAGCTATTTTCATCATCTGATGGCGCCGCTTGCGGCATGGGCAACTACTCCGAAAATCCCAGTTACTGGAATTTCCATTCTTTGTGGTGTCGCCGTTTCCGTGGCGACATGGACGCATAAGTTCAGAGTTCTATCTTCTGCATTCTGTATTCTGTATTCTTGACCCCATAACCCCTACCTAATAAGCTTGGGGCTTCATCATTTTGGCGATGTGCTCTTTAATGTGCTTGAGGGACTCCGGGTGACGCACCACCGCGAT
The DNA here is from genome assembly GCA_003604985.1 of Ammonifex sp. Taxonomy (GTDB): domain Bacteria; phylum Bacillota; class Desulfotomaculia; order Desulfotomaculales; family Ammonificaceae; genus SURF-55. Next base: position 1,512 of record QZIW01000029.1, read on the forward strand.
GTGCCCTCCGGCATGGATGAGCGAAGTGGCCGTCGCTACTTCCCAGAGAATGGCCCGCTTTCTCTGTTCACCCCAATCCGGTGTATCGGGAGTCTTGGCCTCCTTGGTTTTCCATGCTTCCTGTCCCACCAGGAGCACCACCGGCATGGCCAGCATCTTGTCCCCCATGAGCGCCCCGGTGCGCATCCGTTCGATAATCGAATAGGCGTATTCAAGGCCGTAGCCGAGGCCCCCGATGGACGGGTCTATTATTATACGGTCGGTCTCGAGGTTCATTTCCGTAATTAAAATATTGAGCTGCTTGGCCAAGTTGATATCGAGGGGGCTTGAAGCGATCACCGCGTGCCCGCCGGCGATGCACCCCGCTACTATCGACTTGTAGTTTTCCTGCGACGCGCACCCAAGAAGGCAGTTCTTCCCGGCAAGGGCGTTGGCGACTTCGGGCAAGACCGCCGCATCTTTTTCATCAACTCCGCATCCGAGCACGATTAGGGGTACATCTATCGCCGCCGCCACGTCGGCCGCGACCGCCGCCGCATCTTCCGGCGAAGCGTCGCCCTGGTCGGGGTGGGTCCGGCTCAGGTGAAGCGCCACCAGGTCGGCCCCGTATTCAACGCACTTTTTCGCCCAGGCGGCGGGGTCGCCGAGAACTCCCTCATAGACGGAACTGAGGAAGTCCGGCCATTCCTGCGGCTGGGCGTCAAAGATCTCAAGCGCCACCACGGGGGCGTTCGGCGTTTCTCCTTCAAAATGCAGAAACGGCAGGGTTGTCTCTCCACCGACCTTGATCTGCTTGGGCCCGCTACCCAGCGCAACCTCCAAACACTTGCTGCTCCATCGTTCCTTGGCAATCGTAACCGCCATTATTTATCCCAACCTCCCTACACAATTTCCAATTCTTTTAAAATACCCGCCACCGCCACCGCCGCCGGGGAGTCTTCCGGCAAGGAAAGAAGCGGTTTTGCGTGCAAATCGTAATCGGCAACCCCGGGATCGGGAGGAATGAAACCTGCGTACTCAAGCCCGGTCCCCTCTATTTCGGCCGTCAGCACCGCAATGCCCTCGGGGCTTGCGCGGTTAACGACCAAATACTTTCTTTTAACGCCGAGCTTTAAACCGTCCGCCAACTCGCGGATACGCTTGGCTGAGCGGATCCCTTTAACCGTAGCGTCGGAAAGGATGAACAAAACGTCAACGTTCTGGGTGGTCCGTCTGCTCAAGTGCTCCAGGCCCGCCTCGTTGTCCATCAAAATGTACTGGTAGTTCGAGGCCAACTCCTTGATGTACCCGCGTAAAAGGTTGTTCACGTAACAATAGCACCCCGGCCCTTCCGGCCCCCCCATTTCCAGCAGGTCGAGGTCTTTGCCTTCCGCCAGCGCTTCGTGCATGCGGTAGGCAACATACCTGTCCTTGGTCATCCCCGCCGGGATGCTTTCGCGCTCTTCCGCCACCGCGCGCATGATGTCGGCGATGGAGAATGGCACCTGAACCCCGAGCGCCTGGGACAGGTTGGCGTTGGCATCAGCGTCAACCGCCAGGACGGGGCCCCTCCCTACTTTCAAAAGATGCTTCGCGACCAGGGCAACGAATGTTGTCTTTCCGGTCCCCCCCTTGCCGGCGACAGCTACAAACAAGCTTTCACGTCCCTTTCTGCGTCGAAGGAAAGAGCTTTATATCCGTATGCGGCAAAAAGAGCGCCGAAACGAACTCTTCCATGAATTTGTTGCCAACGCTTAACTCCACATTGGTGATCCGCCGGGCGATCTCTTTAATTTCTTCCCACACCTTCTGCGACAGAAGCCCCAGTCCGGCCGCCTTCAGTGCGCTGTTTCCGACGTACTTATAGCGCTGAAGCGGGACATCCGGGAGCATGCCGATCGTGATGGCGTCGCGGGCGTTAATGAACCGGCCGAACCCTCCCGCGATGAACACCCTCTCAACCGCCCCAATCTCAAGCCCCAGAGACGCCAGAAGCGTTCTTACCCCCGCGAAAACCGCCGCCTTGGCCCGCAAAAGATTCTGCAGGTCGGCCTGGGTTACTGTGATGTCCGCTCCGTGTCCGGTCTCCCCCGCCCAGGCCACCACGAATTCCCGGCCTTCTTCTCCCCCGCGCACGCGCGGCGTTTCCAAACCAGGAACAAACCTGCCGCTGCGGTCGATAACTCCGGCCTCAAAAAGTGAAGAAAGAAGATCTATGAAACCGGACCCGCAGATACCGGTGGGTTTTCTGTTATCAATTGTGTTGTACAGGACTTCAAACCCACCGTCAACGACCCTTATCGCTTCAATGGCTCCTGGTATGGCCCGCATACCGCAGGCTATCCCGCTGCCTTCAAAAGCCGGGCCTGCCGAGCAAGCGCAGGCCATCAGCCACTCCCTGTTCCCCAAAACCATTTCCCCGTTGGTGCCGATATCCAGGAAAAGTGTTAACGCCTTTTCACCGGCCATCCCGGTCACCCTGACACCGCCCGTAATATCCCCGCCGACGTAACTGGCCACGCCCGGGAGACAATAGACCCAGGCTTCCGGGTTAACCTCGAGTCCAAGTTCCGCCGCTTTTACCGGGGGCGGCATGTTAACCGAAGGAACGTAAGGCTCAAGCCGGATGTAGGTCGGGTCAAGCCCCAGAAAAAGATGGACCATGGTGGTGTTGCCCGCGCAGACAACAGCCCGTACCTGTGTGCGGTCCAGACTTCGTGTCTCGAGGAGTTCGGTTACCAGCCCGTTTATGGTTTCCCTGACCGCTTCCTGAAGTTTCACCCGGCCCCCGGGCATCTCCACCGCGTTGATTATGCGGGCGATTACGTCGTCACCATAAGCGGCCTGACGGTTGTACGCTCCGGCGGTACCGGCAACCTCTCCGGTATCAAGGTCCACGAGTTCCACGGCAACGGTGGTCGTACCGATGTCGACCGCCAGTCCGAAAACCGAAACCTGACCCGCGGCTGGCCTTACCCCCTGGATTTCCAAACAGTCGTCAACGACCGCCAGTTCCACCGCTACATGCCAGTCCGATTCCCGCAGAGTGCCCGGCAATTCCGCGAGGACTTGCCGGGAGATGCGCACATTCCGGATCCCGTATTCGTGTTCCAGCGCCCAAACGAGGCGCCCGTAATCGTCTGTGTTGTCCGCCAGCGTAGGCGCCACAAGCTTGACAACCTGCCGGCGGAAAAGAGGGGCCGGCTCCGCAACCCCTTCCGCGGTGGCCGCCAGCACCCCCGCCTGGCGCCCTTCCAGCAACACCCGGTGCTCCGAAAGCCTTGAAGATTCAGGTGCAAAAACCGTAACCTCACCTTTAGGCACCGCCTGACAGGCCAGTATCCAACCTTTTTCCGACTCCTCCGGCGGGAGTTTTCCGGTCCCGGCAAACGACAACCTGCCCTTCTTAAGCTGAACCCGGCAACGGCCACACGCACCCCCGCCGCCGCAAGCGCCCCGGAGCACTATCCCCGCTTTGGAAGCCGCCTGAAGGATTGTCTGACCGACAGGGATCTTGACCTTAACGTCGTCCGGCAGGAATAGAACCTTATTTTCCGACATTATTACCCTTTTTAGCTCCAGAACTGTTTCAGGAAAGCCGGGATGCCCGCAGACTCACGCGGGCCTACCAGGACTTCCCACCCTGAGAGTTCCTGGAGCTTTCCGCTCAATACCGCCACCCCGCCGGGAATAATCACCTTCCGGTGCGCCACTTTGTCGGCGGCACCACTTTCGCTGAGCGCCGCCGCGATCTTTTCCGGCGTGAACTTGCCCGCCGCCCAGGCGGTAAGAACAGACGTGCCGTCCGTGTCTACGGTAAGGATGTAACCGGGCACCCGGGAGGCCTCCACATCGCCGGCTACGCAGAAATACGACAGAGAAAAGTTTGTGGTGACGTAAAGCGGTGAATTCCCGGTTGCCGCCCCGATCTCATACACCTTCGGCTCAACCGCAATGGGCTTCTGGGGATCGGTGTAAATGTTGAGACGCAATGTCACCAGCGGCAGGATTTCGGCCCGGTCGACGGTATCCAGTACCACGATCCCCGCATACTTTGCGATGTGGACACCGGCTTCAACCACCCGCGCTACCGGGTCCGGACTCTTAGCGAAGGTGATACTCGGGTAGCCGAAGGGCCTGAACCGCTTAAGGGCCTGGCGCCGGAGTTGCGTCTGGTCTCCGAGCACCTGGTTTGCTTCCCGCGCCCCGGTGTCCAGAACGAGCTGCTTTACGCCCGCGGCAGTGACCTTGGCAACCAGGTCGGCAAGCGTGTCCAAATTCTGCCCTTTTACCGCAAGAGCCGTATCGTGTTGTTTAGCTAAAGCGGCCATCTTTTCGTAGTTCTCGGACGTCGCCGCGTAAAGAAGCGGTTTGGCGCCGGCTGTCTCTTTCAGCGCTTCCTCCATTGCTTTGGGGTCTTCGCTGATAAGGATCAAAGCCAGGCTGGTCTTTTCCCCGACCAACTTTGCCGCCTTGGCAAACGCCGCCACATCCCCCGAGACGTTCTCCAGGGCTACAAGGTCCACCGAGTGCATCTGCCCCACCCGGTCGAAGTTGAGGCCGTTTATAGCCTCCACCCTTGCCCCGAGTTCCTCCGGTCCCAGGTTGTCAGGGACGGCAATGGCGATTCCCGTGGGGTGTTCGAAGCGCTTGTCATGCCGAAACAGAACCGTTTCATTACCGACTTCCAGGACCCCTTCTCCAACACCGACCTTCACCAGGGCAATGGGTGGCGCGGAAGCCGCTCCCAAAGCCTCCTTTGTTTCTTCGGTAACATAGGGACACTTCTCCAGCGAAGCTTTCCCCGCCGCAAGCTGCATCGCAAAGGCCAGACAAGTCGGCTGCCCGCACTCTTTGCAGTTGGTCCTGGGGAGTAGTTTGTAAATTTCAAGTCCTGTAAGTGCCATCTTTACACTCTCCTGAATAAAGTTCGAGGTTCAAGGTTCAATAGTTCGAAGTTAGACAGTTCGAAGTTCTAAGTTAAAGCTAAAACTGATTGACCTTTCTACGTTCAAGGTTCAACGTTGAACGGACCCTGAATTCCTGCCGCCTAAGCTTGCACCTTGAACGGACCCGTAAGGTCTATCAATGAAGGTAGCACATTGAACTTGGAACTTGGAACTTGGAACTCGAAACCCGTGACTCGCAACTCTTAAAATAACGGGGCCATGGTGAGGGCGGGATGTGCCTTTTCTTCGAGGAAGGGAAGAATCTCTTCCGCTGTCACCCCAACCGTTTCGTCCGCAATCTTATCTACGAAATCCCTTCCCAACCCGAACTCTTCTGCCTGTTCTTCAAGAATGGGGCGGATTTGGTCCTTGAACCCCTTAGGCATCCAGACGACCCGCCCGAGGCCCCCGTCGCCGATGACAAATTTTTTCGAGGCCAGGTATGCCTTACCGATCCCCATGAAGCCCGGCGTCTGGACCCCGCCGCCGATGGTGCCGGCCAGGGTGGAGAAGGTCATTCCGGACGGGGTCATTCCGGGGTGCTCCCGGTTTACGATCATAAACCCGTTGCACTCGGGGAGCATGACCATGATCGCCTCGAAGCAGCCGCATGACGTGAGCGGGGAATCCATGATCGTGTAAAAGTTTACCTGTTCTATTGTACCCCGCGAATTCTGTGAAATATAGTCATTGCACGATTTCCACTGGCCCTTGACGGGATCGATCACGTCTTTCTTGGGGATGGGCTGGTTGCAGCCGTGCGGGTTGATTTCGTAAGCGGCCTTGGCGTCAAGCCAGCTCACTGAACCGCAGAGCCCCACGCGCTCCGGCAAGACTACACAGACGTGCGTCGGCGCGAAAGACTGGCACAGCGTGCAGGAATAAAAGGTGTCGACGGTGTCGTCATTCAGCGCCTTGAGCCGCGCATCCCGCCGGGCGTAAATTTTCCGGGAATTCTCCCGCATTTCGATGACCTTTGATTCGTCGGTGTAAATGGTCACCTGGACCCGGTCCACAATGTTCGCGAACTCGGTCTTTATCTTGGCGTAAAGGATATCGCCGAAGTGGCGCATCCGAAAACCCTGCCTAAAAGCGGCCTTGGAGATGCGCACCCAGGAAAGGTCCCGCTGTCCCATGTGCCAAATACCCTGGGCATAATTCATGAAGTAGTGGACCCGTCTCTCAACCACCGGTTCGAAGTCTTCCTGCATCTTCCGCCCGTAAACGTCCACAACAATGCCGAGTGGGAGCCTGCCGCCCTCCGGTATCGAGTCGACATCCGGGCCGACAAGTTCTATCCGGCCGTCCTCAACCGCATCCGCTTCCTGTATCCGCACCAACTCGAAGGCCGGTGTTTTCTGACCGCCAAACTCTGCCTGCATATCGCCCTTGCGGACGGTTTCTCCTTCGAAAGCCGGGCCGAAGGATACCGGAATTGGAACCTTGGTCACCGTTATCTTCAGGCCACGGACCTCGATAGCCCGGCTGACGATCTTGTCGTGGGGCACGCTCGAAACAACGTGTTCGTAAGTACACACGCCGCTCGGAAGGATTTCCGGGATATCGGTATCGGCGATGGTCGGAAAGCCGAAGTTAATCGCCCCCGCGGCCTGGGCATACTTCTCGTCGTCCACTTCGCCCAGAGCGAGTACGAAAGCGAAAATGCGGTTCTTGTTATAGAGCAGGAGTCGCCGGAAGTCCCCCGGTTTGACCCCCCCGAAAGACATGGCGGCGCGCGCGGCAAACCCCAGCGAAAAGACGGTGGCGGTAATGTCCTTGCCGAAAGAAACCAGTCTGGTTTCCCATCCGAGTTCGACGCCTTCTTCAGCCAACTGCTCCGCTATGTTCCGCCCGTCGGTCGCCGCCGACATGAACACGTAAAGGTTTTTTTCCTGGAGTTCCCGAGCGATCTTCACCGCAATTTCGTTCGTCGGCGCCGCCCCCACGATGGCCGCAAAGCCGGGCGCCGTTCCGTCGACAAACTCGATGCCCCGCTTACGCATGATAACGTCATCCGCCGCACCGAGCCACAAGTTGCCGTTCGTCGGGGAGGAGGTCATCGTGTAAGGCGGATTTTCCACGTATTTAGTGGCTTCTATTACCTCATCGGCAAAAAGCGTCGCCATCCCGGCGTCCAGCGCGGGGCCAAGGTAAGGAAGCCAGACCTTTTCGGTCGGGACCGGCGGCAGGAGGCTTTTAGCCCTGTCCAGTACCGGTTTCAGGTCCCCCAGCCTCTCCACCTGCATACCCGAGATCCCGTAAATTACGGGGAGATAGTACCCGGTATTCGGGAAGGCCACCGGGGCGTCGCTTCCATACGTCGCGACCGCCTGGTTAAAAGCTTCCTCGGCCCGCGCCACAAGTTTGTGAGCGCCTCTTATAGCGGCCGAAGCAATGATCTTAGACAATTTCGAGCTTCCTCCTCATCTCCATGTCGTAAAGCACCCGTTCCTTCGCCGATTCAATTCCCAAAGCCTTACGCTTGGAGTCAATGTGCGAGATAATCTCCTGCGCCATGGCCATCGGGTCCGGCTCGTAAAACCAGTTGGCGCCGACCTGCTCTTTTATCCCGCCGAATACGTAATCAGAGAGCACGGCGCTCCCGGTAGTCGGGAAAGCCACCCCGAACCCGACGGTAACACCGCTCGTAACAAAGTACTGCCCGATGGCGATCGCCTTCTCACTCATCCATTCCGGGGCACAACCGCAGACCGGGACTTCTGAAAGGTCTTCCCCCAAACCGCCTTCTTTAACTACCGCCGTGGCGGCTACAAGCAAGCGGCTGTTGTCTACGCAGGAACCACAGTGCAGGACCGGCGGCATCCCTACGGCCTCGCAAACCTCTTTCAACCCCGAACCGGCCATGTCCGCCGCTTCCGGAGTCAAGAGTCCTTCCTTGGCGCAGTTGATGGCCGCACAGCCCGTTACCAGCACGAGCACGTTGTTGGCGATGAGTTCGCGCACAACGGTCGTGTGCAGATCGCCGAACCGCACCCGGGGATTGGAACAACCTACCACGGCGGCTACCCCGCGAATGCGGCCGTTGATTATGTTATCATTGAGCGCCCAGTATGAGGACCGAAAACGGCCGCCCAGCATGTAATTAATTGTTTCGTGGCTGAAGCCGGCAACCAGGTCCATTTCATCCGCCGGAATTTCCACCACGCGCCGTTTCGGAAAATTGGCGATCGCCCGCCGGACTATTTCCCGTGCGGTTTCTAAACCGTTTTCGTGATGAAACTCGAGGTTGGTCGCTCCGGGGATACCGGCCCGGGAAGAAGTGGTGAAAAGGTCGGTATGGTAGCAGCGCGAAACCACACCCAGCCCCTGCATCACGCATTGTATGTCAACCACCATCGCCTCAACCGCGCCGGTGGCTATGGCAAGCTCCTGCTGCAACACGCTGCCGGCTACAGGGACTCCTTTGCGCATCAGGATTTCGTTCGCCGTACAGCAAATACCCGCCAGGTTGATACCCTTCGCGCCGACGGCCCGCGCCTGGTCGATTAACTCTTCGTCTTTGGCCGCCGCTACGATTAGTTCGGGCAAAAGCGGTTCGTGGCCGTGAATTATGATGTTAACCTCGTCGGCCTTCAGCACCCCCAGATTGACCTTGGCCCTAATAGGAACAGGCGTGCCGAAAAGGATGTCCTGCAGTTCGGTGGCGATCATTGAGCCGCCCCAGCCGTCCGCCAGCGACGTACGC
>QZIW01000013.1 GCA_003604985.1 Ammonifex sp.
CTGCCGGGGAAAGACCTACGCTTTGAAAGACCGTATGGGCGTCCTGTTCCCCGTTTACACGGGGACCGACTGCAGAACGCACATTTTCAACAGCCGGGAATTGGTGACGCTCGCCCACCTGCCCGCCTTGCTAAGTACGGGGGTGGCCGGCTTACGGATCGAAGCACGCACACGGGACGCCGCTTATGTTTCCCGCGTGACGCGCGCCTACCGAAAAGGTGTTGACGCGGTTCTCACGGGGGCGGCCCTGGATTTCACCAGGTTGGAGGAGGAACTGACGGGAAGGGGAAGTTTTACCCGGGGCCATTATTTCCGCCCAGCAGACCTGAACAAAGGACCTTGAACCTCCTTGCGGGACAAGGGCGGTATACAATAGGTTTGTAAGGAGTTCCTCACGACGATTAATCGTCGCCACCGGGAATGAAAATGTTCAATTGCGTATGCTTCGGTCTTATAAAAACGTTGAACGTTGAACGGACCCCAAAGGTCTATCAGTATAAGGTTGAACGTCTATTTCTGAGGAGTGCGCAAAAGTTGGACGAACGGGTTTTACAGCGGCTCGAATTCGATCTGGTACGTGAAAAACTTGCGGCACAGACCACGAGCCTTATCGGCCGGGAGTTGGCCATGAGCCTCACTCCCGCCGGTGACGTTGACGCGGTGAGGCACCGGCTCGTTCTGACCGCGGAGGCACGGGATCTGCTCCGGCTTGAGCCGGGTTTCGATCACGGGGGCTGGCACGACATCCGTCCGGAATTGAGGCGGTTGGCGCAGGGAGGTATCCTTGAAGCGGCCCAACTCAACCGCGTAGCGGCGAACCTGGCCGTAACCCGCCGGGTAAAAACTTTCTTCGCCAAAAGGGGCTCCGCCTATCCGGCGCTCAAACAACTGGCGGACAACCTGCGCCCCGTGCCGGAGCTTGAAGAACAACTAGGGAGGTGCATCCGGACGCCCGGCGAAATACTCGACGACGCCTCCCCCCTGCTTGCCCAGACCAGGAGACGGCTGGAACGTTTGAAGAGCGACATCAGGGAAGCCCTTGACCGGTTCCTGCGGTCGCCGGCGTGGCAGAAGTACCTGCAGGACCCGATAGTGACCATCCGGGAAGGGCGCTACGTTCTGCCGGTTAAAATCGAGTACCGGGACAAAGTCAAAGGGCTTGTCCACGACCAGTCGGCAAGCGGGGCCACACTTTTTATCGAACCGTTCGCGGTGGTGGAGAAGGGAAACGAGGTGCGCCGGCTGGAGGCCGCCGAGCGGCAGGAGATCGAGCGCATCCTTGCGAAGCTGTCTGCCGCCGTTGCCGCAGCAGGTGAAGACGTGTCCGCGTCCACCGAAATACTCGGCCGGCTCGACCTTATCCTGGCGCAGGGGCGCTACAGCGTGGTCCTTGACGCCGTACCCCCGGTTATCGTGCCGTTCCCGCGGTTGGAGTTGAAAAGGGCGCGCCACCCGTTGATTGATAAAGCGGTGCCGATCGATGTCGAACTCGGCAAAAGCTTTGACACCCTGGTCGTTACCGGGCCCAATACAGGGGGCAAGACGGTGGCCCTCAAGACCGTCGGGCTTTGTGTCTTGATGGCGCAGTCCGGGCTGGAAGTACCGGCGGCGGAAGGCACCACAATCGGGGTCTTCAAAAATATTTTCGCGGATATCGGCGATGAACAAAGCGTCGTCGAAAACCTCAGCACCTTCTCATCCCATTTACGCAACGTTATCGAAATACTGAGCAACGCCGGGGAGAATTCCCTTGTTCTCCTCGACGAATTGGGAGCGGGTACGGACCCGAGGGAGGGGGCGGCGCTGGGGTGCGCGGTACTGGAGGAACTCGGCCGGCGCGGAGCCAAGACCTTAGCCAGCACCCACAGCGGCGAACTGAAAGAATTCGCCGTCGGGCGGTCAAGGGTGGAAAACGCATCGGTCGACTTCGACCCCGAGACCTTGTCCCCGACCTACCGGCTGATCACCGGACAGCCGGGACGGTCCAACGCGTTCGAGATCGCCCGCGGTCTCGGCCTTCCGGAACAACTGGTCGTACGGGCCAGGGAGTATTTGACTCTCGAAGAACTGCACCTGCGCGACATGCTTGGGGAAGTGGAGCAGGTCCGCCGCCGGGCCGAGGCGGAAGCCGCGCTGGCGGCCCGCCTCAAGGAGGAGGCCGAGCGCCTGAAGGCCGAGTACGACGCCAAGGTGTCCGAAATTCTGCAAAAAAAAGACAGGGTGCTCGCGGAGGCCCGGGAAGATGCGGCCGCCGCCGTACGTAAGGCGCGGCGCGAGGCGGAGGAAATCATCAAAGAACTGCGGGAAAAGATCCAGGAAGAAAACCGGCGGCAGCAAGAACTGGCGCTCCAGAAGGCGCGGGAACGCCTCAGCCTGCTGGGCGAGCGTTTCCGTCATTCTTCCCCTGTGCCGGCCGCAGGCGTGGCGAAGGGGGAGGTGGCGGCGGGGGAAACGGTGTTCCTCCCCCGTTTCGGGCAGGAGGGGACCGTCATGGCGGTTTCGGAGGAAGGGACCGTTTCCGTACAAATCGGCGCTTTCCGAGTGGATGTGCCGCTGGCGACGGTACAGCCCGCGGCAAAACGACGGCCGACGGGCGGCGTTCAGGTGACGGCTTCCCGTACGGTATGCCCCACCCTGGACCTGAGGGGACAACGGGTCGAGGAAGCGCTGATCAACCTTGAAAGGCACCTTGATGCCGCGCTTCTCGCCGGGTTCCACCGGGTGGACATAATCCACGGCTATGGGACGGGGGCATTGGGGGCGGCCGTGAAAGAGTACCTGAGGGGCTACCCCCGGGTGCAGTCCTTTCGGGCCGGCGGGCAAGGGGAAGGCGGGGCCGGCGTGACGGTGGTGGAACTGGTTTAAGGTTTGGCCCGCGAACTTAACTGCCACGATGGCCAAGGACTCGCACCCCGCTTACGCGAGCTTGAACTACCCTATTACGTCAAAAGAAGATATAATAGGGGGGTGGTGGTGGAATGAATGCGGGCGGTGGCGGAGTGTTACGGCTGTCTCGACAGGCTTATAATGACCACGTCGAAGTTGGCTTCCGACGATCACGACATCCAGGCAAGAGCGCTCACGGCGGGGCGGGCCGTGCTCAGGGCCGAGTTTTCCACCGATAGGATCCCAACGGAGATCGCTACGCTTGCGCAAAGGGCGATTAAAAAGGCAAGCGGCAATACGGACCCGTTTAAGGACGTGAAGCGGCGCGAGCAGGCACTTGCAGCGCGGGTTATCGGTGAAATGACGGGGCGTTTGGGCAACGGCCCCGAGGCCCTCTTCAGCCTTGCCGCTCTGGGCAACACGGTGGATTTCTTCAAAAACCTCGCAACGGCGGCCGAAGAGATGAAGCGCCCGGTGAAGTTTGTCCTCAACCAGATCCCGTTGTTGCTCAATCGTTTGCAGGAAGCGCGGTACGTTCTGTTCCTGGCTGATAACGCCGGAGAATGTCACTTCGACTTGCCCCTTTACCAAAAGCTTTGCCAGGACGGACGCGAAGTGGTATATATAGTGAAGGCGCAGCCTGTCCAGAACGACCTGACACTTGACGACCTGGTGGAATACGGGCTCAACGAAGCCTTCGGCAGGGTGGAGAGCACGGGAACCGATTCGCCGGGGCTCGACATCGAGGCCGCATCACCGGAATTCAAGCGCCTGTACGAAAAGGCGGATTTGATTCTTGCCAAGGGAATGGGTTACTACGAAACGTTTTCGGAGACCGGAGACCGCAGAGTTTTTCACCTTTTGAGGGCCAAATGTGCCCCGGTGGCGTCAGCCCTGGGCGTGCCGGAGGGGAGTTTCGTCGCCGCCTTTAGTTTGGAGGGATAATATGCTGAGACTGGAGAACCTGAGCGTCGCGATCGGCGACCGGACGGTGCTTGAGGACATTAACCTGGAGATCGTGCCGGGGGAGACCCACGTCCTTTTCGGGCCGAACGGTTCGGGGAAATCGACCCTGTTGGGAACGATCATGGGTTTCCCCCGTTTCCGGGTAATCGCGGGGCGGATCCTGTTCAAGGAAGAGGATATTACGGCGTTGCCGGTAAACGAGCGCGCCGTGCGGGGGATGGGGATCGCTTTCCAGCGCCCGCCCACGATCCGCGGCGTACTCCTGAGGAACATTATCGAAATCGCTGCCAGGGACGGAATCACCCCGGAGGAACTGGCGGCGGGCCTGAACCTGACCGATTTTCTTGACCGCGAAGTGAATCACGGGTTTTCAGGGGGGGAATTAAAACGCTCGGAACTGGTCCAACTCCTGGCTCAGAACCCCGACCTTGTTCTGTTGGACGAGCCCGAGTCGGGTGTGGACCTTGAAAACATGGCGCTTATCGGCCAGGCGATCAACCACCTCCTGGAGAAAGAGGTCGTGCGCTGGAACGGCAGACCGCTTAAGGAAATACGCCGTGGCCGCACCAAGTGCGGCCTGGTCATTACCCATACGGGTTATATTCTAAACTACGTCGAAGCGGACGTGGGTCACGTGCTTTACAAGGGCAAGCTCTCGTGCAGTGGGAACCCGCGGGAGCTTTTCGGGTGCATTAAACGGGTCGGTTACGGCGAGTGCGTACACTGCGTGCTTTAGAGGCAGGTAGGAGGTAATACGAACAGATATGGCCAAAAGCATCAAAGAGGGGTTTCTACAGGAGGGCAAGCAACATGCTTACATTGAAGACCTAACCACGCTTCCCCCTGTCGAAAAGGAACGTCTTTTACATACCGGTGTGGACGTCAAAGGCCACAGCAGGGCCGGAACGTTCATGCAACTGGACAACTCGGTGGTCCACTGCCGCAGCGTGCAGGAGGGCGTGGAAGTTCTCAACATTCAGGAAGCCCTGGAAAAGTACGCGTGGGTGAGGGACTATCTCGGGGGGTTGATCCCCTTGGACGAGGAATGGTCCGGGCGGCGCATGAACGGGTATTTCGTCCGGGTCTTACCCGGCGTTAAGACGCGGTACCCCGTTCAGGCCAGTCTCTACATCGGACACGAGGGCCTTGCCCAGGAGGTCCACAACCTGGTGATCCTCGAGGAGGAGGCCGCCCTCGACATCATTACCGGGTGCGCCACGGGGGCATTCGTCCAGAGGGGTTTGCACATCGGCATTACGGAGGCATACGTGAAAAAGGGCGCGAAACTCAGTTTCACCATGATTCATAACTGGGGCGAGGAGGTTGTGGTCCGGCCGCGCGGGGTCACCCTCGTCGAAGCGGGGGGCGTCTTCTCATCGAACTTTTTTTGTCTGAGCGGTGTTAGAAGCCTGCTGATGTACCCGACGACACGCCTTGCCGGCGAGGGGGCGGTAGGCCGCTACAACACCATTCTGGTGGCGCCGCCGGGCACTGAGATGGACGTGGGTTCGCGCGTGCAGTTAAGCGCCCCGGACACCAAGGCCGAACTAATCGCCCGAACGATTACCACCGGGGGCGACATCATCAACCGCGGCCACATCGCGGGTGAAGTACCCGGCGCGCGGGGACATCTCGAGTGCCGGGGGCTGATGCTTTCAGAGCGGGGCCGCATCTACGCCATACCGGAACTGGAAGCGCTGGTGGCGAACGTGGAACTTTCGCACGAGGCGGCGGTCGGTAAAGTTGCTGAAGAGGAGATCGAATACCTTATGGCGCGCGGGTTGAGCGAGGAAGAGGCCACCTCAACCATTGTGCGCGGTTTCCTCAACGTTAACATTGAAGGACTGCCCTCGATTCTACAGGAAGAAATCGACAGGGCCATTGCCGCCTGCCGGCTCGGCATGTGAGAAATAACCATCTTTTAGACTGCGAAAAGTCCTGCTCCGGCAGGGCTTGTTTTTTCCCCCAATTGGACCGTCCGCCGTGTATAACTATATGGGTGGATATAAGCCCGATTTGGGGCTTGAAGTCCGGTTGGCAAACATTTTTCCGGGACTTAATTGATAGAATATTCTGAATATTTCCCGGGCGTGAGCTTTAGATTATTTTGGCAGGATTTTAGTAAACTTTGCAGAATTGGTACTCCTGTGGTGCTCCTGTGGTACTCCTGTCGGACCACATATAGAACACAATGTGGCTTATCAATAGGAGTGAAAGTCCTTTATGTACGAAGGTCAAGATGGTGGGCGGAATCCAATGAATATGTATACCGCATTTAAAGCGTGTATCCTCATTATCATGTACACGCTTTGCTCTACAGTCCCCGCGTTTGCCTGGACCCATGGACAGTTTAACGCGACAACCGACGCCTGCGCCGGCTGCCACGTCGCCCACGCCGCCCCTTACCCCAAGCTGTTAAAGTCCGGACCAACACAGACCGAGTTCTGCTATCTCTGCCACGGGCAGGGTACCACCAGCGCCCCGTACGACATCCAGTACGGCAAAACCGTCGACGGCGGCAATTCTTACACTTCCACCGCGGGCGGGTTCGAAAGGTTGTGGATCGGTCCCGGAAGTAACGATTACGAGACGGTAACTTCGCGGCATACCGTTATGGGATATCTCCCCGATACGCTCAATCAGGCCGGAGCCTGGAGCGGGCCGGGCGCCACACAGCTCGTCATCCCGGGAGGGACGGATACCCTGACGGGGAACGGCCTGGTGTGCGGTTCCTGCCACGACCCTCACGCCGGCGGTAAGACACCGGGAACCGTTGCGTGGGTCCCACCGGGATCGGGTAGCTCTTACTCAATAAACAACGCCGTTTCCGGCAACCCGCGACTGCTGCGTACCTCTATTCTCGGCAGAATGGTGGACGAAGTGATTTTCGCCATGGAGTCGGTAGGATCGTTTGCCTATTCGGCCACGGACTCGGGCGTTTACCAGGTAACCGACTACGTTTACGGCAGCGCTGCCTGGTGCGGCGCCTGTCATAATAAATTTGACACCAGTACCGCCGGCGAAAGAATCGCCGGGAGCGGGCACGCCGGTCAGTTGCTCGGCATGTGGCGGCACCCGGTGGACGTTCACGCACAGCCTCCCACCGGCGGCGGCCTTGGCGATGTAACAGTCGCCACCGGCACGCCGCTGGAACTCTGGACTTCCGGTTTTTCCGGCCTGCCGGACAAGGTAGCGTGCTTAACCTGCCATCGAGCGCACGGCGCCACGGCGCAAATTAACGGTTGGGCAACGAGCTGGCCGCGGGACACCGGCATCGGCGGGACAAGCGACACGTCCGCACTTATACGGATGGACAGCCGCGGCATCTGCTACAACTGCCACGGTGCGGGGCTGTATAACTCCTGGAGCGACCCCCGCGTTGCTTGCGGGGACTGCCACCCGGATGTTAACAGCTTGAAGGGACATGATGGGGACGGCGGCGTTGCCTGCGATTTTTGCCATAATTGACAAATTAGAAATCCTGACAGAAATTATAAAGTCACGGATATAGTGTAACTGGTAAGTATTGGGGGAGGTTACCGGAGTGGGAAGGCGTCACCTGAGGAGAGGACTGACTTTGGTCGGTCTAATTATGATTTTTGTGGCCGTATTCGTACTTCTTAAAGAACAACAATCGCCAGGGGTGGCCGAAAGCACATTGTCGACTCCCCTGGTCGTCAACATAAAGACCGATAAAAAGTACTACCTGATGGACCCGTACTACTGGGTTTACAGCGCATCGAAAGAAGATTTACCAGGCCCCTCCGGAAACCCGCATTGGTGGCCGGAAGAAGGTTATCCCCGGACGGTGAACTTCTCCGTCTACCTGAACAATTTGAACGGCAGCCCGGCGGAGGTAGAGGGGGTTGTCTACCAGGTGGTTTACGGTACCGGCCGGCTCTTGACGACGGGTTCTGCGACGTACGAAGAGCCGGGAGTTTTTAGGGGATCGTTTGTTCTTACCGAAGCTTCCCTCGGCGGGGCGTCTTTTACCGGCTGGGAGCCCCGCGAGATGACTGTAAAGGCGCTGGTCGGCGACCAGGTGGTCAAAAGACAGAAGTTCCATGTCGGCCGCTGGGGTTGTGACCGTTGTCACTTGGAGGCAAGCTTGGCCAGGCAGATATATCCCTGGGGTTATCCTACCGGAGGTTATTGGGGTCCTCATGGCTGGTACGGTCAGTTGGGGGGAGCGGGTAATAGCAACGAGATGTTCAACCTGAGCAATCTCACCGATCCCGAGAAAACACATACCCCGGCAGACTTGTTGACCGGAACATATGGGCACGAGTACACGATTCAGAAACAATGCGGCGAAACCGCATGTTCGCCGTGCCACCACGGTTCGGGCCGGTTGCGTTATCCCTGGTCAACCCCCCCCTACTATACACACCCCGGCGAAAAAGTCGAGTGTACTTACTGTCACGGAATGGAGGGGGGGTATCTGCCATCCGGCGTGCTGGACTGGTCTTCGACAAAGTTCGCTGGGTATTTTGACAACTGGGGTAAGGGATCGAAGTGGAAGGACAACGCTGGCTTTTCCGCTATTCATGGTGACTGCACCAGCGTTCACTGCCACGGACACATAGTGGACGACGCCGAAGGGGACATTGAATACGCCAGGCCCGTGTGCACCGATTGCCACTAAGATTTCCAAGCGGGCTGTAGCAGGCGTCGAACCCAAGGCTGAATAGCACAGGTACAAGTATTTCTTCATCATACGTAAAGAGAATAAGAAATCTCCCCGATAATTTCTATGATAGACCGGTTGTGGGTGAGAGGTACGATTTGAGTCGGTCCGTTATCTGAATTACCCTTGCCGGAGGAAGCGGATTCTCTCAACGGGTTGCTCCGTAAGGGAAAGCCCTGGGAGGAGGAAGTTGTCGTGGAGATGCGTTTCTTAATGGGGAGGTTCCTGCCGGTTGTTTTGATTACAGTCGCGCTGATTGCGGGCGCCGTTTTGCTGGTGGATAAACAGGCCCCTTACCCGGCCGAGAGCGCTGCCTCGACCCCTCTGGTCGTTAACATAAAGACCGATAAGAAGTACTATTTGATGGACCCGTACTACTGGGTGTACAGCGCCGCGCTGTTCCGCTGGTGGTTTCCTCCGTTTGCGGACCCTAACTTTTGGCCCGAAGAGGGTTACCCCCGGACGGTGAACTTCTCCGTCTACCTGAACAATTTGAACGGTAGCCCGGCGGAGGTGGAGGACGTTGTTTACCAGGTGGTATACGCCGGCAGCCGGCTCTTGACGGTGGGTTCTGCGACGTATGAAGAACCAGGAGTATATACGGGATCGTTTGTCCTTACCGAGGCTTCACTCGGCGGGGAGTCTTTCACCGGCTGGCAGCCGATAGAAATGACCATAAAGGCAATGGTTGACGGCCAGGTAGTTAAGCGGCAGAAGATTCACGTCGGGCGCTGGGGCTGCGACCGGTGTCACATATCGCAGGGCCTTGCCAGGCAGATTTACCCCTGGTCTTACCCGTCAGGAGGCGCGACTGGTCCCCATTACTGGGGGAATATTCTCGGTAGGAACGACCCTTCAGGCGGCACGGATCCGGAATCAGCGGAAGGTTTTGACCTGACTCACCTTACCAATGCGGAGAAAACGCATACACCGCACGATTACCTTACGGGTGTTAACGGACACGAATACACCACAACGAAACAAGCGGGCAACCAAGCCTGCACGCCGTGCCACCAGGGTTCGGGCCGTTTGCGTTATCCCTGGTACGGACCGAACCAAACCCCGTCACTGACGGTGAAGTGCACCTTTTGCCACGGCATTGAGGGCGGGTACCTGCCGTCCGGCCTGCTGGACTGGACCACCGACTACTTCGTCAATTGGACAAAAGGCTCGAAATGGGTCAACAACGCCGGATTTTCCGCTCTTCACGGGGACTGCGCCAACGTGCACTGCCACGGGCACATAAACGACAACGCCGAAGGCGAAATTGACGTTGCTAAGCCCGCGTGCCGGGATTGTCACTAAATTTGCCGGCGAGACCCGAGAAAGGACTCGAATTATATAACACCCACCCCATTTGCCGAAATTGTCACTCCGTTCCTCAGTTGGGGGGACAGAGCAAGAGGGGGTTTTAGTATAGAGTGACATTAATACCAAACTTAACGTGCAAACAAGAACCTCCGGGGATTAATCCGGAGGTTTCTTGGTGTTCGGTGAGAAGCAAATCTACTTTTGCGCCAGGCGTTCACATAGGGCCATATAAGTAATCAGGTCGGCCACCCGGTTTGAGTACCCCCACTCGTTATCGTACCACGCCATCACTTT